>NZ_JBFAPE010000043.1:0-43030 GCF_040675615.1 Streptomyces sp. NPDC049585 | reverse complement strand
GTGCCGGGGAGGCGCCTCGACTGCGGGCCGTCGGTGGCCGATCGCGCAGTTCCCCGCGCCCCTACGGGGCGCTGCACCATCCGCCGGACACAGCCTGGCCCCGCGGGCGGACCGGGCTCCGCCCGGCGTTCGGGGACCGGGGGTCCGGGCCGCCCGCCGCAGGCGACCCGCACCGGCTTCGGCTCGCCCCCGCGCGGGTACTGTTGGCCGGATGAGCGGTCTGAATCTGGATGACTTCGCCACGCTGATCGAGCGCCCCGACGCCGCCGTGCGCCGCGAGGCCGAGGAGCGCGGCACCCACCGCACGCACCCCCGCCCCGGTGCCCTCGGCCGCCTGGACGAGCTGGGCGAGTGGCTCGCCGCCGCCCAGGGTTGCGTGCCGGTCAGGCCGGTCGAGCGGCCGAAGGTGCTGCTGTTCGCGGGTGATCACGGCGTCGCCTCCCTCGGCGTGTCGGCCGGCCCGACGGCCGGTGCGCTGGAGCTGGTCCGGGCGACGCTCGACGGCACGAGCTGCGCCGCGGTGCTGGCGCGCCGTGCCGGCGTGGAGGTGCGCATCGTGGACATGGCCGTGGACTGCGATGCGGCGGAGCTGCCGGCGGAGGTGACGCGGCACCGGGTGCGCCGTGGTGCGGGCCGGATCGACGCCGAGGACGCCCTGACACTCGCGGAGGCGCAGGAGGCGTTCCGTGCGGGCATGGCGATCGCCGACGAGGAGGCCGACTCGGGCACGGACCTGGTGGTGCTGGGTGATCTGAGCGTGGGCGGTACGACGGCCGCCGGCGTGCTGATCGGCGCGTTGTGCGGCACGGACGCCTCGGTGGTGACCGGCCGCGGTGCGTTCGGGATCGACGATCTGGCGTGGATGCGCAAGTGCGCGGCGATCCGGGACGCGCTGCGCCGGGCGCGGCCGGTGCTGGGTGACCAGATGCAGCTGCTGGCGACGGTGGGGGGTGCGGATCTGGCGGCGATGACGGGTTTCCTGCTGCAGAGCGCGGTGCGCCGGACGCCGGTGATCCTGGACGGCGTGGTGACGGCGGCGTGCGCGCTGGTGGGTCAGCGGGTGGCGTTCCGGGCCCCGGACTGGTGGCTGGCGGGGCAGCGCAGTGGTGATCCGGCGCAGGGCAAGGCGCTGGATCGGATGGCACTCAACCCTCTTCTGGATCAGGGCGTCACAGTGGGCGAGGGGACAGGGGCGCTGCTGGCTCTGCCGTTGGTGCAGGCGGCCGCGGCCCTGGCGGCGGAGTTGCCCGTGGGCTCCTAGGGGTAGGAGCAGGGGCGGGACCGCCGCAGACCGCGCCCCATATGCTCACTTTTCATGGGAGAAGTCCGCTTGACTCCGGATGAGGGCGTCCGCGGCTCCGCCTGGCGCCGGCGGGCCGCCGGCTTTGCCGTGTGGTACTTGCGCGCCGTTACCTTCGTCAACCTCCTGGGTGCGGTGTGGGTGTCCTTCGGTTCGGACATCCGCCGCCACAACGTCGACGAGTTCTTCACGCCGTACCTGCTGACCGCCGGCTTCTCCCCCGCGGTGGTGTCGCTGTTCATGGCGATCACCATGCGGCGCCGGAAGCGGGCGGCGTGGATCCTCAACCTCGTCCTGGCGGGTCTGCTCCTGCTGCTGCTCGTCTTCGTGATGTTCTTCCCGGAGTTCCGCCGGCACCCGCTGAACTGGTTCTCGCTGATCGTCACGGCCCTGTTCGCGGCGGCGCTGGTGGCGGGCCGGCGGGAGTTCTACGCCAAGGGCGACCGCTCCAACCCCAAGCTGGCCTCGGCCGTGGCGGCGGTGGGCCTGCTGGTCACCTCGCTGCTGGCGGCCGGGCTGGTGACGATCACCAACCAGGCCACGGACGAGCAGCGTTCGACGTTCCTGGACCGCTGGCACTACGGCGTGATGCGGCTGGTCTCGATCGCCGCCGACGACCAGCGCTACGCCGGCATCGCCCCGCCCGGCTGGGTGGACGTCACCATCAACGTGATGAGCACGATCCTGCTGATCGTGGTCGTCTGGGCGGCCTTCCGGGCGCGCCGCGCCACCGACCCGCTCACGGCGGGGGACGAGGAGCAGCTGCGCGCGCTGCTGGACCGCTGGGGCGAGCGCGACTCGCTCGGCTACTTCGCGCTGCGCCGCGAGAAGAGCGTCATCTGGTCGCCGTCGGGCAAGGCCGCCGTCACCTACCGCGTCGTCGGCGGGGTCTCGCTGGCCTCGGGCGACCCCATCGGCGACCCGGAGGCGTGGCCCGGCGCCATCGAGCCGTGGCTGGCCGAGGCGCGCGAGCACGGCTGGATCCCGGCGGTGATGGGCGCGAGCGAGGAGGGCGGCACGATCTACTCCCGGCACGGCCTGGACGCGCTCGAACTGGGCGACGAAGCCATCGTCGACACGGCCGAGTTCACCCTGGAGGGCCGGGCCATGCGCACGGTGCGCCAGGCGTACAACCGGGTGCGCCGCGCCGGCTACACCGTCACCGTCCGGCGGCACGAGGACGTCCCCGAGGAGGAGATGGCCGAGCTGCTGCGCCGGGCCGACGACTGGCGCGACGGCGCGACCGAGCGCGGCTTCTCGATGGCGCTGGGCCGGCTGGGCGACCCGGCCGACGGCCGCTGCGTGATGCTGGAGTGCTTCGACGCCGAGGGCCGGCTGCGGGCCCTGCTCAGCTTTGTGCCGTGGGGGCCGAAGGGGCTGTCGCTGGACCTGATGCGCCGTGACCGGGACTCCGACAACGGCCTGATGGAGTTCATGGTCATCGAGCTGCTGCAGCGGGCCGGCGCACTCGGCATCGAGCAGGTGTCGCTGAACTTCGCCATGTTCCGCTCGGTCTTCGAACGCGGCTCGCGCCTGGGCGCGGGCCCGGTGCTGCGGATGTGGCGCTCACTGCTGAGCTTCTTCTCACGCTGGTGGCAGATCGAATCTCTTTATCGAGCAAATGCGAAGTACCGTCCCATCTGGGAGCCTCGTTTCATGCTGTTCGAGAAGAGCGCTGACCTGCTGCGCATCGGCATCGCCAGCGCCCGCGCGGAAGGCTTCCTGGAGGCGCCCGGCCTGCCCAAGTGGCTCAATCGCAAACACCTGGAGAGCCGGCGATGACCCGCGCGGCGCTGCTTCGCGCCGCGCGCACCGAGTGGGGGCCGCTCTACGCGGCCGTGTGGGGGACGTTCGCCCGCAAGCGGCTCCGCTCCATTCCGATGACGCTGACGGCGGTCGCGCTCACCGCGGCCTTCCAGCTCGTGCAGAACCAGTCCTGGGGCTACCACCCCGTCCAGCACCTGGGCTCGGTACGCGCCGAGTTGCCCTGGTGGCTGGCCCTGCTGCGCACTCCCCTGTCGCTGTTCGTGCCCGCCCTGGACCTGCCGGTGTGGGGCGCGCTGGCACAGATCCTCATCGTCTTCGGCATCGCCGAGGCGGCCCTGGGAGTGCGGCGCACCCTGGCCGTGGCGTACCTGGCCACCCTGGCCGGTACGACGTACGCGCGGCTGGGCGTGGCCCTGGGGCCGGACTCGCCGCTGGGGCTGCCCCCGCACACGGCCCGGATCATCGACACGGGCCCCTCGGCGGCGGTCGTGGGCCTCGCGGTGTACGTCGCCTGGCGCTACCGCGCCTGGGTCACCTGCACCGTGGTGGTGGCGGCCATGGTGGGCGAGGTCGCCGCCAAGCCCAACCTCGCGGGCAGGGAGCACATCGCGGCCCTCGTGGCCGTCCTGGTGCTCAGCGGCGCCGAGGAGCTCGTGCGGCGGCGCAAGCCGCGCGGGGACGCCCACCGGCAGCGCCATCACCGGTCGGGAGCACCCGCCAGCAGGTCGTGAAGGCGGTTGCGGACCGCCGCCCAGCGGGCGTCGTGCCGGTAGGCGCGCACCCGCGCCCGGCGCCGGGCCCGCGGCCGGTGACGGTAGAAGCGGCGGGCCCACGGCGAGCCCGGTCGGGCCAGCCGCACGGCGGCGATCAGGGCCACGAAGGGCACGACCGCACCGATCAGGGCGAGCCGCGGCTTGCCCTTGGCCAGGGCAAAAAGCGCTATCAGGAAGTTGGCCAGGGTGTTGGTCACCACGAGCGTGCGGTTCTGCAGCTCGTCGTGGGTCAGCTCGTTGACGCCGAAGGGCGCGAAGCCGGCCAGCACCAGGGCGACCAGCGCCGCGGTGAGGATGACGATCTCGACGCTCTTGCGCCCCTGCTCCGTCCAGTACACGTCGTCCATGTGCAGCACGAGCGCGAACTCGTCCAGCACCAGCCCGGCACCCGAACCGAACAGCACCGCCGACAGCGCCGCCCCGAAGCCGTAGCGGCCCTGGGCGACCGCCCCGAAGCCGCCCACCACCATCAGCACCACACCCGGCACGACATGGTGCACATGCAGCCCGCCGGGACGGATGTTGCGGAACGGGCCGCGGCCCGCCCGGATCAACCGGGTGATCACCCGCGTCACGAGAAAGGTGAGGACGAAGGACCCCAGTGCCAGCAGCAACGGCAGCTTGCCCGGCTCGACGACGTTGCGGGTCAGCCAGTGTCCCATCGCCACTCACCCCGTTCTCGGCCGCGCTACCGGCCAAAATAACCCCCGCGACCGGCGGGATACCCTGCCCGCCGTGACCGACACGACCGCCGACCGGCCCACCCCCGCCGACGCCCTGCGCTTCGCCTTCGGCACCCTGACCGTGCTCCCCGTACGGCTCACCCGCTGGGACCGGGCCGCCGCCCGCGGCGGAATGCTCGCCGCCCCCCTGGCCGGCCTGGTCGTCGGCGCCTGCGCGGCCGGGGCGGGGGCGCTGTTCTCGCTGCTGGGATCGGGCCCCCTCCTCGCCGCCGTGGCCACGGTCGCCGTACCGGCCGTCCTCACCCGGGGACTGCACCTGGACGGGCTCGCCGACGTCGCCGACGGACTCGGCAGCGGCAAACCGGCCGCGGACGCGCTGCGCATCATGAAGCAGTCCGACATCGGGCCGTTCGGGGTCATCACCCTCGTCCTGACCCTCTTCGGCCAGGTCGCCGCCCTGGACCGGCTGTACGAGGCGGGTGCGCTGCGCGGCGCGCTCGCGGCGGTGGTCGCCGCGGTCACGGCCCGCTGCGCCCTGACGCTCGCGTCGCGGACGGGGGTGCCGGCGGCGCGACCGGACGGCCTGGGCGCGGCGGTGGCCGGGGTCGTCCCCGTCCCCGCCACCGCGGCCGTCGCGGCCCTGACGACCCTCGCAGCCGCGGCGGCGTCACTGCACGCGGGTGCGGCGGTGCTTTTGGCTCTGCTGGCCGCGGAACTGTTGCTGCGCCACTGCCGGCGCCGCCTGGGCGGCGTGACCGGCGACGTCTTCGGCGCCCTGTCCGAAACGGCCGCAACGACGGCCCTTTTGGCCCTGACCCTGGGCTGAGCAATCGCCCCGGGTGCGGCTGACCGGTGGCCGTTCGCGCAGTTCCCCGCGCCCCTGACGGGGCGCCCCCGTCGCACCGGGCGCAGTTACGGGGCGCCCCGAAGGGGCGCGGGGAACTGCGCGTTCAGCCGTTACGGACCCGCACCCGGGTGCACGCGCGCAAGCGCGACGGCGCACGCCGAAGGGGCGCGGGGAACTGCGCGAACGGCCACGGACGGCCCGCACCCGGGCAACCGCGCAAGGCCCAGCGGCAGCACCCCGCACCCGCCGCAGCGACCCGCACCCCGTACCTGGACTGAGCATCGAGCGAACCGGCGCATACGATGCGCAAAGGCCCCGCGGGACGCGCCCGGCCGAGGAACTCAACCGGAAGAGAGACTTCACCACCGTGACTGCTCTGACTCTCAGCACCTCCAGCGCGGCAACGCTGCGCGCGGACGCCGTCGTCGTCGGTGTGGCGAAGGGCCCGAAGGGCCCCGTCGTCGCGTACGGCGCCGAGGCCGTGGACCAGGCGTTCGACGGCAAGCTGGCCTCCGTCCTGGAGACCCTCGGCGCCGGTGGCGGCGAGGGCGAGGTTACGAAGCTGCCCGCTCCGGCCGGTCTGAAGGCCCCGGTCGTGCTGGCGGTCGGTCTGGGCGAGCTGCCGACCGACGGCGAGGGGTACACCGACGAGGCGCTGCGCCGGGCCGCCGGTGTGGCCGCCCGTGCGCTGGCCGGTACGAAGAAGGCCGCGTTCGCCCTGCCTGTGGAGGACGCGGGCGCGGTTGCCGCCATCGGTGAGGGCGCGATCCTGGGTGCGTACAGCTTCACCGCCTACCGTGGCGGCGAGGCCAAGGCGAAGAAGGATGCCTCGAAGGACCGCAGCGCCCCGCTGGGCGAGGCCGCGATCCTGGGCGCCAAGCCGCGCGACAAGGCGTTCAAGGCGGCCGTCGAGCGCGCCGCCACGGTGGCGGGCGAGGTCAACCGGGCCCGCGACCTGATCAACATGCCGTCCAACGACCTCTTCCCGAAGAGCTTCGCCGCGCAGGTGCAGGCCGCGGCCAAGGAGTTCGGCCTGAAGGTGGAGGTGCTGGACGAGAAGGCGCTGCTCAAGGGCGGCTACGGCGGCATCATGGGCGTCGGTCAGGGGTCGGTGAACCCGCCGCGTCTGGTGCGCATCGGCTACACGCACCCCAAGGCGGAGAAGACCCTGGCGCTGGTGGGCAAGGGCATCACCTACGACTCGGGCGGCATCTCGCTGAAGCCGGCCGGCCACAACGAGACCATGAAGTGCGACATGAGCGGCGCGGCCGCGGTGTTCGCCGCGGTCGTGGCGGCCGCCAAGCTGGGTCTGGCCGTCAACGTCACGGGCTGGCTGGCCCTCGCGGAGAACATGCCCTCCGGCTCGGCCACCCGTCCGGGCGATGTGCTGCGCATGTACAGCGGCAAGACCGTCGAGGTGCTCAACACGGACGCCGAGGGCCGTCTGGTGCTGGCCGACGCGCTGACCCGCGCCTCGGAGGAGAACCCGGACGCGATCGTGGACGTGGCGACCCTCACCGGTGCCATGGTCCTGGCGCTCGGCGACCGCACCTTCGGTGTGATGGCCAACGACGACGCCTTCCGCACCGAGCTGCACGAGATCGCGGAGGAGGTCGGCGAGCAGTCCTGGCCGATGCCGCTGCCGGCCGACCTGCGCAAGTCGATGGACTCCCCGGTCGCCGACATGGCGAACATGGGCGAGCGCATGGGCGGCGGCCTGGTGGCCGGTCTGTTCCTGCAGGAGTTCGTGGGCGAGGGCATCACCTGGGCCCACCTGGACATCGCGGGTCCGGCCTTCCACGAGAAGGCGCCGTACGGCTACACCCCCAAGGGCGGCACCGGCTCCGCGGTGCGCACCCTGGTGCGTCTGGCGGAGCGCACCGCCGACGGCGAGCTCGGCTGATCCGGCGCTCCGGCACGCGCCGCCACGACACGGCCACGGCTCCTGGTACGGGGGCCGTGGCCGTCGGGCGTACCGGCCCGGGCGTCAAGGCGGGCGGGGCGGGAATGCGCCCGGCGGGCGTTCGTGTTCGCTACGGACGAAACCCGCACGAATACACCGACTCGTACCAACGAGTAACCCCGTCAAGGTGACGCATCAGCCATCCCTCACCCCGGCCCGGCGTCCCGCCGTCCGTCAACAAGTGCGAAGATGTTGTCCCGGCAGGACAGGGCCCCAGTAATCACGGGCCGACGCAAAACGCGGCCGAACGACAGCCGCCGCCCGGTCACCGACGACCGGCTCCGGCGTACATGCATGGAGGACGTGACGTGGCGAACGACGCCAGCACCGTTTTCGACCTAGTGATCCTCGGAGGCGGTAGCGGCGGTTACGCCGCCGCCCTGCGGGGTGCCCAGCTGGGTCTGGACGTCGCCCTGATCGAGAAGGACAAGCTGGGCGGCACCTGCCTGCACCGCGGCTGCATCCCCACCAAGGCGCTGCTGCACGCCGGCGAGGTCGCCGACTCGGCCCGTGAGGCCGAGCAGTTCGGTGTCAAGGCTGCCCTGGAGGGCATCGACATCGCGGGCGTCCACAAGTACAAGGACGAGGTGATCTCGGGCCTGTACAAGGGTCTGCAGGGCCTGGTCGCCTCCCGCAAGGTCACCTACATCACCGGTGAGGGCCGTCTGTCCTCCCCCACGTCCGTCGACGTGAACGGCCAGCGCATCAACGGCCGCCACATCCTGCTGGCCACCGGCTCCGTGCCGAAGTCGCTGCCGGGCCTGACCATCGACGGCGACCGCGTCATCTCCTCGGACCACGCGCTGGTCCTGGACCGCGTCCCGAAGTCCGCGATCGTGCTGGGCGGCGGCGTCATCGGCGTCGAGTTCGCCTCCGCGTGGAAGTCCTTCGGCGTCGACGTCACCATCGTCGAGGCGCTGCCGCACCTCGTCCCGGTCGAGGACGAGAACAGCTCCAAGCTGCTGGAGCGCGCCTTCCGCAAGCGCGGCATCGCGTTCTCGCTGGGCTCCCGCTTCTCCGGCGTGGAGTACACCGCCGACGGTGTGAAGGTCTCGCTGGAGAACGGCAAGACCTTCGAGGCCGAGCTGCTGCTCGTCGCCGTCGGCCGCGGCCCGGTCTCCCAGGGCCTGGGCTACGAGGAGGCCGGGGTCGCGATGGACCGCGGCTACGTCCTCGTCGACGAGTACATGCAGACCAACGTGCCCACCATCTCGGCCGTCGGTGACCTGGTGCCCACGCTCCAGCTCGCGCACGTCGGCTTCGCGGAGGGCATCCTGGTGGCGGAGCGCCTGGCCGGGCTCAAGCCCGTGCCGGTCGACTACGACGGCGTGCCGCGCGTCACGTACTGCCACCCCGAGGTCGCCTCGGTCGGTCTCACCGAGGCCAAGGCCAAGGAGCTGTACGGCGCCGACAAGGTCGTCGCTCTGAAGTACAACCTGGCCGGCAACGGCAAGAGCAAGATCCTCAAGACCGCGGGCGAGATCAAGCTCGTCCAGGTCAAGGACGGTGCCGTGGTCGGCGTCCACATGGTCGGCGACCGCATGGGTGAGCAGGTCGGCGAGGCCCAGCTGATCTACAACTGGGAGGCCCTCCCGGCCGAGGTCGCGCAGCTCATCCACGCGCACCCGACGCAGAACGAGGCCCTCGGCGAGGCCCACCTGGCCCTGGCCGGCAAGCCCCTGCACTCGCACGACTGAGTCCCGAGCGCACCACCATCCGCACTACTCGTAAGGAGCAACCGCACCATGGCGGTTTCCGTAACCCTGCCGGCGCTCGGCGAGAGCGTGTCCGAGGGCACCGTCACCCGCTGGCTCAAGGCCGAGGGTGACCGAGTGGAGGCCGACGAGCCGCTGCTCGAGGTCTCCACCGACAAGGTCGACACCGAGATCCCCTCCCCGGCGTCCGGCATCCTGGCCAAGATCAACGTGGCCGAGGACGAGACCGTCGAGGTCGGCGCCGAGCTCGCGGTGATCGACGACGGCTCCGGCGCGCCCGCCGAGGCCCCCGCCCCGGCCGCCGCCGCTGCCGAGGCCCCCGTCGCCGAGGCCCCGGCCCCGGCCGCCGAGGCCCCGGCCGCTGCCGCGCCGGTCGCCGAGGCCCCGGCCGCCGCCGGTGGCGCCTCCGGCGTCGACGTCGTCCTGCCCGCGCTGGGCGAGTCGGTCACCGAGGGCACCGTCACCCGCTGGCTGAAGGAGGTCGGCGAGGAGGTCTCCGAGGACGAGCCGCTGCTCGAGGTCTCGACCGACAAGGTCGACACCGAGATCCCGGCCCCGGCCTCCGGCGTCCTGCTCGAGATCGTCGTCGGCGAGGACGAGGTCGCCGAGGTCGGCGCCAAGCTGGCCGTCATCGGTGCCCCGGGTGCCGCCCCGGCCGCCGCTCCGGCTCCGGCCGCCCCGGCCCCGGCGCCCGCCGCCGAGGCCCCGGCCGCTCCGGCTCCGGCCGCTCCGGCTCCGGCTGCCCCGGTCGCCCCCGCTGCCCCGGCCCCGGCCGCGGCTGCTCCGGCCCCCGCCCCGGCTCCGGCCCCGGCTCCGGCTCCCGCGCCGGCCGCCCCGGCCCCGGCCGCCCCGGCGCCCGCCGTCGCCACCCCGGCGGCCGACGGCGCGTACGTGACCCCGCTGGTCCGCAAGCTCGCCGCCGAGTCCGGCGTCGACCTGCGCACCGTCGCCGGCACCGGCGTCGGCGGTCGCATCCGCAAGCAGGACGTCGTCGCCGCTGCCGAGGCCGCCAAGGCCGCCCCGGCTCCGGCCGCCGCCGCCCCGGCCGCCGCCGCGCCGAAGGCCCCGGCCCTGGAGGTCTCGCCGCTGCGCGGCCAGACCGTCAAGATGCCGCGGATCCGCAAGGCGATCGCGGACAACATGATGAAGGCGCTGCACGAGCAGGCCCAGCTGTCGTCCGTGATCGAGGTGGACATCACCAAGATCATGCGGATGCGCAACAAGGCCAAGGACGGCTTCGCCGCCCGCGAGGGCGTCAAGCTCTCCCCGATGCCGTTCTTCGTCAAGGCCGCCGTCCAGGCGCTGAAGGCCCACCCGGTCGTCAACGCCCGGATCAACGAGGCCGAGGGCACCATCACCTACTTCGACTCCGAGAACGTCGGCATCGCCGTCGACTCGGAGAAGGGCCTGATGACCCCGGTCATCAAGGGCGCGGGTGACCTCAACATCGCCGGCATCGCCAAGAAGACGGCGGAGCTCGCGGGCAAGGTCCGCGGCAACAAGATCACGCCGGACGAGCTCTCCGGCGCGACCTTCACGATCAGCAACACCGGCTCGCGCGGTGCGCTGTTCGACACGGTCATCGTGCCGCCGAACCAGGTCGCGATCCTGGGCATCGGCGCCACCGTCAAGCGCCCGGTGGTCATCAACCACCCGGAGCTGGGCGAGACCATCGCCATCCGCGACATGGTCTACGTGACCCTGTCCTACGACCACCGTCTGGTGGACGGCGCCGACGCCGCCCGCTACCTGACCACGGTCAAGCAGATCCTGGAGGCCGCGGAGTTCGAGACCGAGATCGGTCTGTGACCTCCTAGGCACCCCGCTGCGCCATGAAGGGCGCGGGCCCCTCCCGTATCCGTACGGGCCGGGTCCGCGCCCTTCGGCCTGTTCGTACCCGACCGGGATAATGGCCCCCGGTCCACGCTCGCCCGGCTCAAGGAGCACCCATGGCCCCGCCCGTCGTCCATTCGCTGCGCGAGCAGATCCGCGAGCACATCCTGGAGGGCATCGTCGGCGGGCGCTGGCAGCCCGGGGAGCGCATCGTCGAGCGCCGCATCGCGGCGGAGCTGCTGGTGAGCCAGACGCCGGTGCGCGAGGCGCTGCGGGAGCTGGAGTCCCTGCGGCTGATCGAGTCCGCCCCCAACAAGGGCGCCCGCGTGCGGGAGCTGACCGCCGCCGACCTCAAGGAGAGCTACCCGGTGCGGGCCGGCCTGGAGCGGGTGGCCGCCGAGCTGGCCGCGGAGCGGCTGGCCGGCGACACGGGGGCGCTGGAGCGGGAGGTCGCGGCCCTGCGCGAGGCCGACCGCACGGGCGACACCGAGGCCCAGGCGCGGCACACGGTCGCCTTCCACCGGGAGATCGTGCGGGCCGCGGGCAACGCGGTGCTGCTGCACACCTGGGAGTCCCTGGGCATCGAGGTGTGGACGGCGCTGTCCATCCGCTGGCTCAGCCCCACCCCCCGGGCCCACGCCGAGGAGCACGCCCGCATCGTGCAGGCCTTCGCCGAGCGCGACCCGGCCATCGGCGAGCTGCTCAATTCCCACGTCCTGAGCTGCGCGCCGCAGATCTGACGGCACCGGCACCCGCTCTCCACAAAATCTCCTCGGCATCTCCCCCACGCAACGATTGATCGATCATCGATCAAAGGCGTATCGTCTCCGACGGAGCCACACCGCGCGCCCTGTCCTGTGTCGCGGTACGGCTCAGGGGTGGCGACAGGACGCCGTTCGTCACCGTGCCCTGGCTTGGCGCACGGCCTCCTGTCGTCCCGCCCCGTGCTGCCCGCGGGCCCCTGCATCATGGGGGGCATGCGCGCGGCCCGGCTGATCCACCTGTTGCTCCTGCTGCAGTCCAAGGCCTCCATGACCGGGCCCGAGCTCGCCCGCCGCCTGGAGGTCTCCGAGCGCACCGTCGCCCGCGACGTGCAGGCCCTGTCCGAGGCCGGCATCCCCGTCTACGCCGACCGCGGCCGCACCGGCGGCTACCGCCTGGTGGGCGGCTACCGCACCCGGCTGACCGGCCTGGGCCGCACCGAGGCCGAGGCGCTCTTCCTCTCCGGCGTCCCCACGGCCCTGCGCGACATGGGCCTGGCGGATGCGGCCTCCGCGGCCCGGCTCAAGGTCGCCGCCGCCCTGCACCCCGAACTTGGCGACGCCCCCGCGGCCGCGGCACAGCGCTTCCACCTCGACGCCCCCGGCTGGTGGCGCCCGCACAGGACGCCCGCCCTGCTGCCCGCCCTGGCCGAGGCGGTGTGGGACGACCGCCGCGTCACCGCCCGCTACCGCCGCCGGGACGGCGAGGTCGTCCGCGAGCTCGAACCGTACGGGCTCGTCCTCAAGGCGGGCGCGTGGTACGTGGTGGCACGGGCCGGCGACGACCACCGCGTCTACCGGGCGGACCGGTTCGACGACGTGGCCGTCGGCGAGGAGGTCTTCCGCCGCGACGAGGACTTCGACCTGGCGGCGTTCTGGGAGGAGCGCGCGGCCGCGTTCGCCCGGTCGATCCTGCGCGAGTCCACCGAACTGCGCCTGACGCCGGCCGGAGCACGCCGGCTGCCGCACGTCACGGACGCGGCCGCCGCCCACGAGGCCCTCGCGGCGGCCGGCCCCGCGGACGCGGCCGGCCGCGTCACGGTCACCTTGCGGGTGGAGTCGCTGGAGGTCGCGGAGTCGCAGCTGCTGGGGCTCGGCCCGGAGGTGGAGGTGCTCGGCCCGCCGGAGCTGCGGGCGCGCGTTGCACGGGCGGCCGCGCGGATGGCAGAGCTCTACGGTTGACCGTCCCGCCGTCGTGGCTCGTCGCCACGCACCCGCAGCCAGGGCTCAGCGGTAATCCCGCTCCCGCGGCTCCTTCCCCGCCTCCAGGGCGGCGATGTACCCCCACGCGTCCGGCCGCGTGCCGTCCACGTCCGTGAAGCCGTACACCCGCGCCAGCTGCCCGCTGGAGAGCGACTGCCCGTTGAACCGCCCCACCTCCGCATCCGCCGCGAGCGCGGCCACCGCCCGCCCGACGTACGCGGGACTCTCGGAGATGCAGAAGTGCGGATCGTCCGCGACGGCGTCGCGCCACCTCTCCTCGGTCACCTTCTTGTACGTGTCGAGCATCGCCTCCGAGCGCAGGTACCCCGGCGTCAGGCACACCGCGGTGCCGCCGAGGTCCGCCAGTTCCCGGGCCAGGCCCAGCGCCATGCGGATCGGTGCGCACTTGGCCAGGTCGAAGTACACGTGGCCGCGGTGGTTCGCGTTGTACTCGGCCGTGCCGTCGGTCACCTCCACCACCAGTCCGCCCGGCCGCCGGGTGAGCAGCGGCAGCGCGTACCGGCTGGTGATCAGGTGGGAGTCGATGCCGAGCCGCAGCATGCGCAGCCCGGCCTCGAGGTCGAGCTCCCACATCTTCTTCTCGAAGCCCTCGGGGTAGTCGAGCAGGTGGTCCCCGCCCCAGAGTCCGTTGACCAGGACGTCCAGCCGCCCCTGCTCGGCGTCGATGCGTGCGACGAGCGCCTCGACCTGCTCGGGCCGCAGGTGGTCGACGGGCACCGCGACCGCCGTACCGCCCGCCGCGGCGACCAGTTCCGCCGTCTCCTCGATGGTCTCCGGCCGGCCGACCTCGCTGCGGTGCTCGCGCGTGGTGCGGCCGGTGGCGTAGACGAGGGCTCCGGCCCGGCCCAGCTCGACGGCCATGGCGCGGCCCGCGCCGCGGGTGGCCCCGGCCACCAGGGCGACTTTGCCGGCCAGGGGTCGTTCCTCGGTTCCCGACACGGTGGTCCTTCCTTCCGTTCGATGGCGACGGAGGCACTCTCACAGCGATACCGGACACCTTCTGTCGTGTATTGCGGTCCCACCCTCACCGGTAACAACACGGCAGCATCCGTACCCCTCGGGGTGCGTTGCCCTGCGCCAGGGCCGATGCTGGACCCGTGATGGACGAGACGGAGTTCTGGGAGCTGATCGACAGCGCACGCGACGCAGCCGAGGGGGACCCCGAGGACCAGGCGGATGTGCTGGTCGAGTCGCTGTTGCGGCTGGACCCGGACGGCGTGCTGGACTTCGCCCGGCACTTCGAGTCCCGCTACAACCGCGCGTACCTGTGGGATCTGTGGGGGGCGGCGGCGGTGCTGCTGGACGGGGCGAGCGACGACGTCTTCGACTACTTCCGCTGCTGGCTGATCGGCCAGGGCCGGGAGGTCTTCGAGGGGGCGCTGCACGACCCCGACGGTCTGGCCGACCTCCTGGAGGACTTCGACGAGGAGGTCGACGGCGACGGCGAGGACCTCGGGTACGCCGCCGACGAGGCGTACGAGCAGCTGACCGGCACCGAGACGCCCGACCTGGGGCTTCCGCCGCAGCCGCCGGAGCCGCTGGGCACGGCGTTCGACGTGGAGGACGACGGCGAGCTGGCCCGGCGCTTCCCCCGGCTGTGGGAGCGGTTCCGGGCATGAGCCGCGTCGCCGTCACGGGGGCCTCCGGCCTGATCGGTTCGGCCCTTGTCCGCTCGCTGGCGGCCGACGGCCACGAGGTCGTCCGGCTGGTCCGGCGCGCCCCGCGCGCGCCCGGCGAGGTCGCCTGGGATCCCGCCCGGGGCCGCGTGGACGCCGCCGGGCTGGCCGGCTGCGACGCCGTCGTCCACCTGGCCGGTGCCGGGATCGGCGACCACCGGTGGACCGCCGCGTACAAGAAGGAGATCCGCGACAGCCGGGTGCACGGCACCGGGGCGATCGCCGAGGCCCTCGCCTCCCTCGACCGGCCGCCGCGCGTACTGCTCAGCGGCAGCGCGATCGGCATCTACGGCGACACCGGGGAACGCGTGGTGGACGAGGGCGCCCCGCCCGGCAGCGGCTTCCTCGCCGAGGTGTGCCGCGACTGGGAGGAGGCGGCGGGCGCCGCCGCGGAGGCGGGCGTGCGGACCGTGCTCCTGCGCACCGGTCTCGTGCTCTCCCGCCACGGGGGCCTGGGGGCACGACTCTTCCCGCTCTTCCGGCTGGGACTCGGCGGCAGGCTGGGCGGCGGGGGCCAGTACTGGAGCTTCATCGCCCTGCGGGACCACGTGGCCGCCCTGCGGCACCTGCTGGATGCGTCGGACGTCTGCGGTCCGGTCAATCTCACCGCGCCGCAGCCGGTGACCAACCGGGAGGCGACGCGGGTGCTGGGGCGCGCGCTGCGGCGCCCTGCGCCGTTCGCGGTGCCCGCGCCGGCGCTGCGGCTGGCGCTGGGCGAGATGGCCGAGGACGTCCTGGCCGGCCAGCGGGCCGTGCCCCGGCGGCTGCTGGAGACGGGCTTCTCCTTCGCCTGCCCGGACTTCGCGAGCGCCGTACGCACGGCGCTGACGGAGGACTGACTTCCACCCCCACGCCGCAATTCCTTCGGCCGTGCGACCGCTGTGCGACCGTGCTCGGTCCATGCGCGACTGTTATTGACCGGATTTCTCTCTACGGTCGAGGCGAACTCGCGCATCGCGACCGCTCGTTGAGGGCATCAGGCCCCCGAGCGAGCGGACCGACCCCGGGAGGGCACGTGCTCAACAGCGCACGCCACACTGACGTCGTCATCGTGGGAGCCGGCCTCGCCGGCCTCTCGACGGCCCACCACCTGATCGGCGCCGGGGTGAGCGTCACGGTCCTGGAGGCGGCCGAGCGGCCGGGCGGCCGGATGGTCACCGACGCCGTGGACGGCTTCCTGCTGGACCGCACCGGGCAGCTGCTCAACACCTCCTTCCCGGAACTGCTGCGCACCCCCGGCCTCGAAGGCCTCAAACTGCGCCCGTTCAGCCCGGGCGTGCTGGTGCACGCCGACGGGCGCAACCACCGCACCGGCGAACTCCGCGGGGCCAAGCGCGCCTTCACCACCGCCCGCGCCTTCGCGGCGGCGCGCGCCTCCCGGAGCGCCGGCCTCGATCAGGCGCGGCTGGGCGCGGCGCTGGCCCGCCTCGCCGCGCTGCCCAGCGAACGGATGCTGGCCAGGCCCGACCGGCCCACGGCCGACACCCTCGCCTCCCGCGGCCTGCCGGCCCGCACCGTCGAGGGCTTCCTGCGCCCCCTGCTCGCGTCCCTGCTCTCCGACCCGGAGCTGAGCACCTCCAGCCGGTGCGCCGACCTCGTCCTGCACGGCTACGCCCGCGGGCGGCTGTGCCTGCCGGCCGGCGGCGCGGCCGTCATGCCGGACCTGATGACCACGTCCCTGCCCGCCGGCACCGTGCAGCACGGCGTCGAGGTCACCTCGGTGGGCACCACCTCGGTCAGCACGGCCCACCACGGCGACTTCACCTGCCGCTCCGTCGTCGTCGCCACCGGCGCCCGGGCCGCCGCCGACCTCATCCCGGGCCTGCGGCTGCCCGGCTTCCACCCGGTGACGGTGCTGCACCACGCCGCCCCCGAACCGCCGCTGCGCGACGCCTCGCTGATCCTGACCGGCTCGTGCCCCGGCCCGGTGGCCCACACCACGGTCGCCAGCGAGGTCGACCCGGACCGGGCGCCGCTGGGCCGCGCCCTGATCACCTCGACGGTGCTGGGCGCCGCCGCCGGCCTGCCCCGCGAGGAGCTGGACCGCGCGGCCCGCGCCCAGCTCTCCCGCGTCTACGGCACGCCGGCGGACGACTGGGAGCTGCTGGCCGTCCACCACGACGCGGACGCCGTCCCGGCGATGCCGGCGCCGCACGACGTACGGCGCACCGTGCGGCTGCTGTCCGGCCTGTACGTGTGCGGCGACCACCGGGACACCAGCACGGTGCAGGGCGCCCTGTTCTCCGGCCGCCGGGCCGCCCAGGCGGTCCTCCACGACCTGGGCATCCGCCCCACCCACACGGGAGCAGCCCTGCGAGCGGCGTGACCGCGCCGCTAGAGCGCCGCGACCTTCTCCCGGTACCCGCGCACAGGCGCAGCGTCCCGGTACGGCTCCAGCCGCCGCTCGAAGTCCCGCACGTACTCCAGCGCCCGCACCGACCGCATCTCGCCCGCCTGGGCCGCGGCCTCGGCTCCGAGCGTGCAGGCCTGCTCCAGTTCGCCGAGCCCCAGCCGGGCCGTGGCGAGCACGACCTTGCAGAACAGCCGGCTGCGCGCGTACGCGGGGCTGCGCAGTTGCAGCGACCGCTCCGCGTGCTGCGCGGCGGCGCGGTACTGCTGCAGGTCGCGGTGGCAGTGGGCGAATTCGTCGGCGAGCTCCGCCTCGTCGAAGTAGCGGATCCAGTGCGGGGCCTCGTCGGCGGGTTTGGCCGCCTCCAGGGAGCGTTCGGCCCGTGCCATCGACGCCGAGCAGGCCCGTACCTCGCCGAGCACCGCGTGCCCCCGGGCCTCGACGGCGTGGAGCATGGCCTGGGCCACGGGGGGCACGGCGGAGCCGACGCCCTGCTGGGCGACCCGGGCGAGCTGCACGGCCTCGCGCCCGTGGCCGAGGTAGACCGCCTGCCGGCTCATGGTGACGAGCACATAGCTGCCGTAGGCCCGGTCGCCCGCGGCCTGCGCCAGGCGCAGGGCCTGGACGTAGTAGCGCTGGGCGAGGCCGTGTGCGGCGATGTCGTACGAGGTCCAGCCGGCGAGCCGGGTGAGGTCGGCGGCGGCGCCGAACAGCCGCCGGCCGGTGGTCTCGCCGTACGTGCCGCGCAGCATCGGCTCGGTCTCGTGTTCGAGATAGCGCACGAGTGCCTGCCGGGCGTGGCCGCCGCCGTAGGCGTGGTCGACGGTGCGGAAGAGCTCGCCCACCGAGCGCAGGGCGGCGATGTCGCCCATGGACACCCGGCCGCCGGGCGGGCGCTCGGCGGCGGCCGCGGTCCGCTGGCGGGGCAGCTGCCCGGGGCGGGCGGCGGGCGGGGGCATCGGGCGGCCGGCGCTGTCGGTGCGCGGGGCGCCCTCGGGGGGTGCGGGGCTCACCCCGCGCGCCACGCGCTCGTCCGCGCGCCCGATGAGCCAGTCCCGGCTGGGCACCACGAGCCCGGCCGGGGTGAAGGCGATCTTCCGTAGTTCGGTGTGGCTGCCGGAGTCCTTGCGCCACAGACCGCTGACGATGTCGATGGCCTCTTCCGGCGAAGCGGCGAATTCCAGCCCGGCGTACACGGGGGCGCACGCGTCGAGGCCGAGGTCCTGTGCGGACAGCCGCCGCCCGAGCCGCCGGGTGAACACCTCGGCGATCAGGGCGGGCGTGGTGCCGCGCGGCTGCTGCCCGCGCAGCCATCGCGTCACCGACGTCTTGTCGTACCGCAGGTCGAGCCCGTGCTCGAGCCCGAGCTGGTCGACGCGGCGGGCCAGACCCGCGTTGGAAAAGCCGGCTTCCGCGATCAGCGCCGCGAGCTGACGGTTGGGGATGCGCTGGGGGGGTCGTTCCGTCATCAGCCTGCCGGTCTCCCTGATCTTCTGTTCCTGGAACGGCGTGAACTTAGCGGCCTTCAACGCCCCGATCGCCACCTTCGCCCCGCATTCATCCGATCGTGTGAGGACAGATCAAATCCCGAATGAAGATCGTCGGGCGGGGTCCGGGGGCCGGTGGCGGCGGGCGGCCGCCTGCGGTGTTCGAACGCCGCCGCCGTACAGTGGCCTAGGGCGCGTCGAGCACCGAGACACGCAAACCGGTTCGAACAGGAGCTGCCGTGAGTGAGCTGCGCTTTGTCCACCTGGGCTTCGGGGCGGACGCCGTCGAGTACCAGGAGGCGTGGCAGGAGCAGCGCCGCGTGCACGCGGCCCGGTTCGCGGACGAGATTCCGGACACCTGCCTGATGCTGGAGCACCCGGCGGTTTACACGGCCGGACGGCGCACGGAGGACAGCGAGCGCCCCCTGGACGGCACCCCGGTCATCGACGTCGACCGCGGCGGCAAGATCACCTGGCATGGCCCCGGCCAGCTCGTCGGCTACCCCATCCTCAAGCTCCCGCGCCCGGTCGACGTGATCGCCCACGTACGGCGTCTGGAGGAGGCCCTGATCCGCACCTGCGCCGAGCTGGGCCTGGAGACCACCCGGGTCGAGGGGCGCAGCGGCGTATGGGTGCTCGGTGATCCCGTCGAGCAGCGCCCGGCGATCCCCGGCCTGAGCCTGGACTTCGACCCCCGTCTGACGGACGAGGAGTTCGACCCGCGTCTGAACGGCCCGGAGTACGCCCCGTCCAACGCCGGCCAGCGCCGGGAGGACCGCAAGCTCGCCGCCATCGGCATCCGCATCGCCAAGGGCGTCACGATGCACGGCTTCTCGCTGAACTGTGATCCCGACAACACCTGGTTCGACCGGATCGTGCCGTGCGGCATCCGCGACGCGGGCGTCACCTCGCTCTCCAACGAGCTGGGCCGGCAGGTCACGGTCGCCGAGGTGCTGCCGCTGGTGGAGAAGCACCTGCGGGACGTGCTGGAGTCCGAGGCCCCGCTGCCGCGCGAGGTCGAGCGGCCGGCGGCGGAGCCCACCGCGGCCACCGCAGAGCCCACCCCGGCCACCGCAGAGCCCACCCCGGCCTGAGCCGGGCGGGAATGCGCCCGGGCCTGTCATCGGTTGCCCAGGGCGCACGAGTAAGAACGTAGGAAACAACGGGCGTACCCTGGTGTTCGCCGAGGAATCGAAGTCATAGGGAGCCGGACGTGTCCGCTGTCGCACCCGACGGACGCAAGATGCTGCGCTTGGAGGTCCGGAACGCCCAGACCCCCATCGAGCGCAAGCCCGAGTGGATCAAGACCCGCGCCAAGATGGGCCCCGAGTACAAGGAGCTCCACGGCCTGGTCAAGCGCGAGGGCCTGCACACGGTGTGCCAGGAGGCGGGCTGTCCCAACATCTACGAGTGCTGGGAGGACCGCGAGGCTACGTTCCTCATCGGCGGCGACCAGTGCACCCGGCGCTGTGACTTCTGCCAGATCGACACCGGCAAGCCGCAGGCCCTCGACCGCGACGAGCCGCGCCGCGTCGGCGAGTCCGTGGTCACCATGGACCTGAACTACGCCACCATCACCGGCGTCGCCCGCGACGACCTGGAGGACGGCGGCGCCTGGCTGTACGCCGAGACCGTGCGCCAGATCCACGAGCAGACCGCCGGCCGCGAGGGCGGCCGCACCAAGGTCGAGCTGCTGGCCCCCGACTTCAACGCGGTGCCCGAGCTGCTGGAGGAGGTCTTCGCCTCCCGCCCCGAGGTCTTCGCGCACAACGTCGAGACCGTGCCGCGGATCTTCCGCCGCATCCGCCCCGGCTTCCGCTACGAGCGCTCGCTGGAGGTCATCACCAAGGCCCGCGCGTACGGCCTGGTGACCAAGTCCAACCTGATCCTGGGCATGGGCGAGACCCGCGAGGAGATCAGCGAGGCGCTGCAGGACCTGCACGACGCGGGCTGCGAGCTGATCACGATCACCCAGTACCTGCGCCCGAGCGTGCGCCACCACCCGGTGGAGCGCTGGGTCAAGCCGCAGGAGTTCGTGGAGCTGAAGGAGGAGGCCGAGGAGATCGGCTTCGCCGGCGTCATGTCGGGCCCCCTCGTCCGCTCCTCGTACCGCGCCGGCCGCCTGTACCAGCAGGCGATGGACCGCCGCGCCGCTGCGTAGGCACGCACGAGAACGTCACGCGGCCCGTCCCCTTGCGAAGGGGGCGGGCCGCGTAAACGTTTCATAGGGGTTTGACCAAGCGGTCACGCGTTGGTAACACCGTTCAGTAACAATGTGAGCACGCACAGCAGTACGACACCCTCCACGCCGACGCCTTCTCCGCTCCCGAGGGGACTACCGACATGCAGGCCGCGCCCGGTAACGCAGTCGTCACGACCGCCACCCGCGCCCCTTCCGCACTGCCGACCACGCTCTCCGTACGCCCCCCGTCCGTCACCGGGGCCCTGCGCGCCCTGGAGGAACTGCTGATGCGCGGTGGCCAGCGCACCGCCCGCCGCAATGCCTGGACCGCGGTGCTCGAGGATCGCCGCCGCGCCCGCGACCGCCGGGAGGCCCAGCACCTGCTGGAGGCTGCGGCGGCCCCTGGCCCTTCGGCCACGTAGACTGCGCCGTATGGCGAGGAAGGAACCATCCGAGAACCCCGGGCGTCTGCAGCAGATCGCCCTGACCTACAAGATGACCAAGAAGGTCGACTCGAAGGTCGGTCTTGTCGTCGCAGCTGTGGGCATTGTCACCTTCGGTGTACTCCTTGCCATCGGCTTCTGGCTCGATCACCCGGTCTACCTGGGCATCCTCGGCTTCCTGCTGGCATTCCTGGCGATGGCGATCGTCTTCGGACGACGCGCCGAGCGCGCTGCCTTCGGGCAGATGGAAGGCCAGCCGGGAGCCGCTGCCGCGGTCCTGGAGAACATCCGGCGCGGTGGCTGGACGACGACGCCCGCGGTCGCGATGAACCGCAACCAGGACGTCGTCCACCGGGCCGTCGGCAAGGCGGGCATCGTGCTCGTCGGCGAGGGCAACCCGAACCGGGTCAAGGCCCTGCTGGCCGCCGAGAAGAAGCGCATGGCGCGCATCGTCGCGGACGTGCCGGTGCACGACATCGTCGTGGGCAACGACGAGGGCCAGGTGCCGCTGAAGAAGCTGCACACGACGCTGCTGAAGCTGCCCCGCGTCCTGCCCGGTCCGCAGGTGACGGCGGTGAACGACCGCCTGCGCGCGCTGGGCGACCTGATGAGCAACATGCCGATCCCCAAGGGCCCGATGCCGAAGGGCATGCGGATGCCGAAGGGCCGCTGAGGCGACACCGGACACACAAGAGGCGGGACCCGAAAGGGCCCCGCCTCTTCTTTGCTTTCCTTCTTCGCTTTCCGGCTAGATCCGCACCTGCACGGCCCCGGAGAGGCGGTCGTGGAGCCCGCGGGTGTCGCGGTCCCAGACGACGGCGGGGATGACGAGGAGGATCAGCGCGCTGCGCAGCAGTACCCTCGGCAGGGAGAGCCGCTCACCGCCGAGCGCGATGACGCGGAGCCCGCACAGCCGCTTGCCGGGCGTGCACCCGATCGTGCCGACGGTGAGTGCGCTGAGCACGAAGAAGACGAGCAGCGCCCAGTTGCCGGCGCGCTGCGGGTCGCCGTTCGCGAGGAATCCGTATGCGATGAGCATGCACAGCGCCCAGTCGATGGCCAGGGCCCCGAAGCGCCGCCCGAGCGGGGCGACGGATCCCGGCCCGCTCGCCGGCAGCCCGAGGCGTTCACCCCGGTGGCCGAATTCGATGCCCATGTCCTCCGCGGCCGCGCGGGGCCCGGAGAGCCATGATCCGATTGCTTGCCTGTTGTCCACCCGTCCACCGTACTGGGCCGCCGGGGTTTTCCCGGGCGGCGGGGCCTGGCCGGAAGACATCCTCCGGTTAACGCGGTCGAAACAATCGGGTCATGCCCGGGAAATCCCGCCTCTCTATGGTCGGCCTCATCGAAGCAATCCCCGGACACCCCAGGTGGCCGGTCTAGGAGGAGTTGGATGTTCCAGAACGCCGACGAGGCCAAGAAGTTCATCGCGGACGAGGACGTCAAGTTCGTCGACGTCCGGTTCTGCGACCTGCCGGGCGTGATGCAGCACTTCACGGTGCCGGCGGAGGCGTTCGACCCGACCGAGGAACTGGCGTTCGACGGCTCGTCGATCCGCGGCTTCCAGGCCATCCACGAATCCGACATGGCCCTGCGCGCGGACCTGTCGACCGCCCGTCTGGACCCGTTCCGCCGGGACAAGACCCTCAACATCAACTTCTTCATCCACGACCCGATCACCGGCGAGCAGTACAGCCGTGACCCGCGCAACGTGGCGAAGAAGGCCGAGGCGTACCTCGCCTCCACGGGCATCGCCGACACGGCGTTCTTCGGCCCGGAGGCGGAGTTCTACATCTTCGACAGCGTCCGCTTCGAGACCAGCGCCAACCGCTCGATCTACGAGATCGACTCCGAGGCCGGCGCCTGGAACACCGGCGCGCTGGAGAACAACCGCGGCTACAAGGTCCGCTACAAGGGCGGCTACTTCCCGGCCCCGCCGGTCGACCACTTCGCCGACCTGCGCGCCGAGATCTCCCTGGAGCTGGACAAGGCCGGCCTGAAGGTCGAGCGCCAGCACCACGAGGTCGGCACCGCCGGCCAGGCCGAGATCAACTACAAGTTCAACACGCTGCTCGCCGCGGCCGACGACCTGATGCTCTTCAAGTACATCGTGAAGAACGTCGCCTGGCGCAACGGCAAGACCGCCACCTTCATGCCCAAGCCGATCTTCGGCGACAACGGCTCCGGCATGCACGTCCACCAGTCCCTGTGGCAGGGTGGCGAGCCCCTCTTCTACGACGAGCAGGGCTACGCGGGCCTGTCGGACACCGCCCGCTACTACATCGGCGGCATCCTCAAGCACGCCCCCTCGCTGCTGGCCTTCACCAACCCGACGGTGAACTCCTACCACCGCCTGGTCCCCGGCTTCGAGGCCCCGGTCAACCTCGTCTACTCCCAGCGCAACCGCTCGGCCGCCATGCGCATCCCGATCACGGGCTCCAACCCGAAGGCCAAGCGCGTCGAGTTCCGCGCCCCGGACCCGTCCTCGAACCCCTACCTCGCCTTCTCGGCCCTCCTCCTGGCCGGCCTGGACGGCGTCAAGAACAAGATCGAGCCGGCCGAGCCCATCGACAAGGACCTCTACGAGCTCGCCCCCGACGAGCACGCGAACGTCCCCCAGGTCCCCACCTCCCTCCCGGCCGTCCTCGAGGCCCTGGAGGAGGACAACGAGTACCTCCAGGCCGGCGGCGTCTTCACGTCCGACCTGATCGAGACCTGGATCGACTACAAGCGCACCAACGAGATCGCCCCGATGCAGCTGCGCCCGCACCCGCACGAGTTCGAGCTGTACTTCGACATCTAAAGATCAGGTCCGGGCGACCTGGGAGGGTTCCTGAAAACATGCGTTGAACTGCGAAAATGCTGCTTAGCAGTGCTCGCTGTTCCCGCTTGCTTTCCGCCCTCTTGTGCACCGCGTGTGCACCGCCCGGTCGATCCACTGACGTAGCGTCAGCAGCAGTGAGGCCGCCACTCCCGTCGGGGTGGCGGCCTTGCTCTGTAGCGTGTGTCCCGTACCAATCCTCGTCGTGCGAGGGCCATCGAGGAAAAGGGCGAGCTTCAACCCAGGCGCCGGTGACATTCTGTGTTGGTGGACACAGTCTTCCCCGGCCAACTGGGCACGGTCGAACGAGAATCCCGTGCCGCTACGCAAGCACTGATCGGACGCCTGAAGCTCACTGCACCGCATGTGCAGCCGCCGAAGCAACAGGATGTGGCCTTCATACCGGTGACCCGCGCGCAGTGGAAGTCCGTGCTGAAGGACGCCGACCTACCCAGGCTTCAGCAGGAAACCGACGAGACGGTGAGGGAAATCCTGCTCCTGCGGACCGCCTCCGGCGCGACGGTCGGGAGGCGACTTCCCGAGTTGTTGCAGCGTCTCGGCACGTCAGTTGTCGCTCTTAGCTCCGTGGCAGCTGAGGTATCCCGGTTCAGCCCTTCCCGTACCAGCGCGGCTGAGCGACGGTTGGCTGCTGATCTGGCGCAAGCAAATCAATGCGAGGTCCAAGCGTTGTTCGCCTGCCTCAAGCAGGGGTGGCTAGAGGCAGGCTGGGCTCCGGTACAAAGGCATGCTCAAGCGGCCCAAAAAATTGCGCGGGCTCTGGAGACTGCAACCAGGAATCATCATCAGGCCAGCGCTCCTGACGAGGACATATACCGACGAGCACTCGGATTGTCGGCCGAGGAAGTGGGTAAGGGCTCGGGCGTAGCGGTACGAGCTCGTTTGCTGGCTGCCTGGGCGAAGAATCCAAAGAAACTCGATCGTCGGCTACGCCGGAGCATGAGTCATCTGATTGACGACTCCATACCGCTGACAGTGAAACTGCTCAATCACCTAGCAGCCCTCGCACTGTCCGACCGTCCCTTGGAGGCACACCGCGCCACACTCCTATCGCGTGATCTGGTGACGTCCCATCTGAAGTTGGACCCAGAACTTACGTGTGCGGTGATTGCACGGCACGGCAGTCAGGAACGGGAGTTGCTGTCCTCCCACCGCGGACAGATCGCCTACCACGATGCCTACAACCGGGCGGAGCATCAGGAAGAGAAGGCGCGTGCGGTCTTGGACATGCATCGGGCTGCGCTGGAAGGCGACGTCAAGCGCACAGCCACTGTGGTCTTGGAACTGCTGGGCAGGACGATCCCGCAAGGAGCCTCTCTCTCGACCATACGAGACCTGCTCGTGGCCGAGGGGACACAGCCGCTGTGCAGAATGCTCGCTTCCACGATCCGATCTGATTGGCGCAACGCGAACGCACACGAGGACTTCCGCTGGGACCCCGTCGACGGCACGCTCCTCTTGGGCGGCCAGCCGACTGATCTGCAGGCGGTACTGGACGCTGTCATCCGAGCCCGTACCATCTGCCACGGGTTCGAGCACGGAGTCGCCGTGGCCTACGGGCAGAACGCGTCCTTGATCAATTGGGGCGCGATGGAGACAACCTACGTCAGCCGAGACCTCGCCATACTTCAGGCCGCTGGAGAGGCCAGATTCTCAGTGCTGGACATTCGACGCCAAGGCAGTCTCGTGCGCTTGGACATTCCAGATCTCTCCATCAACGACGTGCGAGAAGCATTCCGCGCGATTCTTAGGGGATCCATAGCTGACCCGGGTGTCGAGCGTTGGGAGTTGCGACAACGCTCGCGTGCCCGGCCGCCACTATGCGTGGACAGCACGGGTATAGGAGTCGGGCTCCGAGTTTCGGAACCCCTATGGGAGACCGCCGACCCGCTCCCATTCGCTGAGCTCCCCCTGTTGGCAAACGCCATTACCAATGCAGGAGAGTCGGCCGAGAACGCAGCCTCATCGATTCTCTTTCTCGCTGCGGCCCATGTAGCTGGAGAGCGCGACCGCTTGTCGCGTGCTCTTGCGCACGGGGATTCAGCCGCCAAGAGGGAATTGATCAGCACCACTAGGTTGATCAGCAGCGGCGCCAAGGCCGCGGCCGGCCTGCTTGAGAATCAAGCCCGACGCAAGTTGCTGGCCTTTGCCGAAGTTCTGGCCGGAGAGTGCCACCGTCTGGATAACGCTCCCCCCTCGGAACTCGCCCGCGGCTTCGTACCTGCCGATCGGACCCTGCGCAGGCACGTGCCTTGCCTGCCGTGGATCGCAGAAATCGAAGGCTGATCCAACCCCAGGGGGTCACCAAATTCCTTGTATGAACCGGGTCCCGAAGCCACTGCAGGATGCCGCGTCCTCTCAGTCAAGGCGTTCCGTCTCGATGGCGAGGGCGCCGAGGGCTTCCTTCTCTGATGGGTAGATGACGCGGATGTTGGCGAGCTGCTCATCGCGGCTGGCGCTGGGGTTCATTTTGGCGGGGCCCTCGCCGTCGAGGAGGGCCTCGAAGGACTCGTACTCGGTGACGCGCAAGACACTGACGTCGCAGGTCTCTTCGGTGCCCTTGATGCGGAATCGGATGGTGTCGCCGGCTGCGAGGTCTTCCAGGTGTGGGTACTTCACCCGCACCTCGATGGTCTTGGCGCCCGCAGCCACGAGCTCGAAATACTTGCGGTAGAGGTGGAGTTCGCGGATGCGGGCGGTGGTGTCGGTCATACGGCGGGGACGCTCCTGGGTACTGGTGTCGTCATAAGGCGGCCGATCTCGGCGGCCGAGTACAACCGGAAGAAGTGGCGGGGGTCGGACAGCAAGGTCTCGGTCAGGGCTAGCAGTTGGTCGGCGTACTTGGGCAACGAGCCGGGCCACTGCCGGGTGTCGAGCATCCAGTCAGCGGCGCCGTCGGGCAAGGGTGCACGGCCTTCGCGTATCAGGGACTTGGACAGCTTCGCGCCGGTGTCGTTCACGATCTGCGGGCAGAACAGGCGGGCAGGGAGTTGGGCTCGTGTGAGGCCGACGGCCTGGAGGGCTTCGGCGACGAGGTGGGAGCCGAAGACCCAGTCGCCGCCCTTGACCATGACATGCAGGGTGCCGCGCGGACTGGTGAGGGCGAGTTCAGGCGGGCCGGTGAAGAGCCGGCGGCCCTCGGCGATGAGGACCCTGCGTTCACCCTCCGCCGCTACGTCCATCGCGTGACCGGGGCCGTCGAGAAGACCGGCAAGGCGATCGGTCGGCGCTACCGGTCGGCCGCGTGAGGCGAGGCCGCACGGGTCACTCGCCGTCGAACAGCGCGGGCCGCCAGCCCTGGATTTCGGCGTCGAGTTTGCCTCGCCGCATGTCCTGGAGCGCCGCTGCGTAGCCGGCCTCGAGTGCCCGCGTGAAAGCTTCAAGGACCTCCGTCGGCGCGCAGAGATAGCCGCTGCCCGAATGGAGGTCGGCAGCGGCTTCGGAAGCCAGACGTACGTCCTCGTCGCGCACCGTCGCCGCGTGGAGATCATTGATGGCCTGCACTAAGTCGTCGAGCCGCCCCTGGGGTATGTCCATGGGGGACAAGATGCGCCGCCGCTCGCCGACCGAAACGCTGATACTCGGCCGCCTCCCCACCACGTGCACCGCTTGTACATCCGATCTCTCAGGAGCGTCACGTCTATGCAGGTCAGATTCGGTCCCATCCCCACTTCGACCTGTAGGACCTCCTCGGACCTGCGGAACCGCCGGCTGGCCGACTCGCGCCGAATGCTCCGGGACTCGCGATGTGAAATGAGAGTTCACTGAGTTCGATCTCGGCATGAGTTCTGTGTAGTGCCTGACCGCAAACCCCTGGCGGCCCACCTTGGTCCCAGAGTCTCCGCCAGCTCGTCGGGCGTGTGCCTCGGGTCCAACCGCCCTCGCGGCCGCGCAGGTTGGCGGGGGGGCACGAAGAAGTCATCGAGGCCGATGTCGCTCTCGATGTGCTCGCCGGACATCGAGGTGGCGCCGTTCTCGACCCGGCAGCCGGGGCTGTCGAGGTGAACCACGAAGGCAGAGAACGCCTTCTCGGTGCTGTCCATGCGGGCGATGACGATGGCGAAGTCGGCGACCTGGCCCGGCGCTGGAGAGGACCTTGTGCCCGGTGAGCCGGTACCCGCCGGGCGCTGGCACGGCCGCGGTGCGCATCGCACCCACGTCGGAGCCGGCGTCAGTCTCGGTCAGGGAGAAGCAGCAGGCACGCACGACGGGCCGGGAGTAGGTGTCGACTTGGTGCTGCGTAGCACTGGCGAGGATGTCGCCGCCCCGCAGCGGGCCGCCCATTTCGCCGAGCACGCTGTGTCCGAGCACGCGCCCGCTGGCGGCGATTTCCTCCTCCAACGCAGCGCGTTGGGTGTACGTCTGGCCCTGGCCGCCTGCGAGATCGCCACCCACCTTGTAGGTCGAACGCTCCCACCGCATCGACGCTGAGGAGTTCTACTACATGCTCGCCGGTGTCGTCATTGACGGCACCGGCGTCCTCACGAAAAACTCCGAGAATGGGAGGACTGCTACAACTTCCACCGCCCACACGGCGCTCTCGGCGGCCAGCCCCCTAGGAACGTCTCAAGCAGAAGACCGGGGCCCAGGTGTAACCGAGCTCCGGCAGATGCACATCTAGAGGCCCCTCTCGATCGAAGTCGCGATGGCGCGAAGGCGCTTCGCCGCCGATCGCGCGTCACCGATCCGGTAGGTCGCATAGCGCGGATCCTGCGCGTCCTCAATGCTCCGCACGATGTCCAGGTCGAGGCGGTCGAACAGCCTGAACGTGTCGAGCAGTTCGTCGATGTTCGGTGCCAACGGCGACCCGCGCTCGATCAACGAGACATCGCGTGCCGAAACGGCCTCCTCCGTCTCCGACTCGGTCTTGAGTCGGGAGATGACGAGGGACAGGATGTCGAGCTCACGCTGCCGCGTGTCGATGAGCCCGGCAAGCCTGGACAGCCCGTCCGGCGCCTCGAACAACATCCCGACATCCGCCGGCCGCAAGCCGAGGGCCTCGGCGGAGCTGACGACCTGGCCCAACTCGTCGGCGGTGATGAGCGCCCATTGCTTCCGCTTGGCCATGTTCTTGATCGTGTCGCCGCCGAAGGCTGGGCCGATGATAGCCACGTACTCCGCGGAACGCTTCTCCTTGTGCGTGTCGATTGCCACGTCGCTCACATTGTTGTGCGTGACCCGACCGGATGACGTCGACTTTCCGTCCACGATCGCGGTCCGCAACGCCCCGTTGCCGTCGTACCACTGCACGAGGATGTCGGTGTCACCGGAACCACTGATGCGCTGAGCGCGGAAGCCCATGTGCCTGAACGCGCTCTCGATGTACGCCTCGAACGCCGCGCCGGATGCCAAGCCATCGGCGCCCGGGTCGACGGAACTACGCGTCAGTGATTCCACGATGAGCGAGAGCTTGTCCAGTTCGCCCGGCGCGCACGACGTGCTTTGCGCCAGGTCCGGCGACAGCTCCACGGCGGCCTCCGACAGGTGCGGTTCGGCGAGGGGGAGTGTCTCGATGAGACGCAGCCCGGTCGTCGTAGCCTGGACCGACGACCAGGACGTCTCGATGAGCAGGCCCGATTCGACCATGAAGGCCGTGAGCCACCGCACCTTGTCCTTGTTCAAGCCGTACGTGATGCCCTGCCCGTACACGTCGTTCCTCGGAACATTGGCCTTCGCCGCACGGATCAGCTCGCCGACGAACTTCATGTTCGCGTGAAGAATCCGGATGAAGTCGATGTCCGATCCCGACCGCAGCCACGCCTTGGCGGCCGGCGTTGCCGTGAACACCCCGCGGCGGACCTCCAGAAGCAGCCCGGCGGCCCGCATGAACGGCAGCATGCTGTCGACGCTGCTGCGCTTCAGGCCGAACCGGTCCGCGATGAAGCCCAGCAGTGCGCCCTTCTCCATCTGATCCTCTGCGGCCGCGATGCACGTCCGCAAGTTCTCGATCTTGTTGGGGTCCTCTTTCGGGCTTGGAACCCAGATGTTGTAGGTGTTCCTGGCCTCCTGGGCGCCGTCGGTCGCGGCCAGGTGCGCGAGGAGTGCGGCGATCTCCTCCGGGGCTTCGGGAATGTCGACCGCTTCGTCCGAGTCGTGCATGGGCAGGGCCGAAGGCGTCACGACTTCCCAGGTGGCGAAGAGCGACCGTCCTTCAGCGGTCGCGCTCTGCTTCCGCTCTCCCAGCCATTCGGTCAGCCCCAAGACTTCGAGCCAGGTCATGCGGAGACGCGTGTTGTTGACGCTCGCCCAGTCGAGGTTGTACGACTCGATCAACTCGGCATTGACCTCTTCGACCGTCAGCGGCTCGCGCACGAGGAGCCCGAGCACCTCGGCGAACAGCCGGATCCGCTCGGCCATCAACGAGGCGAGACGTGAGCGCGACTCGTCCGCGAGCAGTTCGGAGGCCTCGGGGGTCAGCTGAAGAACTCCTTTTCGATTCTGGGCCAACCCCATCGGACGCAGCGCGTACGAGTACTGCCGCCAGGACCTCGACGACTCGACACTCGACAGCTGCGGCCGCGCGTCGAGATCCGTGGCCTCGCCAGCGCCGATCCGGCGAACGAGCTCAAGGGTGAGCGGGAACATCTCGTCCTTCCCGCACTGGAGGTTCGGTACGGATGACGCCTGCTGCATCCACCTGCTCCGCTGCGCCCCTAGAGGGGGCGCACTCGGGGCTGTGGCCAGTTGGCTGGTCGCGCTAAAGAGGTCCGGAATCATTCTGGTGCAGCCGTCCCGTTCTTGTCACTATCGGGTGATTCGGTAGAGTCTTCTGCCATGCGCGCACGTTACTTCCCACCACGACAGGCGATTTCCAGTTCCCAATCAGGGGACCTGAACTGACCAATCAACAGCCGATCCGAATCGAATGTGCCACATCCTGTCGCCACTGCTGCCGGACAACCGCGCAGTGAACCCTTCGCGCACCTGCTGGACCCTCCCACACGCGGCGACGTAAACGCGGTGACCGGTCCGCCGGCGTGCCGGACAACCACAGCTGTGGCCTCCTGCGGCTCCGCCCGGTCAAACCGGACCTCCGTCAGCCCCTCCGCGGGTATCCAGCCGACCTGGTGCTACGGGCCGGAACGACGCCATGCACGGTCCCCCGCAGTCTGGAGACCGGTCCCCCCTTCGGGTTGGGCCAACACGGACGTCCGGGCTGTTCGGGTGCCGTCCCTGCCTGACCCGGTTGATCACCCGGGCGCGGCGGACCCGCGACGCCGCTCTGGCCCAGGACGCCGAGCGGGCCCAAGCGGAGTCCGCGGCCTGGCTGCCCGTGCGCGAGCGGCATCTCGCCCGGCTCGAGAGTGTGCGGCAGGCCGCAGAGGCCGTGGCCGGGCTGGCCGGGAAGGGTGAGACCGAGGCGCTGCAGGTCGCCTGGCTGCTGGTCTCACTGGAATCGGCGCACGCCTGGATCCCGGACGCACCCGAGCCGCCGGCCTCTGTGGATCGCGAGGACTCGGAGCTGAGGGACGAGGCCTTCCGGCTCGACCTGGCTATGATCACGGCGCGAGAGGCGGTGGCAGACCGGCTCGTCTACCACCTGATCAATGAGGCGCAGCCCGCGGAACCGGAGATGTGCGAGGAACTCGAGTGCCCGGAAGACTGCTCGGGACGCCATGACTCCTCACACATCGACTGCGGGCCCGACGCCGTCTTCGAGGATCTGGCGAGACACGGAATCACCGTGAAACAGCCGGAACCCGAACCCCTGTCGTCTCTGCTCGGGACGCTCTTGGGGCCGGCCGAGGCCGAGGAAGAGCGCTCACCGATTCCGGACATCGAGGAACAGTTCCCCGTTGTCCTGGCCCACTTCGGCATCGACGCGAACGACACGGACGTCCTACTGAGCGCGGCGGCGGTCGGTCTGGTCGCCGACGCCTGGCGTGAAGGGCCGCTCGAGTTGATCCACGCGGCCGACGGCGGGCCGAGCGATGGGGAGATCTTCGCCCAGAGCGTCGATCTGTACCGCAGGGCCCGCGCGGCGCTGGCGGCTGCGCGGGACGACAGGCCCGAGGCGCTGCGCGCGTTCGTGGCCGTCGCCTCGAACGTGGACCTTCCGTGGGCCGGCGGCTCGCGTTTCACGCTGCGGGCCGTGTCCGGATCCGTGACGGAGTTCGTCCAGCACGTCGACGCTCGGGTCCGTTCCACCACTGAGGTGATGCGTGAACAGGGCTGGCGCGCGGCACTGCTGCGTAGAGCCGCCTCGGCCGCGTTCAAGGCCCCCGCCCACTTCGGAATGCCGGGCTGGCCCGGGGCCGCCGCCTCGGCGATGGAGCGTCTGGCCGAGCTGGACCGGTCGGGCGCACCCGAGGCACTGTCCGACCTCGCGGCAGTGGAGGCCGCGTTGCTCGAAGCGCCCGACCGGTTGGGGGCGGATGCCCTCGACTGGATGTCCCGACAGGCCCTGTTCGGCTAACGCGCCGCCACCCGGCCCGCCCGTGCACTGACAGGGTCGGGTCGAGAAAGGGCTCGCACCCGGAAATACCTGGATGCATCCGGCTCGCGGAGAGTCGGTGGGCGGCATTTTCCTACGGGCCCCGGCACCCGAGGACGCCGCACATGGGCGTGGTTCGCCCAGCCTCCGCAGACTGACACCAGTGGTTCACCAGGTATGCGACCTGAAGTGCCAGCCGGGGTGGCGTGAGGTATGGACATGCCCGAAAGCACCAGCAACACACTGGCCGACACCTGTGATGGCACGCGGCGCGATCCTTCTCAGCAGAAGGCGGAGGCAGCGCCATGAAGTGGGACGAAGTGACCCTGGTCATCCTCGCCGCATTCGGCTGCGTCACGCTGCTGCTGGCGCAGATCAGCGAGGTGCTGTCGAGGCTGCCGCAGATCATTCGCGCGTGGCGGCAGGTACGGCAGGAACTGAACGGCGGTACCGACTCCGAAGCAGGGCGGGGCGAGGGTTGATCAAGTAGAAGGTCTTGCTCGGTCCTCAGCTGTAAGGGTTCAGCCGGGAGAGGTCCAGGTCGAACCCGAAGGGTTCGGGGATGCGGACGGTCTCGCCGAACTTCCGGTCGGTGCGCGTGTGGTACCGGTCGTGGTCGGGCTCGGAGAACAGCGTCACCGTGGAGTCGCGGGCGTCCACGATGAGGTAGAGCGGGATACGCATGACCGCGTAGTCCCGCAGCTTGCCCACCCAGTCGTTCTCCGGGTTCGACGGCGAGACGATCTCCACCGCGATGAGCGCGGCATCGGCCGGTGCCGTGTTTCCTTCGCTCTCCATGACCTCCTCGGGCAGATAGGTGAGGTCAGGGTTACGGAGCTTCGCCGCGTGGGGGGATTCCAGGTCGGTATTCTCGGTCGGCATGAAGGCGTCCGGCCGGTGGGCGTCGAACTGCCGACGCAGGTGAAACAGGTTGCGCTGGTGAATGACCGTCGGTGCCGCCTGCATGATGATCGTTCCATCGGTGTACTCGACTTTGACGCCCTTGGGTGCGATCCGCTGGGCTTCTTCGAGCAGTGCGAGGTGCTGGGGGTCGATGGTCACGGTGTCCTCCAAGGGGTGCACGGCCAGCGTATCCACCCGGGATGCGAAAGGCAGGGCAGAGCGGCATCGACGGCGGAATTCCCCCTATGCGCACGTCGACTTCCACAACGGGCCCGGCCCAACCGGAGGCCTCCCCAACAGCCTGCCCCTGGCCCGGTCGGCCCGGCCGGTGCGCCTGGACTCCCTTTCAACCGCCGCATACATACCATCACTCCCACAGCGACCCCGGACGCGGGTTGGACGCTCGGTGGTCCGGCTCTGCATCACAGACCCCCGTGCATAGTCCACCGGAGCACATCGCTTCAGTTCCACGGTAGCTGCCCATACTGATCACGACATCCCGGACGTCGCACCGCAGAACAGGGCCGCGAGCAGCGAGGGCGCGGCCTCAGGCTTTTTGCCCCGGTCAGGCGGCCGGCCTGAGCGGGGCGCTGCTGCGGCCGCTGTCGCGGCCGCTGAGCTCGGCGTCGAGGGTCTCCTGGGCGACCTGCATGACGTGGGTGTACGCGGGGTCCTGCAGGCGCTTCCACATCTCGTCCTCGGAGACGTCCTCGACGCGGGCGACCACCCACCAGATGTTGCCGAAGGGGTCCCTGATGCGCCCGCCGCGCTGTCCGAAGGCGTCGTCGGCGAGCGGGGTGACGATCTGGCTGCCGGCTCGACGGCCCGGGCGAAGGCCCCGTCGGCGTCGGCGACGAACACACGCAGCAGGCTCGGCATCGCGGGCCAGTCCGCGCGCCGGTCGAAGGCCAGCACGACGGTGTCCCCCACCCTGATCTCGCCGTGCCCGACCGAGCCGTCCTCGGTCCGCACGCGGGCCAGCTCCTCGCCCCCGAACGCCTGGGAGACGAAGTCGAGGAATGCTCCTGTGTCGTCGGTGACGACCCAGGGAGCCACGGTGGTGTAGCCGGACGGTGCGGTGTTGGTCTGCTCGGGCATCACGGTTCCTTCCGCCGGTGTCGGTTGCCAACGGCGACGATAGAGGCGATCTAGGTCAGAATCTGTCCGCCTGGTGCCCGACAGGCTCGCGAAGCGGGCGACCAGCTCCACGGATGGATATCTCCGTGAGCCCACGTGATCTCGGGCTGTTGGTGTACTTTCGTGGGCAGCGTTGCTGCGGCAGCGTGTCTCACAACACTCGTGTCCCGGCGCCGAGGTGAGCAGAGGGCTCTTGAGAGTCACCCGCAGCATCAGCGTTTCGTAGCACCTACGGACATTCGATCGGTCTCTCCTGCCGTTGCCGGGCGGCTAGTGGAAGGGGCGACGCATGTCCAGGTCACGCAACGCCAATCGTCTGGCCAAGAGGCTTTGTCGTCAGACAACCCTCAAGCAGTCGACGGCTTCGAGGCTGGCGAAGCAAGTCCGGGTCTATCTCGGATCACCGGTCCCCGACGCATCGGCATCGCACCAACGTCGGCTGGAAGCGCATATCACCCACGTCTTGGCCGACGGCTTTCAGGACCGTCAGCTCAACGGTGCGCTCTTCGGTGTACGGGAGGTAAGAGCGACCGCACAGCACCTGGAGCTGGTCCTGGAGTCCGCAATGGCCGATGAAGTGGTTCATGAACTCCTCCCACGGTTCGACGAGCACTACGGAGGCATTCGCGGTGTGGCCGGCCTGCGCGTTCAACTGAGCAGCCGGGCAATCGTCCTCGGTGATGCGCTCAGCTCGGCTCGCATCGCCGTGACGCGAACCGACGGCCAAGCCTGGCGCCTGCCGACGGCGCGTGACGGCGAAACCCTTCTGGGGGACACGCGAGGCCTTTCGCCGGAAGAGAGGCTTGAGGCCGACGAGTGGGCAGAGTCCATTCCATCCTTCGCCGATGTACCGCTACGTGATCTGTTGTTGAGCCGGCTCCTGCGTCGTCCTGCCCTGGTCAATCGGGCGGCGGAGCCTCACGGCTTCGCCAACTGCTATACACATCATTCGGGTGATCTCGTGATCGAGTGGTGTTGTGGTGACACAGTCGAGGCTCTCTGCGCCACGCTCTTGGCCCATGGATTCATCGACGGCGTGCCGCCGAGTGATGCGGTTGAGCTGGCCTCGCCCCAATCCATCCTGCTCGGTGGCGACATCGTCATCTTGAGGCGGCACTCGACATGTCTGTACGGTCGCAGCCCATTCGGTGTTCAGGAGATCAACGAATACATCCGGGAAGGCTACGAATCGTGACCCCGCTCGTGGCTTTGCTCGGAATCGCGGCTTGCATGGCCCTTGGCCTGGTCGTCCGTTGTGGGCGGGACGTGGCCGTACTCCGTCGCTTGGACCGCCTGATGGCCGGCTGTGACCAGCATCAACGAGTTGAAGTCTGCCGTATTCTTGCCGCTTCGCTCCAAGGGCCCGGGAGGCTGGATCCTCCGGATGCAGGAGCGGATCGCGCGGCTGGAGGGTGACGCACGGCTCAGGCTGCGGCTTCGGCGCCTGCCGGCCAACTCATTGAGTCTCCGTACCGCCGGCCGTTGCCCTCCCATTTTCCTGGGAGGGCAACGGCCGGCAGTCGTTTCGTCCTCAGGCCGCCCGCGGGATGTACGCCAGGCCGTGGGCGCCGGATTCGGCGGGGCGGGGGATGTTCAGGCGGGAGAGTTCGCTGAACGTCTCGAGGTCGACGACGCTGACCGTGGACGAGACGATGCAGGACACGTAGGCGAGCCTGCCGTCGGGGGACGAGGTGATGGTCAGCGGGAAGAGGCCCACCTCCAGCTCGCCGAGGCGTTCGCGGGTGTCGGCGGCGAATGCGGTGAGGCGGCCCGGGAGCTGGCGGCCCAGTTCGGATGCGGGGTCGGGCTCCATGCGGACTTCGCCCACCAGCAGCATGCCCCTCGACGTCAGGTGCACCGGCAGGACGATGTTCTCCGTGGCCAGGGTGTCGACGACGGATGCGGTGACGGCGTCGACGACCCGGATGCCGGGGGCCGCTTGCTTCCCGGGGTGCTGGAAGCCGGCGTAGGGGGCGGCGACGTAGACGTGGTGGCCGTCGGCGGAGACCGCGAGGCCCTCGCTGCCGGGGACCTCGATCTTCGCCGTGAGAGTTCCCTTGTCGAGGTCGACGACCGACACGAACGGCGCCTCCTTGTTCGTGGCGTACCCCGTCCTCCCCTCCGGGTCGATGGCGAACCAGTGCGGGCCGGGTGCGTCGGTGTCGATCCGGCCCAGGGGGCGGCGGGTCCCGGTGTCGATCACCACGACGCCGCCGGGCCGGTCCGCCGAGGACTCGACACTGACGTAGAGGCGACCGCGCGTGGCATCCAGCGCCAGCCCGTGGGGCCCGTGTTCGGGGGCGAGGTCGACGACCTCGACGATGCGGCGCGTGTCGGGGTCGATGGCGGTCAGTTCGGTGCGCCGGCCGCTGTTCGCGTGGTAGTAGCCCGAGTGGTACGCCGTGGTGCACCACAGCAGACGCTGCGTCGGGTCGAAGCACAACTCGTGCGGTTCGGCGGGGACTTCCACCGCACCGAGGAGCCGGTCGTCGGCGGCGTCGAAGAACGAGACCGTCGCTCCGCTCTGGCTGATGACGGCCAGTACGTCGCCTTCTCGGCCGGCACGGGGGTTCTGCTGCATGGAGGGCTCCAAGCTCGGGACTGACTGGGCACCTCCCACTCTCCGCAGCGCGAGCGGCCACAACAATGCAAAGATCGGCATCCTATAGTTGCGTCCCGCGTAAAAATGCAGGTCAGGAGCGTTACTTCCGATGGATCTCAATCTGTTGCGCGTTCTGGACGCCCTGCTCCAGGACAACAGCGTCTCCCGTGCCGCGCAGCGGCTCGGCACCTCCCCCGCCGCGGTCAGCCGTACGCTGGCCCGGCTGCGCCGTGCCGTCGGCGATCCCCTGCTCGTCCGCGCGGGGCAGGCCATGGTCCCCACCCCGCGGGCGCTGGAACTGCGGGACGAGGTGGGGGCGTTGCTGCGCGCCTGCGACGACGTCCTGCGGCCCGGCGCCGGTTTCGACCCGGCGCACCTGCGGCGCACCTTCACCGTGCAGACCACCGACGGGCTCCTGGCCGGCCTGGCCGGGCCGCTGACCGAGCGGCTCCACGTCGAGGCCCCGCACGTCGACGTGGTCTTCCTGCCCGAGGCCCTGGAGGGCGGCCCGGGGCTGCGGCAGGGCTCGGTGGACCTCGAGCTCGGCGTCCTCGGTCACCTGGACCCGGAGATCCGCACCCGGCCCATCGTCCGGATGCCGCTGGTCGGCGTCGCCCGCAGCGGTCATCCTCTTTTCGGTGGGCGGATCGACGCCCGCCGCTTCGCCGCGGCCGACCACATCGGCATCTCCCGGCTCGGCAAGCGCCTCGGGCCCATCGACACCGCGCTCGCCGACCGCGGGCTCCGGCGCCGGGTCGCGGTCGTCGTCCCCAGCCACACCGCCGCGATGATCCTCGCCCGGGACACCGACCTCGTCGCGCTCACCCTGGCCGACTGGCTCCCCGGCGCCATCGCCGCACTGGGGCTGCGCACCTTCCCCGTCCCGCTCGACCTGCCGCCCCTCGACCTCGGGATGGCCTGGCACCCGCGCAACGCGGCCGACCCGGGCCACCGCTGGTTCCGCGACCGCGTGGCGGAGGCGGTGCTGACGGCCGGCGCGGCCAACGCGACTAACAGGGAGTGTCCGAACCCTTCTGACGGCTGAGGTTGGACTCCGACATCCAGCCCGCCGTGTTCGTACCCTCCAGCCGCACGTAGATCCACTTGTGGCCGTAGGCGTTGGTGACGTAGCAGTGGTGCCAGACCTTGGTGTTCAGCTTGGCCGGAGCCTGCGGCGAGCACGCCGCGTACGGCCCCTTGTAGACGTTGAAGTTGCCGTTGACGTAGCTGTACGTGCCCGGGTTGGGGTCCTTGTGGCTCCAACCGGTGCAGCTCTTCGTCACGGTGCTGCTGGGCTTGGCCTTCGGGGAGGCCGACGCGGAGGCGCTGGGCGACGCGCTTGCGGACGGCTTCCCCGACGGTGACGGCGAGAGCACCGGGGACGGGGAGGCGGAGATCATCCCCTCGATGTCACCCGGCCGGGACGACGGGGAGCCGCTGACCGCGGGCGGTGCCACGTACGTCCGGTCGTCCCCGTCCTTGCCGCCGTCCTTGCCCGTCAGGGCGTAGGTGATGCCGCCGCCCGCGAGCACGACCGCGGCGGTCACCGCCGCGACGACGGTACGGCTGCGGCGCCGGGCACGGCCGCCCTCGTCCGGGGCGCTCGGCAGCGGCAGGGCGGGGGCGGGCGGCGGGCCCGGTATCGCCTGCCCGCCGGCGTACGGGGGCTGGGGGTACGGGTGGACGGGCGGGGCCGGTGCAGTGGGGCGGGCCTGCGGGAGGGGCTGGTGGGGCGGCGCCGGCGCGGCGGCAGCCGCAGGGACGTCAGTCGCAGGGGCCACCAGCGTCGCAGGCGGCACCGCACCAGCCGGCGGCACCGCACCACCCGGCGGCACCGCACCAGCAGGAGCCACCGGACCTGCAGACGCCGCCGGCACCGCCGAACCCCCAGAAGCCGCCGGAGCCCCAGAAGCCCCAGCAGCCGCACCCTCGTCCGCCCTGTTCGCCGGTACGAGCTTGACCGTTCCGCCCGCCGCGACCCGCTCCAGCATGCCCCGGGCCTGTTCGGCCGTGGGTCGGCTCTCCGGTCGCTTCGCCATCAGGGCCAGCAGGACGGGCGTGAGGGCTCCGGCCTTGCGGGGTTCGGGCAGCTGCTCGTTGACGATGGCGGTCATCGTGGACCACACGGACGTGCGGCGGAACGGTGAGGCGCCCTCCACGGCCGCGTACAGGGTCATGCCGAGCGCCCAGATGTCGGAGGCGGGGCCCGGTTCCTCGCCCTGGGCGCGCTCGGGGGGCAGGAAGTCGAGGGAGCCGATGATCTCGCCGCTGCGGGTGAGCCGGTCCATGGCGTCGTCGCCGGCGGTGTCCACGGAGGCGATGCCGAAGTCGGTCAGGACGACCCTGCCGCCGCGCTCCAGCAGGACGTTGGCGGGCTTGACGTCCCGGTGCAGGACGCCGGCGCGGTGGGCGGCGTCGAGGGCGTCCATCAGCTTGGCGCCGATGGCCGCGGCCTCGCGGGGCGGCAGGGTGCCGCGCTCGGTGAGGACGTCGTCGAGCGAGGGGCCGTCGACGAGCTCCATGACGATGACGGGCAGGCCGTCCTGCTCGGTGACGTCGTGGACGGTGACGACGCCGGTGTGCCGGATGCGGGCGGCGGCCTGCGCCTCGCGGCGCATCCTCTCGCGCAGGTCGGTGAGCTCGGGTGCGGAGGCGTCGGTGTAGGCGCGCAGGACCTTGACGGCGACCTCGCGGCCGAGCAGTTCGTCCGTGGCCCGGGCGACGACGCCCATGCCACCGCGTCCGATGACCGCGGTGACCCGGTAACGCCCTCCGAGGAGCTTTCCGGTCAGCTCTGTGCCGTTTGTCTCCCCCGACGTCACAGCACTCTCCGTTCCTTCTTGTCCGTCGCCTGACAACCTCGCGCCACAAGGGTAGAGGCACTTGTTTTCGGCCACCCCACGGCCGGCGGCTACGGCCCGGCGAGGCGCGCCGAACCCCGCTGTCCCAAGGGTCCGACTCCTACCAACCGGACATGTCGCCGCCCCGTCACCTGGCCTGATCACTTCAGGTGACCCGCCCGCCACTCGACCAACATCATCTGACGCTGATTCACTTGCGCGTTGCCGATCACCGCCCCGCCCCCGGAGGGACCCGCATGTCCACCGCACTGCCCCCGCAGCGACCCGAGGAGAGCGCCGGCCGGGCGCAGCTCGCGCTCGGGGTCGCCGCCGCGCGGAACCTGGCGACCACGACCAAGAGCGTGCCGCAGATGCAGGGCATCAGCTCGCGGTGGTTGCTGCGGACGCTGCCGTGGGTGGAGGTCAAGGGCGGGGCGTACCGGGTCAACCGGCGGCTGGTGTACGAGGTCGGGGACGGCCGTGTGACCTTCGTGCAGGACGGCGCCGCGGTGCGCGTGGTCCCGGCCGAGCTCGGCGAGCTGCCGCTGCTGCGCGGGTTCGCGGACGACGAGGTGCTGCGGGCGCTGGCCGGGCGCTTCGAACAGCGCGAGCACGCCGCGGGCGAGGTCCTCGCCGAGCGGGGCCGGCCCGTCGACCACGTCCATCTGATCGTGCGCGGCAAGGTGGAGAAGCTGATGCCGGCCAAGTACGGCGAGGACGCCCGGCGGGGCGTGGTGGCCGACGGCGGGTTCCTCGGCGCGCAGGCGGTCGGCCGGGAGCCGGGGACGTGGGAGTTCACGGCCCGGGCACTGACGGCGTGCACGGTGCTGTCCCTGCCGCGGGCGGCGTACGAGGAGGTGGCCGGGCGCAGCGCGGGCCTGCGGGAGCACGTGCGCCTGCGCGAGGCGGAGCGGGCGCGGCCGCGGAACAGGCGCGGCGAGGCGGAGATCGCGCTGGCCTCGGGCCACACCGGTGAGCCGGTCATCCCGGGCACGTTCGTCGACTACGAGCTGGCGCCGCGCGAGTACGAGCTGAGCGTGGCGCAGACGGTGCTGCGGGTGCACACGCGCGTGGCCGACCTCTACAACGAGCCGATGGACCAGATCGAGCAGCAGCTGCGGCTGACGATCGAGGCGCTGCGCGAGCGCCAGGAGAGCGAGCTGGTCAACAACCCCGAGTTCGGCCTGCTGCACAACGCCGACCACAGCCAGCGCATCTCCACCCACTCCGGTCCGCCCACCCCGGACGACATGGACGAGCTGCTGAGCATGCGACGCGGCACGAAGGCGTTCTTCGCGCACCCGAAGGCGATCGCCGCCTTCGGCCGGGAGTGCAACAAGCGCGGGCTGGCGTTCGACACGGCCGACGTGGCCGGGCACCCGGTGCCGGCCTGGCGGGGCGTGCCCATCCTGCCCTGCGGGAAGATCCCGGTCTCGCAGGAGGGCACCTCCTCGATCCTGGCGATGCGGCTGGGCGAGAAGGAGGAGGGCGTCGTCGGGCTGCGGCAGACCGGGATACCGGACGAGTACGAGCCGGGTCTGAACGTGCGCTTCATGGGCATCAACGACCAGGCGATCATGTCCTACCTGGTCAGCACCTACTACTCGGCCGCCGTCCTGGTGCCCGACGCGCTCGGTGTGCTGGAGAACGTCGAGGTCTTCGGCACCCCGTCCTGAAGCCGCCCCAGCCGAAGGAGAAGCCGGTGTCCCTGCTGTCCCGCATGACCGCGCCCGCCGCCCGCCACGAGGTGGCCGGGCTCGTGGCCGCGCTGCTCTCGCCGCCCGGGCCCGCCGCCCGTACCGTGCCGGGCGGGCCCACGGGCCTGGGCACCTCCGCCGCCCGCCTGACGCCCCGCACACCGGCGGCGGCCGGGGGTGCGGGCGCGGGCGTCCCCGAGCTGTACTGCCCGCCCGCCGTGCGCGACGACCCGGCGCTCGCCGCGGAGGTGAACGAGGCGCTCCTGGCGTGGGCCGGGGAGACCGGCCTGTACGCCGGGCGCCTGGAGCGCGTGCGCGCGGCCGACTTCGGGCGGCTGATGATGCTGGCCCACCCCGACACCGACGACCCGGACCGGCTGCTCGCGGCCGGCAAGTGCGCGCTGGCCGAGTGGGCCACGGACGACTACTACTGCGACGACGAGTCGATGGGCTCCGCGCCGGTGCTGCTCGGCGCGCAGCTGGGCCTGGCGTACACGGCCGTCGACCCCTCGCACCTGCCGGCCCGCTACGTGCCGGCCGGTGAGCAGGCCCTGCGCGAGGATCCGGTGCGCACGGCTCTGCGCTCCGGCTTCGCGCACCTGTCCCGGTACGCGGACGCGGCCCAGCTGGGCCGGCTGCGCCACGAGATCGCCGTGCTGTTCGTGGGCTACGGCCAGGAGGGCTCCTGGCGCTCCCAGGGCCGCGTGCCCGCGGTGTGGGAGTACCTGGCGCACCGCCAGATCAACAGTTTCCTGCCCTGCATCGCGCTGGTGGACGTGGTGGGCGGGTACGCGCTGCCCGCCGCCGAGTACGCCGACGCCCGGGTGCGCCGGGCGGTGACCATGGCGTCGACGGCCGCCACGCTCGTCAACGACCTGTACTCGATGGCGAAGGAGGACCACTCCTCCGCCGTGGAGTTCAACCTTCCCGCGGTGATCGCCGCGGAGGAACGCTGCTCGCCCCGCGAGGCGGTCGAGCGCAGTGCGCGGATCCACGACGAGCTGGTGCGCACCTTCGAGGCCGAGGCGGCGGCCCTGGCCGCCGCCGGCTCGCCCGCGCTGCGCCGCTTCCTGGCGGGCGTGTGGGCCTGGCTGGGCGGCAACCGCGAATGGCACAGCGGCAGCTCCCGTTACACGACCCCCTGAAACAGCTGAAACACTCCGAGGAACCCTGATGACCACTGTCCCCGTCCCCTCCCCCGTGCTGCGCACCGCCTACCAGAAGTCGGTGGCCGAGTACTGGAACAACGAGAAGGACCCGGTCAACCTGCGCCTGGGCGACGTCGACGGTCTCTATCACCACCACTACGGGCTGGGTGAGTACGACCCGTCCGTTCTGGAGGGTCCCGAGGAGACCCGGGACGCGCGCATCATCGAGGAGCTGCACCGCCTGGAGTCGGCCCAGGCCGACGTCCTGCTGGACCACCTCGGCCCCATTCGGCCCGGTGACCGTCTGCTGGACGCCGGCTGCGGCCGCGGCGGTTCGAGCATCATGGCCAACGCCCGCTTCGGCTGCGAGGTGGACGGGGTGTCCATCTCCCAGGCCCAGGTCGACTTCGCCAACGAACAGGCCCG
>NZ_JBFAPE010000042.1:0-43335 GCF_040675615.1 Streptomyces sp. NPDC049585 | reverse complement strand
TGCGACGAGTCAAGCAGCGCGCGCGACGCCGACCAAGAAGCGATCAGCACTCGCGGCGATCAGCAGTCCCCACGGCGTTTCCGTGCATTGTCTTTCGGCCACCCCGCCGGGTAAGGTAAGGGTTACCTTATTGATCAATCGGTCGGAACGACCGGCGAGGCGGTGACCGCGTGTACGTCTGCTCGTGCTTCGGCATCACGGAGCAGCAGGTGCGCGACCACGCGGACCGGGGCGCCTGCACGCCCCGCCAGATCGCCTCGGCCTGCAAGGCCGGCACCGACTGCGGCAGCTGCGTGCGCCGCATCCAGGCCCTGCTCGGCCGCGGCGCCTGCCCCCGCCGCGAGCTCGCCGACCGCGGCGGGAGCGACGTCCTCGCCGCGGAGCCCACGCTGACACGGGCGGCCTGAGCGCCCCGTCAGGGGCGCGGGGAACTGCGCGACAAGCCACGACGTGCCCGCAGACGAAGTGCCGGACCCCGGGGCAGCGCGTCGGCTGCAGGCCACCGGTGGCTGATCGCGCAGTTCCCCGCGCCCCTACCCGGCGCCGTGGCGTCGCACCACGAAGATCCGCCGGACAGGGCCTAGGCGCTGCCGCCGTTCTCCTGCTCGATGTACTGGGCGAGGTACAGCGCCTCCCCCAGCTTCTCGATCAGCTCCAGCTGGGTGTCGAGGTAGTCGATGTGGTCCTCCTCGTCGGCGAGGATCGACTCGAAGATGTTGGCCGAGGTGATGTCGCCCTTGGCCCGCATGACCTCCACCCCGCGCCGCAGCCGGTCGATGGCCTCGACCTCCACCTGCCGGTCGGCCTGGAACATCTCGGTGATCGTCTGACCGATCCGGACGTGGAAGAGCCGCTGGTAGTTGGGCAGCGCCTCCAGGAAGATGATCCGGTCGGTGAGGGTCTCGGCGTGCCGCATCTCGTCGAAGGACTCGGCGCGCGTATGCGAGGCGATCTTGGTCCAGCCGTGGTGCTCCTGCAGCTTGGCGTGCAGGAAGTACTGGTTGATGGCGGTCAGCTCCGCCGTCAGCTGCTCGTTGAGGAACTCGATGACCTCGGGGTCGCCCTGCATCGCCAAGGCTCCTTCCCAGCGGTGATGATCCAGTGGATTGCGCGCATCCTCGCACCGGCGCCGGAAGTCGTCCAGTAAGTGCACACTTATCCGGGTCGTCCGGTTATGCCTGATCATCCTTGGTCATCAGCACCCACCACCGTCTGACACCATTGAGGCATGGGGCCCTCTGAAGACACCGAAAGCCGCAAAGGAGAGCGCCCCCAGCCACCGCTGGGCGGTGCCCCCACGCTGCCTCCGGGACAGCGCCTCCAGCGCGGCTGGCCGGTGACGCACTACGGGCCGGTGCCGAAGTTCCGGCCCGAGCGCTGGGAGTTCCGCGTCTTCGGCGCGACCTCCGACGGCGGCAAGCACTGCTGGACGCACGAGGAGTTCACCGCCCTGCCGTACAGCACGGTGGTGGGCGACCTGCACTGCGTGACGAAGTACAGCATGCTCGGCGCCGAGTGGGGCGGTGTGAGCGCGCGGACGCTCCTGGAGCTCGCCCCGCCCGCGCCCGAGGCCACCCATGTGATGGTGTGGGCCGAGTACGGCTTCAGCTCCAACCTGCGCATGTCCGACTTCGCGGCGGAGCGGACCATCTTCGCCACGCACAAGGACGGCGAGCTGCTGACCGCCGAGCACGGCTTCCCGGTACGCCTGGTCGTCCCCCACCTCTACGCCTGGAAGGGCCCCAAATGGGTGCGCGGCGTGGAGTACATGACCGCCGACCGGCGGGGCTTCTGGGAGGAGCGCGGGTACCACAACATCGGTGACCCGTGGCGCGAGCAGCGCTACTCCTACCAGGAGGAACCGGGCGACGGCCCCGAGCTGTAGCCGGGCGCTCAGCCGGAGGCGGGCACCCGCAGGGCCGCCAGCACCGGCAGGTGGTCCGTCGCGGCCCTGAGGTCCGCCTCGGTGACGCCGGCCAGCCCCATGGGCACCCCGCACCCCAGCACCTCGACGCCGGGCGTCGCGAAGAGCGCGTCGATGCGTTTGGGGGGATCGCCCAGGCGCGTGGTGTTCTCCCGCCCCCACGGGCGCACCGCCCAGCCGTCCTGCAGGTGCTCCGCCAGCAGGCGAAACGTCCGGCCGTCGGGACGGTCGTTGAGGTCGCCGGCGACGACGGCGTGGGGGACGCCGAGGCCGGCGAGCCGCTCCAGCACCAGCCGCCCTTGCTCGTACCGCTCGTCCGCGTCGATGCTCAGGTGGCAGCTGACGACGCCCAGCCGGGCCGAGGGCCCGAAGCGCAGCACGGCCGTGGCCAGCCCGCGCTGGTGCAGCCCCGGGGTGCGCGGCAGCAGGACGTCCTCGGTGCGCTCGGCGTGCGCCCGCAGCGTGGTCAGGAGCATCGGTCCGGAGGCGGTGCCGCCGCCGGTGACGTACACCAGCCCCGTCTGCCGCGCGAGGCGGGCGGCGGCCTTGCGCCAGCGGAAGAAGCGCGGCGCCTCCTGCACGCAGACGACGTCGGGCGCGCACGCCCGGATCACCCGGGCGAGCGCTCCGACGTCGTCGCGCAGGGAGCGCACGTTGTAGCTCAGCACGCGCACGACCGCCGAGCCGTCCGGCTCGGTGCGGGAGGCCGGCAGGTCCGGCAGCGTGCCGAGCACGGGCTCAGCCCTGACGGGCCAGGTCCGCCGCGCCCACCAGGCCCGCCTTGCCGCCGAGCTGGGCGGCGAGCACCTGCGCGTGCGGGCGCCACTGGCTGCCGACGAGCCAGCGCTTGAAGGACTTGCGGATCGGGTCGAGGACGAGGTCGCCCTCGTCGGAGACGCCGCCGCCGACGATGAACGCGGAGGGGTCGAAGAGCGAGGCCAGGTCGGCGAGGCCGGCGCCGGCCCAGCGGGCGAGCTCGCGGAAGGAGTCGATCGCCACCGGGTCGCCCTGGCGGGCGGCATCGGAGATGTGCTTGCCCTGGATGCCCTCGGCGGTGCCGTCGCCCAGGGAGAGCAGGACGGTGGCGTTCTCCGGGGTGGCCTGGGCGCGCTGGCGGGCGTAGCGCACGAGGGCGCGGCCGGAGGCGTACTGCTCCCAGCAGCCCTGGCTGCCGCAGCCGCACAGCAGGCCGTCCGGCACGACACGGATGTGGCCGAACTCGGCGGCCACGCCGAAGCGGCCGCGGCGCAGCTTGTTGCCGATGATGATGCCGCCGCCCAGGCCGGTGCCCAGGGTGATGCAGATGACGTCGTCGTGGCCCTGGCCGGCGCCGAAGCGGTACTCGCCCCAGGCGGCGGCGTTGGCGTCGTTCTCGACGACGACCGGCAGGCCGACGCGCTGTTCGACCTTGTCCTTCAGGGCCTCGTGGCGCCAGTTGATGTTCGGGGCGAACAGGACGGTGGCCCGCTTGTCGTCCACGTAGCCGGCGGCGCCGATGCCGACGGCCTCGACCTCGAAGCCCTCACTGACCGTGCGCACCGCGTCCGCGATGGCGTCGATGACCCCTTCGGGAGTCTCCGGGGTCGGCACCTTGCACGTCGCCAGGATCGTGCCCTCTTCGTCGACCACACCGGCCGCGATCTTGGTACCGCCGATGTCGACGCCGATGGTGAGTCCCATGTGTCCCTCAGTTTTTCGCTCGATCCCCGCCGTGACCCACCGTACCCGAGCAGCGGATCAGTCGAGGTCGATGCGGTGGTTCTCGCCCGAGGAGGGGCCCTCGTCGCCGCCGGAGCGGGGGGCCGGGGGCTCGCCGCGCGTCCAGCGGGCCTCCTGGCGGTGGACGGCCGCGCGGTAGGCGGCCAGCAGCTCGGAGCCGGCGCCGGCGAGGTGGTCGAAGACCTCCGGGTTGCGCTCGATGACCGGCTCGACGACGGAGCGGGCGCGGTCGACGAAGTGCCGCACCGCGACCTGGGCGGTGGGGCCGCCCAGGGGCAGCTGGATGGCGGCGACCTTCTCGGCCACCGCGTCGACGAGTCTGCGCAGCTCCTCGGCCGCGCTGCCGGGCTCCTGCGGGCCGCCGCGCCCGTGGCGGGCCCGCTCGGCGGCGAGGTCCTCGGCGCAGGCCCGTTCCCAGGCGTCGGGGTCGGGCTCCCGGCCGGGGCCGGGGCGCTCGGTGGGATCGCTCATGACGGACTCCTGCACGCGGTATTTCCTCCGACGTTACCCGAACGACGCCCGGGCGTTCAGGGCGTCCTCGGCCAGAGATCGGGATCGGGCACGAAGCGTACGCACAGCTCGCCGTCGCGCAGCGCGGCGCCCGAGACGCTGCACCGGCGCAGGGCGGAGGGCAGCGGCAGCACGCGGCGGAACGGGCCGACGGACAGGACGAGTTCGTCGCCGCGCCGCACCAGGTCCAGCTCCTCGCGGCGGGCGCCGGGCAGGGGCAGGTGCCAGGTCAGCATCCCGTCGGTGGCCAGGCGGTCCGCCACCCGCCAGGGGTCGGCGCTCTCGCGGCCGTCCGGCGGCAGGGTGGCGCGGGCGGCGAGCAGGGCCAGGTCCTGCGCCCCGCGCGGGGAGCGCCCGAGGTGGGGCAGCTCGCGGACGGTGACGCCGTCGGCGAGGAACTCCTCGCACAGCTCCTTGTGGGCGCCCTGCTGCTCGGCGGCCAGGCCCGCGAGCCAGGGGTCGGCGGAGCCGTCCGGCAGCAGGCGGTTGGCCACCAGGGAGTCGATCCGGCAGCCGTGCAGGGCCAGGCCGGCCCGGGCGGTGCGCAGCGCCTCGGTGGCCACGGCGCCGGGTTCGGCGACGAGCCGTACGGTCGTGTCCGGCGCCTCGATCACCTGCCGTACGGCGGCGAGCTCCTGCTGCCACTGGGCGGCGGTCTCGTACAGCCGCTGGGCGGGCATCGGCACGCGGGCCAGCTGGGCGAGGACGGGGCGCAGGGCGCGGGCGGCCTGGCGCTCGGGGGGCAGCAGGCGCTCGAGGTAGCGGCCGAGCTGCTCGGGCAGGGCGAGCAGGGCGACGGTCTCGTGGACGGGCGGCATGTCGACGACGAGCGTCTGCCACCGGTCCGCGTCGGCGTGGGCGGCCCGCAGGGCGGCCAGCAGCGCCAGCTGGCCGGCGCCGGGCAGTTCGGTGAGCTCCTCGGGGTCGAGGGGGCTCGCGCCCAGCAGGTCGAACACGGAGGCGCCGCGCTGCTGCAGGTCGCCGGCGAGGGTACGGAAGTGCTCGCCGGGGGCGATGCGGGCGACCCACAGGCCGGGGGCCGCCTCGGTGGGCGGGGCCCACGGCGCCCGGCCCCGGGCCCCGCTCTCGGGGGTCAGCGGCGTGCCGAGGACGGCGTCCGGGGTGGGCCCCCGGTCGCTGGTGAGCAGCAGCACGCGGCGTCCGGTGCGGGCGGCGGCCAGGGCAGTGGCCGCCGCCACGGTGGTGCGGCCCGCGCCTCCGGGACCGGTGACGAGGACCGTGCGCACGGTGGAGCCTTCCGGTGGTTCGTTGCGGTGCGTCGAGAGTGCGTCGAGGTGACGGCGTTACGAGGCCGTGCCCTCGACGCGCTTCTTCAGGCCGTCCAGGGCGCGGTCGATGATGACCTTCTCCGCCTTGCGCTTGATCATGCCGAGCATGGGGATCTTGACGTCGACGGTGAGGGTGTAGGTCACCTTGGTGTGCTTGCCGCCCGCGGCGGGCTCCAGGCTGTAGGAGCCGTCGAGCTGGCGCAGCATCTGCGACTTCACCAGGGACCACTGGACGACGTTCGGGCCCGGCCAGCTGTAGGCCAGGGTGTGGTCGTCCTTGATGGCGCCGGCGTCCAGGACCAGGCGCACCTTCGCGGCGCGGTCCTGCTCGTCCCGCTCGAGCACCTCGGCCTGCTTGACCTCGCCCGTCCACTCCGGGTAGCGGTCGAAGTCGGCGATGACCGACATGACCTCGGCGGGGGTCGCCTCGATCGTGATATCCGAGCTGGTGTGTTCCGCCATCTGCGTGGCTCCTCCGTACCGGTGCGCGGCGTCGGCTTGCCGGATGGGATTCCCGGCGATCGTTGTCTGCCGGTGAAGGCTACCTCCCGCTGCGCGTCACCACTCCAGCACCCACGGTGTGCTCGTGGACGCGAAGTGGCCGACATTGACGCACTCGGTCGCGCCCACGCGCATGCGCCGGGCGAGCGGCTGGTGGACGTGGCCGAAGAGGGCGTAGCGCGGGCGCACGGCGCGGATGGTCTCCAGCAGGGCGGCGCTGCCGCGCTCGAAGCGGCGGGCGACGGTGTCGTAGCACAGCTCGGGCACGTCGGGCGGGATGTGCGAGCACAGCACGTCGACCTCGCCGAGGGCGGCGAGCTTGGCGGCGTAGGTCTCCTCGTCGATCTCGTAGGGGGTGCGCATGGGCGAGGGCAGGCCGCCGCCGACGAAGCCGAAGACCAGTCCGCCGATCTCCACGCGCTCGCCGTCGAGCACGGTGGTGCCGGGGCGGGCGTACTCGGGCCACAGCGGCGGCACGTCGACGTTGCCGTAGGTGGCGTAGGTGGGGGTGGGGAAGGCGGCGAACAGCTGCGCGTACTGCTTGCGCACGGCCTGCTCGACGACGGTCCTGCGGTCGCCGCCCACCGAGTCCCACAGGCCGCGGGAGAGGGCGCGGGCCTCCTCGAAGCGGCGGGCGGTGCGCAGCTCGACGATGCGGTCGGCGGCCTCGATGCCGAACAGTTCGGGGAAGATGCCGCGCGAATGGTCGGCGTAGTCGAGGAAGAGGACGAGATCGCCGAGGCAGATCAGGGCGTCCGCGCCGTCGCCGGCACGCGCCAGTCCCTCGGCGTTCCCGTGCACGTCGCTGACCACATGGACTCGCATGCCGCTCACCCTAGGGTGCGGGCGGCTGCCACAGGAAGGGCCCCGACCTGCGGTTACTTCCCGGTTACCCGGCGGAGGGGCTAGGGTGCGGGGAGCGGTCCGGTGGCATGTGACGCACGGAACATCTGGGCGTGACCCTCTATTCGAAAGACGTACTGGTGGGTAACGTCCGGGCAGTCCACGCTGTCCAGCACCCCCTGCCTGATCAATGGACCGCAGCCGACGCAGCGCCCCTCGACGACGCGGCGGCGCCGGCGCCCGACGAGGAGCAGCAGTCTTGCGCGAGTTCAGCCTTCCGGCCCTGTACGAGGTCCCCGCCGACGGCAACCTGACGGATCTCATCCGCCGGAACGCCTCCGTGCACCCCGATGTCGCGGTCGTGGGGCGCAAGGTCGGCAGCCGCTGGGAGGACGTCACCGCCGCCGCCTTCCTCGCCGAGGTGCGCTCCGCCGCCAAGGGCCTGATGGCCTCCGGCATCAAGCCCGGCGACCGCATCGGCCTGCTCTCGCGCACCCGCTACGAGTGGGCCCTGCTGGACTTCGCCATCTGGAGCGCCGGCGCGGTCACCGTCCCGGTCTACGAGACCAGCTCCCCCGAGCAGATCCAGTGGATCCTCGGCGACTCCGGCGCCGTGGCCTGCCTGGTGGAGACCGCCGCCCACGAGGAGGCCGTCGACTCCGTGCGCGACCGGCTGCCCGACCTCGCCCACGTGTGGCGGATCGAGGGCGGCGGCGCGATCGAGCAGCTGCGCGACGCCGGCGCGGGGATCGGCGACGAGGAGGTCGACGAGCGCAGCGCGCTGGCCACCGCCGACTCCCCCGCCACCATCGTCTACACCTCCGGCACCACCGGCCGCCCCAAGGGCTGCGTGCTCAGCCACCGGGCCTTCTTCGCCGAGTGCGGCAACGCCGTCGAGCGGCTCAAGCCGCTGTTCGACACCGGCGAGTCCTCCGTCCTGCTCTTCCTGCCCGCCGCGCACGTCTTCGGCCGGCTGGTCGAGGTCGCCTCCGTCCTCGCGCCCATCAAGCTCGGCCTCGTCAGCGACATCCGCAACCTCACCGAGGACCTGCAGGGCTTCCGCCCCACCCTCGTGCTCGGCGTGCCCCGGGTCTTCGAGAAGGTCTACAACGGAGCCCGCGCCAAGGCCCAGGCCGACGGCAAGGGGGCGATCTTCGACAAGGCCGCCGAGACCGCCATCGCCTACAGCCGCGCCCTGGACACCCCGGCCGGCCCCTCCTTCGGGCTGCGGATCAAGCACAAGGTCTTCGACAAGCTCGTCTACTCCAAGCTGCGCGCGGTCCTCGGCGGCCGCGCCACGCACGCCATCTCCGGCGGCGCCCCCCTCGGCGAGCGGCTCGGCCACTTCTACCGCGGCATCGGCTTCACCGTGCTGGAGGGCTACGGCCTGACCGAGTCCTGCGCGGCCACCGCCTTCAACCCCTGGGACAAGCCCCGCATCGGCACCGTCGGCCAGCCCCTGCCCGGCTCGGTGATCCGCATCGCCGACGACGGCGAGGTGCTGCTGCACGGCGAGCACCTGTTCACCGGCTACTGGAACAACGAGACCGCCACCGCCGACGCGATGAGCGACGGCTGGTTCCACACCGGCGACCTCGGCACCCTCGACGAGGACGGCTTCCTGCGCATCACCGGCCGCAAGAAGGAGATCATCGTCACCGCCGGCGGCAAGAACGTGGCCCCCGCGGTCATCGAGGACCGCATCCGGGCCCACGCCCTCGTCGCCGAATGCATGGTCGTCGGCGACGGCCGCCCCTTCGTCGGCGCCCTCGTCACCCTCGACGAGGACTTCCTGCCCCGCTGGCTGGAACGCCACGGCAAGCCGGCCGACCTGACCGCGGCCGAACTCGTCGACGACCCCGAGCTGCTGGCGGACGTGCAGAAGGCGGTGGACGACGGCAACGCGGCCGTCTCCAAGGCGGAGTCGGTGCGCAAGTTCCGCATCCTGCCGGGGCAGTTCACGGAGGCCTCCGGCCATGTGACGCCGTCGCTGAAGCTCAAGCGCAACGTGGTGGCGAAGGACTTCGCGGACGAGATCGAGGCGATCTACCACGGGTGACGGGGGCTCCGCCCCCGGGGCCCCGGCCCTACAGCAACTCCTTCAGGCGCTCCGCCAGAAGGTCCCAGCGCCAGCGCTCCTCGACCCACTCGCGGCCCCGGCGGCCCATGCGCTCGCGCAGCTCGGGGTCGCGCAGCAGGGTGATGATGCGCTCCGCCGCCTGTGCGGCGGAGCCGCCGCGCACCACGTAGCCCGTCTCGCCCTCCAGGACGGCGTCCGGGGCACCGCCCGAGTCGCCCGCCACCACCGGCAGGCCCGTCGCCGACGCCTCCAGGTAGACGATGCCCAGGCCCTCGACGTCCAGCCCGCCCCGGCGCGTACGGCAGGGCATCGCGAAGACGTCGCCGGCCCCGTAGTGGGCCGGCAGCTCCTCCCACGGCACGGCGCCCGTGAAGCGGACCGCGTCCGCCACGCCCCGCTCGGCGGCCAGCTTGCGCAGGTCCCCCTCGTACGGGCCGCCGCCGACGACGAGCAGCACCGCGTCCGGCACCGCCGCCAGGATCCGCGGCATCGCCTCGATCAGGGTGTCCTGTCCCTTGCGCGGCACCAGCCGTGAGACGCACACCACCACCGGCCGGTCGGCGAGGCCGAGCCGGGCGCGGACCTCGGCGCCGCCGGAGGCCGGGTGGAAGGTCTTCTCGTCCACGCCCGGCGGCAGTTGCACCATGCGGGCCGCGGCCTCGTCCGTCACGGCGGCGGCGATGCGCGAGCGCGTGTACTCGCCCAGGTAGGTCAGGGTGTCGGTGCCCTCGCCGATCCGGCGCAGCAGCTGCCGGGCGCCCGGCAGCTGCGCCCAGCCCGCCTCGTGCCCGTGCGTGGTGCCCACGATCCGCCGCGCGCCCGCGCGGCGCAGGGCCGGGGCCATCAGCCCCAGCGGGGCCGCGGCCCCGAACCACACGGAGCTGCAGCCGTGTTCCCGCAGCAGCTCGCACGCGCGTCGGGTCACCCTCGGCGTCGGCAGCAGCATCGTGGTGCGGTCCCGGACGACGGGGAACGGCTGCTCCGCGTCGAACCGGGCCGTGGCCGCACGGCCCTCGTGGCCGTGCTTCCAGGTCGAGGCGTAGACGACGATGCCCGCGGGGTCCAGGCGCAGCGCCATGTTGTGCAGGAACGCCTGGATGCCGCCGGGGCGTGGCGGGAAGTCGTTGGTGACGATCAGGGTCTTGTGCAGGCTCTTGTGCATCGCCGCCGACAGTACCGGGTGCATTGGGGGGTGAACCGCGCCACGTCCCGCCACGTCGTCGCGCGGTGGCGCCCCGGAACGGCATCATTCCCTTCAGTGACGGTGCGACGGAGGTGAGTGATGGTGGCGGGCACTGGTCTGCGACTCTCGATCGTGGTGTGGGCCGTCACCCGGGCCGTACTGCTGATGTGCGTCTTCCGCGTGTGGGACATGCCCGGCTCGGACGTCTCCGTCGACATCGAGGTGATCTATCAGGGCTGGTACGGGGTGCTGCGCACCGGCATCTACCCGTACGACGACGTCACCTGGCAGTACCCGCCCGCCGCCGCGCTCGCGGTCCTCTCCCCCGCGCTGCTGCCGTTCCTCGGCTACGCGCCCGCCTTCTTCACCGTCTGCCTCGCCGCGGACGCGGCCATCATGGGCATGCTGCTGTACGCGGCCCGCGGCGGCCGGCGCAGCCCGCTGGGCGTGTGGGTATGGGTCGCCGGAGTGCCGCTGCTGGGGCCCATCGTCTACGCCCGCTACGACGTGATGGTCACCGCCGTCGCGGTGGCGGCCCTGCTCGCCTCCCGCCGCCGCACCCGGCTGTCGGGGGCGCTCACCGGATTCGGGGCGCTGCTGAAGGTCTGGCCCGTCCTGCTGCTCGTCGGCACCCCGCGCGGCCGCCGCACCCGCTCCACGTGGGGCGCCGCCCTGCTGACGGTCGCGGTGCTCACCATGCTGTTCACCGCCGCGATGCCCGGGGCCCTGGCGTTTCTCACCTTCCAGCGCGACCGCGGCACGGAGGTCGAATCCCTCGGCTCCCTCGTCTTCCATCTGGCCCGGCACGCCGGCTGGCACGGCAAGGCCCGGCTGAACTACGGCTCGGTGGAGTTCCTGGGCCGCCACGTGCACGCGGTGAGCGCGCTGGCCCTGCTGCTGAGCGTGCTGGCCTTCGCCTGGCTGCTGGTGTGGCGGGTACGGGCCCGCCGCTTCACCGCGACGACGCCGTACGACGCGGCGTTCGCGGCGGTGCTGCTGTTCACCACGACGAGCCGGGTGATCAGCCCCCAGTACATGGTGTGGCTCATCGGGCTGGGCGCGGTGTGCGTGACGATGCGCACGCCGCGGCAGCAGCTGCCGGTGCTGCTGGTGCTCCTTGCGGCGCCGCTGACGCAACTGGAGTTCCCCATCTGGTTCTCGCACGTCGTCGCCAGCGACAAGCTGGGGGTGGCGACGCTGACCCTGCGGAACGCGCTGCTGGTGACGGCGACGGTGATCTCCTGCCGGCGGCTGTGGCGCGAAACCGTGCTCCCACGGGGGAAGGCGGGCACGCAGGAACCGGACCCGCCCCGGGAGTCGGCGCTGGTGGGCCACTGACCACCACGGTCCTCGATCGCCGGACGGGCTTTCGGGAAGGGGCGGGGTGGGGGGAAATCAAAACGCCTCGGCCACGTACTCGCGCCACTGGGCCGTGAACGCGGCCTCGCTCACGCCGAGCGCGCCCCACAGGCCCCCGCGCCCGGCGGCGCGGTACGCGGCCACCAGCCGCTCCTCCCCCCACCGCTCCGCGATCAGGCGGCACGCCAGCCAGCCCCCCTCGTACGCGCGTGCCAAGCGCCCCGCGTCGCCGGTGAAGGCGAAGTCGGTGTCCGGCGGCAGCCGGTCGGGCGGGGCGCCGCCGGCGACGGTGCCGGCGAGTTCGGGGGCGATCTGACGCGGTGTGCGGGCCGTGCCGCGGTAGGCGACCCAGTCGGCGAAGCCCTCCGAGAGCCACATCGGTGTCGAGCGGGTCGTGGCGTCGCGCGTGGCCGCGTGGGTGGTCTCGTGGGTGAGGACGACCCGCCGTCCGAAGTCGCCGAGTTCGGCGTAGGCCTCGGGGTTGACGACGATGCGGTCCTCGGTGGTGACGGCGGCGATGCCGCGGTATTTGGAGGGTGGGGAGTCGAGGAGGGCGGCCATGCGGTCGAGGGTGGCGGGGAGTTCGACGACGACGCGCCGGGGCCAGGGGCCGGGCCAGGCCGCGGTGACGGCGGGGACGGCCCGGTCGGCGAGGTCGGCGAGGTCCTTGAGACGGCCGCGGTCCTGGTCGACGCCGAGGACGAGGGTGCTGGTGCCGTGCACGGCGGTGAGGGTGCCTTGTTCCCACAGCTGGTTGCCGGCGCGGGTGGCGTCCTGTCCGGTGACGTACCAGCGTTCGCCGTGCCGGGCGACGGTCAGTCGGACCGGCACGGTGGCGGTGGTGCCGCCGTAGCCGGCGATGCGGTAGCGCAGCTGGGCTTCGGCGGTGGTGCCTTTGAGGCTCTTCAGCCGGTATTCCCAGGTGGCGAGGGGGAGTGCGGCGAGGTTGGCGTAGACGCGGCGGCGCTCGGCGCGGTAGCGGTCGGCGGCGGGGTCGACGGCGTCGAGGTAGGCGTTCTCGTTCTTGTCGCGGACGGCGGCGGCCCAGCGTTCGAGCAGCCGGCGCACGCCTTGGGTGCCGGTTTCGTGGGGTGGGGTGCTGCAGCCCGCGAGGACGAGCAGGGCCGCGGCGGCGGCTGCGTACGCCGCGCGCCGTCGCTTCCCTCCGCCACCGCCTGTCACGCCCGCATCGTACGGGCAGGGGTGGCGCGGCCGGTTCAGGGGCGGGTGACGGAGGAGATCGGCATCATGTCGGCGCGGTCGTAGCGGACGCGGGCGCCGGGGTAGGGGGCGTGGACGACCTGACCGCCTCCGACGTACATGCCGACGTGGCTGGCGTCGTCGCGGTAGATGACGAGGTCTCCGGGGCGGGCCTCGGAGAGGGAGACGTGGCGTCCGGCGTGCCGCTGGGCCTGGGAGGTGCGGGGCAGGCCGACGCCGGCGCGGCCGTAGGCCCACTGCATGAGGCCGGAGCAGTCGAAGGCGGTGGGTCCGTTGGCGCCCCAGGCGTAGGGCAGGCCGACGGCCTGGCGCACGGCCATGGCGGCCAGGGCGCCGCGGCCGGAGCCGCCGAGGGAGGAGAGGTCGGGCAGGGCGGGTGCGGCGGCGTGCAGGGGGCCGGCGGGGCGTTCCTCGGAGCGGGAGGAGCGGGCGTACTGGGCGCGTTCGGCGTCGGGGAGGGTGTCGAGGAGCCGGCGGGCGGCGGAGAGCCGGGATTCGACCTCGCGTTTGTGGGCGTCGACGGCCCGGCGGGTGTCCTCGAGTTCGGCGAGGGTGCGGGCGGCTTCCTGGCGCTGCTGGCGCAGGGTGCGCTGGGCGGCGAGGAGGGCGTGGAGTTGTTCGGCCTGGCGTCCGGTCACCCGGTCGAGGGTGCTGGCCTTGTCGAGGTAGCCGTCGGGGTCGCAGGAGAGCAGCAGTTCGAGGGCGGGGTCGACGGCGCCGCTGCGGTACTGGGCGGTGGCCATCATGCCGAGGGTGCCGCGCATGCGGTTGACCTGTTCCTGGCCGCGGGCGACGCGGTCGGTGGCCCGTTCGACCTGCTCGCGCAGGGCGTCGGCGCGCTCGCCGGCGGCGTTGAACTTCTCCGTGGCCCGTTCGGCCTGCTCGTAGAGCCGGTCGAGTTGGGCGCGCACCGTTCCGGCGGGCTTGACGTCCTCGGCGCCGTCGCCGGGGGTGGCGGTGGCCGGGGCCGCCGAGAGGGCGGCCGCGGCGGTGGCCACGGCGGCGGAGAGCACGCTGACCCGCATGCCCGGGACGCGGCCGGAGGGAGCGATACGGCGATGGGACGCCACGGGGCGGCGCACTCCTTCCTGACGTGCGGCCCCTGCCGCCCGGTGACGGGCGGACGACGGCCGGGCGCCGCGCGGCAGACAGTAGCGGCGCGCTCACCCCGTGTTCAAAGACCTTCGCCTGCGAAGGCTTATGCGAGACGCCGACGCCCCGCTCAAGGTGCAGGTCACCGGCGGGGCGTGCGGTCAGTTGCCGTAGTCGTCATTCCCTCGAAAGGGCGGCATGGCGCGCTGGCGCGCCCGGTGGCGGTCCGTCAGCCGATGCGGACGCCGAACTGGAAGGGCATGTTGCTCATGGCCTCGTAGCGCACGCTGGCGCCCGGCTTGGGGGCGTGCAGGGTCATGCCGTTGCCGGCGTAGAGGCCGACGTGGTGCAGGTCGCCGTAGAAGAGCACCAGGTCGCCGGGCTTGAGCTGGCTCTGGTCGTAGATGCGGGTGCCGTCGTTGGCCTGTTCCTGCGAGGTGCGGCTGATGTCGACGCCGGCCTGGGCGTACGCCCATGAGGTCAGGCCGGAGCAGTCGAAGGAGCTAGGGCCGGTGGCGCCCCAGACGTAGGGGGAGCCGACCTTGCCGTCGGCGGCCGCGAGGGCGGCGGCGCCGCGGCCGGAGCCGGCGGGGATGTTGGGCCGGCTCGCGGAGCGGCCGGCGCGGGCGCCGTCGGTGGAGTGGCCGTCCTTGCCCTGGGTGCTGCCGCCGCTCTCGCCGGTGATCTCGGCGCGTTCCTTGGCGGAGAGGGAGTTGAGCTGTTCCTGGGCGGCGGCGAGCTTGCCCTGGATGTCCTTCTTGTTCTCGCTGAGCGCCTTGCGGGTGGATTCGAGGTCGGCGAGCTTGCCGGTGGCCTCGGCGCGCTGCTGACTCAGGCTGCGCTGCTTGGCGGCTATCTGGCGCAGCGTCTCGGCCTGCTTGGCGGTGAGCTGGCCGAGGGTGGAGGCGTCGCGCAGGTAGCTCTCGGGGTCGGAGGAGAGCAGCAGTTGCAGGGCGGGGTCGAGGGAGCCGGTGCGGTACTGGGCGGTGGCCATGGCGCCGATGCCGGCGCGGAGCTTGTTGAGCTCCTCCTGGCCGCGGGCCACCTTGTCCTGGAGGTCGCCGACCTCCTTCTCCAGCTTCTCCTGCTTCTCCTTGGCCCCGTTGAACTTCTCGGTGGCCTGCTCCGCCTCTTCGTAGAGCTTGTCGACCTTGGCCTTGGCGTCCGAGGTGGAGGGCGCATCGGCGTGGGCCGCCTGCGCGGAGAGGGCGACGGCCGCTGCGGCGGTCGCGGTCAGCACGCCGGCACGGGCGCGGCTCGGCTGCTTGGGACGACGGTGGGACGCCACGGAGTCGAGCTCCTTCATCTGCCTCGGCCGCCGGCGCTGCCGCGCGGTCGCGCGCGCACGGCGGGACCTTCACCACCATCCCGAATGAATGATCGCCGAGTGAAGGTTCGAGGCCCGACCCTAGTGAGCGGAATGTGATCCTTTCAAATTCTCAAGCGAAAAAATTCCGTCAGAACCCCATCCTTTACCTGCCGGACACGTTCCGTAGCCGACGGGCGACGATCAGGGACGGGCAAGTCGCTTGAGCAGCAGGGCCGATGAGACCGGCCGGGCACCCGCCTTGGCCACGCCGTCGGCCACCTCGCGGTCGGTGGAGACCACCACCACCGGCCGGCCGGGCGGCTCGGCCCGCACCAGCTGGCGGATCAGCTCGTCCGCCGTCACGCCGGGCTTGCTGAAGAGCACCCGCACCCCGCGCGGCGGCGCGAGCAGCACCGGGGCCGCCAGCTCCGCACCGTCGAAGACGCAGGTCACCTCGGCGCCGGTGCGGGCGGCCAGCATGGCCAGGCCGCCCAGCAGCCGCAGCCGCTGCTTGTCCAGCGGCATGGTGGGATAGCCGGTCTTGGTCACGTTGTAGCCGTCGACGACCAGGTGCGTCTGAGGCAGCGCCAGCAGCTGGTCGAGGAGGGCCGGATCGGTCTCCGACAGGGCCCGGGTGGCGATGTCCTTGGGCGACATGGTGCCCGGGCGCACCGCGTCGACGGTGTCCGCGGGGCGTACGGAGACGGGGGGCAGCGCCAGTTCGCGGCGCAGGCCCTGGGCCGCGTCCAGCACGGAGTCCAGCAGCAGGCGCAGCCGCATGTCCTCCACGCTGCGGCCCTCGCGGGCCGCCCGGCGGCTGGCCTCCAGGGCCGCCTCGGCCTCGGCCAGGCGCGCCTTGACGCGGCGCGTCTCGCCCTGGGCCGCCGCCTTGTCGGCCTGGGCCTCGGCGCGCACGGCCTCCAGCTCCTCGCGGGCCTTGCGCAGGGCCGCCTCGCCGCGCCGCACGTCGCTGTCGGCGCTGCGCAGCTTGCGGCGCAGCCCCTCGGCCTCCTTGCGGGCCGCGTCCAGCTCGGCGCGCATCCGCTCGGCCTCGGTGCGGGCCTCGGCCCGTACGGTCGCGAGCTCCTCGCGCAGGCGCTGCAGCTCGCGCTGCGCCTCCTCGCCGGCGCGCTCGGCGCCGGCCCGGGCGGCCTCCTCGCCGGCGGCGGTGACCAGCTTGACCCAGCCGGGCGGGCGCAGCACGAAGGCCATGGCCGCCACGTCCTCGGGGTCGGCGGCGGCGGGCGGGGCACCGGATTCCAGGGCCTCGGCGAGTTCGGAGCCGCTCTCGCGCAGCTTGGCGCCGATGCGCTGGCGGAAGGCGGCGTCGCCCTCCACGGCGGCGGCCATGGCGTTGCCGGCGAACTTCGCGCGCCGGCTCGGGGTGAACCGGGCGTACTGCCGCAGCTGTGCGGGCAGTTCCGCGACCGTCAGCTGACCGAAGGCATCGGCGACGAGCCCGACGACGCGCCGCCTGATGCCCTCGGGCAGGGGACGGTCGAGCACCTCCAGGACGCCGTCGTCGGCGCCACCGGCGTCACCGGCCGCCTCCACGCCGTCCCTGTGCTCCACCACCGCTTCACCGCTCCCGTTCCTCAGGCCGTCGCACCCGGCCGCTCCGCAACGCTCATGGTCTCGTCCGTCCTCGTCGAGTGCTCCTCGTAACCCTACGGCCTGCGGGCCACCGGACACGGTGGTGCGGGCCCATGGCCGCCTCCCGGCGAGGCGCTTGGTGCCGGTTGCGCCCGGTACGCCATGATCTGGTCATGATCGCAGCGGCTGCGCCCGGGAAGGCGGGCACCCCCTGGGTGACCTGGACGCTCCTGACCGTGTGCGGGGTGGTCTTCCTCGCCGGGCCCGCCTCCGGACTCAGCCCCTCCTACGGCAGCGGCACGGCCCTGCTGACCGCGCAGACCGAGTACTTCCAGCGCTGGGGGGTGGTGCCGGCGGAGCTGTGGCACGGCTCCCCCACGCATCTGATCACCCCGCTCACCGCGCTGTTCGTGCACGGCAACTGGCTGCACCTGCTGGGCAACATGCTCTTCCTCTACGTCTTCGGTGCCATGACCGAGGCGCACCTGGGACATGCCGCCTTCGCCCTGTGCTACCTCGTCACCGGCTATCTGGCCCTGCTCGGCTACGCGGTCGTGCACGCCGGCTCCGACCGCACGCTGGTGGGGGCGTCCGGCGCCATCTCCGGTGTGCTCGGCGCTTTCCTCTATCTCTTCCCCAGGGCCCGGGTGACCAGCCTCTTCCCGTTCCTCTTCTTCCTGCCGCTGCGCTTTCCCGCCTGGGTCGTGCTGCTGTTCTGGTTCGCCCTGCAGTGGCTGGCGGCGGGCACGGAGGCCGGGCGGCCGGGCGTGGCCTACCTCGCCCACGTGCTGGGATTCGCACTCGGATTCGGCTACGCCTGGGTCCACCCGACGCCTGCGGTTAGAGTGAGGGCCGCAGCCGGGGCCACCGAATCCGGGTCCACCGAAGGAGACAGAACGACGTGATCACCTCGATCGTGCTCATCAAGACCGACGTGGACCGCATCCCCGAGATCGCCGAGTCGATCGCCGCGCTGGACGGCGTGAGCGAGGTCTACTCGGTCACCGGCGCCTACGACCTGATCGCGATCGTGCGGGTGGCCCGGCACGACGACCTGGCGGACGTCATCCCGGGCCGCATCAGCAAGGTCACCGGCGTCACCTCGACGGAGACGCACATCGCCTTCCGCACCTACTCCCAGCACGACCTGGAAGCGGCCTTCGCCATCGGCCTGGACAACTGACGCCTCACGCCGCCCGCTGCGCCGGCACGCAGCGGCCGCCCTCCGTGCGGTAGAGCCACCGCGCGCCGCCTGCGACCAGTTCGCGCACGGCCCCCACGAACCGCTCCACGTGCTCGTCGGGGGTACCGGCGCCGAAGCTGACGCGTACGGCGCTGTGGGCACGGTCCTCGTCGGGCGCACCGCACTCCCCCGCCTCCTCCTGCCCGGCGCCCAGCAGCGTGCGCACCAGCGGGTGGGCGCAGAAGAGCCCGTCGCGGACCCCGATGCCGTACTCGGCGGACAGCGCGGCGGCCAGGTGCGAGCTGTTCCAGCCCTCGACGACGAAGGAAAGCACGCCCACGCGCGGGGCGTCGGGACCGAACAGCGACAGCACCCGTACACCCGGCACCTCGGCGAGGCCCTCGCGCACCCGGGCCACCAGGTACCTCTCGCGCGCGACGAGGCCCTCGAAACCCGCCTCGGTCAGGGCCCGGCAGGCGGAGGCGATGGCATAGGCGCCGATGACGTTGGGCGAGCCGGCCTCGTGCCGGGCGGTGGAGGTGTGCCACTCGGTCTCCAGGCGGCCGTCGGGGAGCCGGGTGACCCGGCGGCTGGCGCCGCCGCCGGCCAGGTACGGCTCGGCCTCGCGCAGCCAGTCGGGGCGGCCGGCCAGCACCCCGGAGCCGAAGGGTGCATACAGCTTGTGGCCGGAGAAGGCGACCCAGTCGACGTCGAGTTCCCGGATGTCCACGGGGTGGTGCGGGGCGAGTTGGGCGGCGTCCAGCACGATGCGCGCGCCGTGGGCGTGCGCCGCGGCCGCCAACTCCCGTACGGGCCACAGCTCTCCGGTGACGTTGGAGGCGCCGGTGACGCAGACCAGCGCGGGCCCATGGGGCTCGCGGTCCGCGAGGGCCCGCTCCAGGGTCGCGACGGCCTCCGCGGGGGTGCGGGGTGCGGGCAGGCAGGTGACGCGGCCCTCGCCCCAGGGCAGCAGCGCGGCGTGGTGCTCGGTCTCGAAGACGAACACCCGGCAGCCGGCGGGCAGGACGGTCGCCAGCAGGTTGAGCGAGTCGGTGGTGGAGCGGGTGAAGACGACCTGGTCGTCCTCGCGGCAGCCGAGGAAGCGGGCGACGGTGGCCCGGCTGTTCTCGAAGAGGTCGGTGGACAGCTGCGAGAGGTATCCGGCGCCGCGGTGCACGCTGCCGTAGTACGGCGCGTACGCGGCGACGTCGTCCCACACGCGGCGCAGGGCCGGGGCGCTGGCGGCGTAGTCGAGGGCCGCGTACGTCACCTCGCCCCCGGTGACGAGCGGTACGCGGACGTCGTTCCCCAGAACGGGCAGCGGGGGACGAACCGGACTTTCGGTGGCGACGGCGGCGGCAGGCATGGCGAACTCCCGTACGTGACAGGCGAGCAGAGGAAGGGGGATACGCTCGAAAAGGGCTCGAAGGGGCTCTTCGAGCCCTAGCGCATTCGCTGCATCACGGAAGGATCTCCCTCGACGACCAGGATCCCTGGCGAGGGATCCGCGCTTGCCGCAGACGTCCTGCCTGCGGCCCGGTCATCACCCGGGGCACCCCGCCACGGAAGGAGGGTTGCCGGACAGCAGGCCGGGGCCGAAACGCTGTCACTCGTGACCTGGCCAGGAGTATGGCATACGTGATCGCCCCGCGGAACCGTCGTTCCACGGGGCGAGACGCAACCGGCCGGAAGGGGGTCAGGCGTTGCTGGCCGCCACCCACTTCTCCAGCGTGCGCAGGGCGGCGCCGGAGTCGATGGACTCGGCCGCCCGCACCATCGCGGCGCGGATCTGCTCGGGCAGGGATGCGTCGGTGGGCGCCAGGGCCACCAGCGCCGCAGCGGAGTTGAGCAGCACCGCCTCCCGTACGGGGCCGGTCTCGCCGGCGAGCAGGCGGCGGGCGACGTCGGCGTTGTACGAGGCGTCGGCGCCGCGCAGCGCCTCCACCGGCACGATGTCGAGGCCCACCTCGCGGGGGTCGAAGGCCTCCTCGCGCACCCGGCCGTCACGCACGACCCACACCCGCGAGGTGGCGGTGGTGGTCAGCTCGTCCAGGCCGTCGTCGCCGCGGAAGACCAGGGCCGTCGAGCCGCGCTCGGCCAGCACCCCGGCCAGCACGGGCGCGATGCGGGGGTCGGCGACGCCGGTGGCCTGGGCGCGCACCCGGGCGGGGTTGGTCAGCGGGCCGAGTGCGTTGAAGGTCGTCCGGATGCCCAGTTCGCGGCGGGCCGGGGCGACGTGCCGCAGGGAGGGGTGGAACTTGACGGCGTTGCAGAAGGTGATGCCGGCCTCCTCGGCGACCTCCACCACCCGGCGGGGCGTCAGCTCCAGGTTGACGCCCAGCTTCTCCAGGACGTCGGAGGAACCACTGGCGGAGGAGGCGGCCCGGTTGCCGTGCTTGACGACCTTCGCGCCGGTGCCGGCCACGACGATCGAGGACATCGTGGAGATGTTGACGGTCTTGGCGCCGTCGCCGCCGGTGCCCACGATGTCCACACTGGGCCCGGGCACCTCGATGAGGTTGGCGTGCTGGTACATCGCGCGGACCAGGCCGGAGATCTCGGCGACGGTCTCGCCCTTGGCCCGCAGGGCCACGGCGAAGCCGGCGATCTGGGCGTCGCTGGCCGCCCCCCGCATGATCCGGTCCATGGCCCAGGCCGTGTCGTCGGCACTGAGATCCACGCCGCGCAGCAGGGCGTCCAGGATGCCCGGCCAGGAGGGGGCCACCGAGCGCTCGCCGCCAGATGGGGTCGCAACGTTCATGGTCCACACTCCTGGAGTGGTCTGGGGCGGGGCGCTCCACATGGCCCCGTCTGCCGTCCAGCCTATCGACCGGCCCCGGACGGCGAAGAGCCCCGTCCAAGCGATGGACGGGGCTCCTGCCGTGGCGATCAGTCGTCAGTGATCAGTCGGGGGATCAGTGGTGGCCGTGACCGCTGGTGATCTCCCGGTACTCCTCCGCGGTGGCCTTGGGGATCTGGGTCCCCTCGCCGTAGAAGCCCTTGGAGAGCTTCACGCGGAGCTTCTGGCCGGCACCGACCTTGCGGGCGACACCGTTCTCGTCCACCGCCGGCTCGAGCTCGAGCGGCTTGGGCTGCTCGTGCGAGGTCAGCGTGTGCAGCTGCTCCTGCGAGAGCGGCTCGTGGACCTCGATGAACTCACCGTGCGGCAGGCGCTTGATGACACCGGTCTCGCGACCGTGCAGCACCTTGTCCTTGTCGCGGCGCTGCAGACCCATGCAGATGCGGCGGGTCGCGATGAACGTCAGGACCGGGATCACGAAGAAGCCGACGCGGACGAACCAGGTGATGGCGTTGATCGACAGGTGGAAGTGGGTGGCCCACAGGTCGTTGCCACCACCGATCAGCATCACGAAGTACGCGGCGATCCAGGCGGCACCGAAACCGGTGCGCGTCGGGGCGTTGCGCGGGCGGTCCAGCAGGTGGTGCTCCCGCTTGTCGCCGGTGACCCAGGACTCGATGAACGGGTAGACCGCGATCGCGCCCAGCACCAGCGGGAAGATCACCAGCGGGATGAACACGCCCAGGACGAACGTGTGGCCCCAGACGTTGATCTCCCAGCCCGGCATCACACGGATGAGGCCTTCGGCGAAGCCCATGTACCAGTCGGGCTGGGCGCCGGTGGAGACCTGGTCCGGCCGGTAGGGGCCCATCGCCCAGATCGGGTTGATGGTCGCGATGGCGGCGATGGCCGCGATCACACCGAAGACCAGGAAGAAGAAGCCACCGGCCTTGGCCATGTAGACCGGCAGCAGCGGCATGCCGACCACGTTCTCGTTCTTCCGGCCGGGGCCGGGGAACTGCGTGTGCTTGTGGTAGAAGACCAGGATCAGGTGCGCCACCAGCAGGCCGAGCATGATGCCCGGCAGCAGCAGGACGTGGATCGAGAAGAACCGCGGCACGAAGTCCGAGCCGGGGAACTCGCCCCCGAAGAGGAACATCGAGATGTACGTGCCGATGACCGGCACGGACAGGATGGCGCCCTCCATGAAGCGGACACCGGTGCCCGACAGCAGGTCGTCCGGCAGCGAGTAACCGGTGAAGCCGGTGAACATGCCGAGGACGAACAGCAGGAAGCCGAACAGCCAGTTGACCTCACGCGGCTTGCGGAACGCACCGGTGAAGAAGACGCGCATCATGTGCACGAACATGCCGGCGAGGAAGATCAGCGCCGCCCAGTGGTGGATCTGCCGGATGAGCAGACCACCGCGCACGTCGAAGCTGATGTCGACGGTCGACTTGAACGCCTCGGACATCTGGACGCCCTGCAGCGGCTCGTAGGAGCCGTGGTAGACGACCTCGTTCATGCTGGGGTGGAAGAAGAGCGTCAGGTAGACGCCCGTCATGATGATGATGACGAAGCTGTAGAGGCAGACTTCGCCCAGCATGAAGGACCAGTGGTCCGGGAAGATCTTCCGCATGTTGACCTTGGCCAGGCTGTAGATGCCCAGTCGGCCGTCGGCCCAGTCGGCGACCCGCTCGCCCGCGGGTGCCTTGCGGCGATTGTCGGTAGCGGTTGCAGTGCTCATCCGCGCTCCCAGAAGGCAGGACCGACGGGCTCGGCGAAGTCGCCCATGGCCTCGAGGTAGCCCTTGTCGTTGACCTTGATCCGCAGCTGCGGAAGGGCGTGGCCGGCCGGGCCGAAGATCACGCGACCGCCGTCGGAGAGGTCGAAGGTGGACTGGTGGCACGGGCACAGCACGTGGTGGGTCTGCTGCTCGTAGAGGCTGATCGGGCAGCCGACGTGCGTGCAGATCTTGGAGAAGGCCACGATGCCGTCGGCCGACCAGTCGAGCTCGCGCTTGTCCTTGATGTTCTCCGGACGCAGCCGGACGATCATCAGGGCCGCCTTGGCGATCTCCTGCTGGAAGTCGTGGTCCTCCTCCTTCATGCCCTCGGGCATGGCGAAGGTCAGGGAGCCGACCTGGATGTCCTCGGGGCGCAGCGGCTGCATCGTGTTCTGGTTGATGAGCATCTTGCCCGCGGACCAGGCGGTCTTGCGCAGCTTGGTGCCGGGCAGCGGACCGAGGTCGCGCAGCAGCACCACACCGGAGAGCGGCACCAGGGCCAGCGCGCCGAACATGGTGTTGCGCAGCAGCTTGCGGCGGCCGAAGCCGGACTCCTCCGCGCCCTGCTTGAAGTCGGCCAGCACCTTGGCCTTGACCTCCGGGGAGGCCTCGATCGGGTGCCGGTCGTCGGCGTACTCGACGTCCGACATCAGGGTGCGGGCCCAGTGGACCGCGCCCGCGCCGATGCAGAACAGCGCCACGCCCAGGGTCAGGCCCAGCGCGAAGTTCAGCGCGCTGATGTGCCCGAGCGGGAAGACGTAGATGCTCTTGTCGACCGGGAGGGTCACGTAGGAGGCGATGAAGCCCACCGTGGCCAGCATCGACAGCAGGAACAGGAAGGCGACCACGCGCTCGGAGCGCTGGGCGGCCCGCTCGTCGATGTCCTGCTTACGGGGCTCGTGCGGCGGCAGTCCCGGGTCGGCGAACGGGTCGCCCGCGGTGGCTACGGCACCTTCGTGCGCGCCCTGCGCGCTCGGCAGGGTCTCTTCTGGAATGTCTTGGCTACTCATGACTTCTTGGCCTTGGCGGTGTGGGCGGCGACCCAGATGGCGACGGCGACCAGCGCGCCCAGACCGAAGATCCACGCGAACAGACCCTCGCTGACCGGGCCGAGACCGCCCAGTTCGAGGCCGCCCGGGCTCTTGGTCTTGTCGCTGTTGACCGTGTCGAGGTACGCGATGATGTCCTTCTTGTTCTTCTCGGACATCGTCGTGTCGGGGAAGGAAGGCATGTTCTGCGGGCCGGTCTGCATGGCCTCGTAGATGTGCTTCGGGTTGACACCCTCGAGCGACGGGGCGTACTTGCCGTTCGAGAGCGCGCCGCCCTTGCCGGTGAAGTTGTGGCACTGGGCGCAGTTCGTACGGAAGAGCTCCCCGCCCTTGGCGATGTCGGCGCCGTCGGGGCTGTACTGGCTCTTGGTCGGGGCGACCGGGCCCGCGCCGAGGGAGGCGATGTACGCGGCGAGCTGGTCGATCTCGGCCTGCGAGTAGATCACCTTCTTGCGGGGCGCCTGGGCGCCCTGCTGCTGCAGCGGCATGCGGCCGGTGGCGACCTGGAAGTCCACGGCGGCGGAGCCCACGCCGATCAGGCTCGGCCCGTCGGAGGTGCCCTGACCGCCGGTGCCGTGGCAGCTGGCGCAGCCCACGGAGTAGAGCTTCTTGCCCTCCTCGATGGCGAGGGACTGGGCGCTGTCATCGGCCTTGGCCGACTCGGCCGGCGCGAACGCGGCGTACAGCCCCCCGGTTACCGCCAGCGCGAAGAGTAGGACGACGACCGCCGCCAGCGGATGGCGTCGTCGTGCGGAGAGCTTTTTCACGGATTACCCCGGTGTCAGGATCTTCTGCGTCGATGCTGGACTGATGGTCCGGTGCGGGACGGGACCGATTACTTGATCAAGTAGATCGTGGCGAAGAGGCCGATCCAGACCACGTCGACGAAGTGCCAGTAGTAGGACACGACGATGGCCGCCGTCGCCTGGTGGTGGGTGAACCTCTTGGCCGCGTACGTCCTGCCCAGGACCAGCAGGAAGGCGATGAGACCGCCCGTCACGTGCAGGCCGTGGAAGCCGGTCGTCAGGTAGAACACCGAGCCGTACGGGTCGGAGGACAGGGACAGGCCCTCGTCCTTGACCAGGCTCGTGTACTCGTACACCTGACCGCCGATGAAGATGGCACCCATCACGAACGTGACGATGAACCAGGTGCGCAGCTTCTTGACGTCACCGCGCTCGGCCGCGAACACGCCGAGCTGACAGGTGAGCGAGGAGAGCACCAGGATCGTCGTGTTGGTCGCCGAGAACGGAAGGTTCAGGGCCGAGGCCATTTCCTTCCAGTGGTCGGCACCTGTCACCGATCGCAGGGTGAAGTACATCGCGAAGAGGGCCGCGAAGAACATCAGCTCGGAACTCAGCCAGATGATGGTTCCGACGCTGGTGAGGTTCGGTCGGTTGACCGAGGGGTGCGCGTGCCCGGTATCTACTGCTGTTGCTGTCGCCACGACCGACATTATGTCGGTCGCTTATCTCGCGCTCACTCCGGGGGGTGCCGTTCGGTGTGTCAAGACGCTGTGTGCTGCTCGTACGGCCCATCGCGGCCCCCGCGCGGAGTAGCATCCGCGCTGAGCCGTCCGTCCATGAGCGTCACTCCCACGACCTGGAGGAACGATGCAGCCGACCGCAACGGTGCTGGTGTACAGCGATGACGCGCACACGCGCGAACAGGTGCGGCTGGCGGGCGGCAGGCGCCCGGCCACCGGTCTTCCCGAGGTGGAGTACCTGGAGTGCGCCACGTTGCCGGCGGTGCTGCGGACCCTGGAGGAGCGTCGGGTGGACGTGTGCGTGCTGGACGGCGAGACGGCCCCTGCGGGCGGCATGGGGGTGTGCCGGCAGCTGAAGGACGAGGTCTTCCGCTGCCCGCCGGTGCTGCTGCTGATCGGCCGGCCGCAGGACGCCTGGCTGGCCTCCTGGAGCAGGGCGGAGGCCGTTGTCACCCATCCGGTGGATCCGGTGGCGTTCGCCGAGGCGCTGGCGGAGCTGTTGCGCCAGCGGCTGTCCATCGAGGCCTGAAGAGGCCGAAGGGGCCCAAGAGGCCCCGCACTCACACCTGGGGGCGCAGCCGGGCGGTGTCGGCCGGGCCGGTGCCCTCGCGCTTGCCGGCCACCAGGGCGCTGCCCTCGCGCCACTGCTTCCAGGGCATGTTCCAGTCGCCGAAGCCGTTGTCGAAGGGCGTCATGGTGGCCCCGGCGCTGCCGACGACCTTGACGATGTCGCCCACGCGCACGTTGTCGAAGAACCACTTGGCGTTGGCGGTGCTCATGCCGGTGCACCCGTGGCTGACGTTGTCCCAGCCCTGGGACCCCTCGGACCAGGGGGCGGCGTGCACGTACTCGCCGCTCCAGGTGACCCGGGTGGCCCAGTAGACCGGCAGGTCGTAGGCGTCGGAGCTGCCCTCGGAGATGCCGATGCTGGTGCCGCGCATGCGCACGAAGGACTCCTGGCCGAGGACGACCTTGATGCCGTTGCGGGTGGCGTAGCCGGGCTTGCCGGTGGTCACAGGGATGGAGCGGACCTCCTGGCCGTTCTTGAGCACCGTCATGTAGTGGGCGCTGGCGTCGGTGATGGCCTCCACCCGGTCACCGGTGGTCAGGTGGACGCCCTGCACCGGCCCGCCGTACAGCCCGCCGCCGACCTTGATGCCCTCCAGGGCCGCCTGGACGTCGATGGTGGCGTGCGCGGGCCAGTACTCCTGGGGGCGGTAGTGCAGGGTGCGGTTGTCCACCCAGTGCCAGGCGCCCTCCACCGGAGGGTCGGACTCCACCCGCAGGGTGCGCTCGACCACGGCCCGGGCGGCCGGGTCGGAGACCGGCTCGCTCAGCTCGGCGGTGATGGGCTGTCCGACGCCGTAGGTGCCGCTCTGCGGGCCGAAGGCGAGGCGCAGCACCCGCTTGGCCCGGCTGGTCTCGTAGTCGATCGTGCGGCGCCCCTGGGCGCCGTCCTCGTCCTCCGTGCTGACGCGCACGGTGTAGTGGACGCCGGCGGACAGGGCGCCGGTGCTGTGCCAGCGCGAGCCGTCGGGCGCGAGCTCGCCCTTGACGTAGCGTCCGGCGGCGTCGGTGACGGTGACGTCGGTGATGCGGTCGCCGCCGGTGGCCTCCACCTCCAGCGGCTTGGCCGGGTCCGCCTGCCGGGTCTCCCCCGCGCCGGCGACACCCACCTGGTCCGAGGCGTCGTACGGCCGGTCGGCCAGCGGGTTGCCCGATCCGCAGCCGGTGAGCCCCGGGGCCGCGCAGGCCAGCAGCAGGGCGCCGGCCACTGCCGTGCGGCCGCGCGCCGGACGGCGGCGAGGTGAGTGGTTCATGGTCATACCGTAGGAAAAACGGCCGCGCACGGCGCTCGCTGCGCCTGCAAACGGGTGCCGCCCGTCCCGGTGCATGCGCCCGCGGTGTGCGACCGCCGCACGCGAAAGGGCCCCGCACACCGTGACGGTGTGCGGGGCCCTTCGGGGTTCGCCGGGGCGAGCCCTTACTGGTTCTGGTTCTCGCCGCGGTAGAACTCGAACACCCAGCCGAAGAGGCCGACCAGGATGATCGGTGCCGAGAAGTACATGAGCCACCAGCCGAAGCAGATGCTCATGAAGGCGAGGGCACCACCGACGGCCAGGGAGAGCGGCTGCCAGCTGTGCGGGGCGAAGAAGCCCAGCTCACCGGCGTCGTCGGCGACGTCGGCCTCCTTGTTGTCCTGCGCACCGGCGTCCACCCGGCGCGCAGTGAACGCCAGGTAGTAGCCGACCATGACGCACAGACCGAAGGCCATGAACAGCGCGGTGGTACCGGCCACCTCCTTCGACCACACGCCGTAGACGACCGCCATGGCGAGGATGAAGAGGGACAGCCACAGGAACATCCGGCCCTGGATCTTCACTTGCCGGCCTCCTTGCCGCCCGCGAGGGCCTTCTCGCCCGCGAGGTTCTCTTCGAGCTCGAGGGCCGCGATCTCCGGGTGGTGCAGGTCGAACGCCGGGGATTCCGAGCGGATCCGCGGCAGGGTGAGGAAGTTGTGCCGCGGCGGCGGGCAGGAGGTCGCCCACTCCAGCGAACGGCCGTAGCCCCACGGGTCGTCGACCTCGACCTTCTTGCCGTACTTGGCGGTCTTCCAGACGTTGTAGAAGAACGGCAGGATCGACAGGCCCAGCAGGAAGGAGCTGATGGTCGAGATGGTGTTCAGCGTGGTGAAGCCGTCGGAGGCCAGGTAGTCGGCGTAACGGCGCGGCATGCCCTCGGCACCCAGCCAGTGCTGGACGAGGAAGGTGCCGTGGAAGCCGACGAACAGCGTCCAGAAGGTGATCTTGCCCAGGCGCTCGTCCAGCATCTTGCCCGTGAACTTCGGCCACCAGAAGTGGAAGCCGGAGAACATCGCGAAGACCACGGTGCCGAAGATGACGTAGTGGAAGTGCGCGACGACGAAGTACGAGTCGGAGACGTGGAAGTCCATCGGGGGCGAGGCCAGGATGACGCCGGTCAGACCACCGAAGGTGAAGGTGATCAGGAAGCCGACGGCCCACAGCATCGGGGTCTCGAAGGACAGCGAGCCCTTCCACATGGTGCCGATCCAGTTGAAGAACTTCACACCGGTCGGGACCGCGATCAGGAAGGTCATGAAGGAGAAGAACGGCAGCAGCACACCACCGGTGACGTACATGTGGTGCGCCCACACGGTCACCGACAGACCCGCGATCGAGATCGTGGCCGCGATCAGGCCCCAGTAACCGAACATCGGCTTGCGGGAGAAGACCGGGATGACCTCGGAGATGATGCCGAAGAACGGCAGGGCGATGATGTACACCTCGGGATGGCCGAAGAACCAGAAGAGGTGCTGCCACAACAGGGCGCCGCCGTTGGCCGCGTCGAAGACGTGGGCCCCGAACTTGCGGTCCGCCTCCAGGGCGAACAGCGCGGCCGCGAGCACCGGGAAGGCCAGCAGGACCAGCACACCGGTCAGCAGCACGTTCCAGGTGAAGATCGGCATGCGGAACATCGTCATGCCCGGCGCACGCATGCAGATGATCGTGGTGATGAAGTTGACCGAACCGAGGATCGTGCCGAAGCCGGAGAAGGCCAGACCCATGATCCACATGTCGGCGCCGACGCCCGGCGAGCGGACCGCGTCCGACAGCGGGGAGTAGGCGAACCAGCCGAAGTCGGCCGCACCCTGCGGGGTGAGGAAGCCGGCCACCGCGATCAGCGAGCCGAACAGGTAGAGCCAGTAGGCGAACATGTTCAGCCGCGGGAACGCCACGTCGGGCGCACCGATCTGCAGCGGCATGATCCAGTTCGCGAAACCGGCGAACAGCGGCGTCGCGAACATCAGCAGCATGATCGTGCCGTGCATCGTGAACGCCTGGTTGAACTGCTCGTTCGACATGATCTGCGTGCCGGGACGGGCCAGCTCGGCGCGCATGAGGAGCGCCATGAGGCCGCCGATGCAGAAGAACGCGAACGACGTGACCAGGTAGAGCGTGCCGATGGTCTTGTGGTCAGTGGTGGTGAGCCACTTGATCACCTGATTGCCCGGCTGCTTCTGGCGTACGGGTGGTGCTGCCGTGGCTGTTGCGGCGGCGGCACCCTGGGGTTCGTTGAGGATGCTCACTTGTTCTTGGTCTCCGCGTTCTTCGCGTGATCCGTCTGCGCGATGCCCGCCGGCTGGTAGCCGGTCTGACCCTTTGCCGCCAGCTCCTTCAGGTGCGCCCGGTACCGCTCGGGGGAGACGACCTTGACGTTGAAGAGCATCCGGGAGTGGTCCTGGCCGCAGAGCTCGGCGCACTTGCCCAGGAAGGTGCCCTCCTTGTTGGGGGTCACCGTGAAGCTGTTGGTGTGGCCCGGGATGACGTCCTGCTTCATCAGGAACGGCACCACCCAGAAGGAGTGGATGACGTCGCGCGAGGTGAGGACGAACTGGACGGTCTCACCCTTGGGGAGCCACAGGGTCGGGCCCGGGTTGCCCGTCTGCGGGTTGCGGTCGCCGGGGACGCCGACCTCGTAGACGCCCTCCGCTCCCTGCGGTGCCTTGCTCAGGAACCGGTCCGGGATCGCGTCGAGCTCCTTGTTCTCGCGGAGCGGCTTGGCCGGGGTGGCCGTGTTGCCGTCGACGTTCTCCAGGTAGTTGAACGCCCAGCTCCACTGGAAGCCCACCACGTTGACGACGTGCTGCGGCTTGTCAGGGTTCGTCAGGAGCTTGTTCTCATCGCGCGCGGTGAAGTAGAAGAGCACCGAGACGATGATGATCGGGACCACGGTGTACAGCGCCTCGATGGGCATGTTGTACCGGGTCTGCTTGGGAATCTCCACCTTCGACCTGCTGCGCCGGTGGAAGATGACGCTCCAGATGATCAGGCCCCACACCAGGACACCGATCGCCAGGGCAGCGGCCCAGGAGCCCTGCCAGAGGGAGAGGATCCGCGGCGCCTCTTCCGTGACGGGCGTTGGCATGCCGAGGCGGGGGAAGTCCTTCGATGTGCAACCGGTGGCGGTCGCCAGGACAGCGCCCGCGGCCAGCGCCTGCAGCAGCTTCCGCCGCACCGGGCGCCGCGACGAGCGGTCGGAGCCGTTGGGACTCACGTAGCGCCTTCCCGAGAGTCTCGCCCGTGCGGCCGGCTGCGGCCGTCTCGCTGGTCGGTCGCCGGCCCGCTGCGGGCAGGGGTTTGGATGTTTATGCGGACCAAACCCTACTGGACGCTATCTGGGGCCGCGCGGGGAGGGTGCCCAACGCGCCGGTCCGGTCCCCGAAGGGGTGGAATCTGCAGCTCCGGAGGCCTTCCGGCACTCCGTCAGACGCCCGGCCGGGCAGGCTCCGACTCCCCCCGCGATGGGGTTAGCGTTCCCCTCGTGCCCTACTTCGACGCCGCCTCCTCCGCCCCTCTGCACCCGGTCGCCCGCCAGGCGCTGCTGGCCGCCCTCGACGAGGGCTGGGCCGACCCCAGCCGCCTGTACCGGGAGGGCCGGCGCGCCCGGCTGCTGCTGGACGCCGCCCGCGAGACCGCCGCGGAAGCCGTGGGCTGTCGACCGGACGAACTGGTTTTCACCCCATCGGGTACGCGCGCCCTGCACGACGGCATTGCCGGCGCCCTCGCCGGACGCCGCCGGGTCGGCCGCCACCTGGTCGTGTCCGCCGTCGAACACTCCGCCGTGCTGCACGCCGGCGCCGCACTCGAAGCGGCCGGCGGCACCGTGACCGAGGTCCCCGTCGGCCGCACGGGCCGCATCGCCCCCGCCGACTGGGCCGCCGCCCTGCGCCCCGACACCGCCCTCGCCGCCCTGCAGTCCGCCAACCACGAGGTCGGCACCCGCCAGCCGGTGGCCGAGGCGGCCGCGGCCTGCCGGGAGGCGGGCGTACCGCTGCTGGTCGACGCGGCCCAGTCGCTGGGCTGGGGCCCGGTCGAGGAGGGCTGGTCGCTGCTGACCGCCAGCGCCCACAAGTGGGGCGGCCCGCCCGGGGTCGGCCTGCTGGCCGTGCGCAAGGGAACCCGCTTCGCCCTGCCCGGCCCGGCCGACGAGCGGGAGAACGGACGCGCCCCCGGCTACCCCGACATCCCCGCCGTCGTCGCGGCCGCCGCCTCGCTGCGCGCCGTGCGTGCGGAGGCGGCCGCGGAGGACGCCCGGCTGCGCGTCCTGGTCGACCACGTACGGGAGCGGGTCGCACAGCTCGTCCCCGACGTGGAGGTGGTCGGCGACCCGGTGCACCGGCTGCCGCACCTGGTCACGTTCTCCTGCCTGTACGTCGACGGGGAGACGCTGCTGCACGCCCTGGACCGCGCGGGCTTCTCCGTCTCCTCCGGCTCCTCGTGCACGTCCAGCACGCTGGAACCGAGCCATGTGCTGCGGGCGATGGGGGTGCTGTCGGAGGGCAACGTACGGGTCTCGCTGCCGCGCGGCACGACGGCGGAGCAGGTCGACGCGTTCCTCGACACGCTGCCGCGGGTGGTGGCGGAGGTGCGCGAGCAGCTGGGGGCGCCGACGGGGGCGTCGGCCGTCGTCTCCCCCGCCGGCGAGGAACTGGTCGTCGACTCGCTCGGCAAGCGGTGCCCGATTCCGGTGATCGAGCTGGCGAAGGTGATCGGCGACGTGCCGGTCGGGGGGCTGGTGACGGTGCTGTCCGACGACGAGGCGGCGCGCCTGGACATTCCGGCGTGGTGCGAGATGCGGGGGCAGGAGTACCTCGGGGAGCGCGCCGCGGAGCGCGGGGTGGCCTACACGGTGCGGCGCCGCGCCTGACGGCCGCCGCTGCCGCGGCGGCCCCGCCCACCCGCCCGCCCGATTGCCCCGAACCGGGCGGGCGAGGTGGGGACTGTCACGCCAGGTGCCCGCGCACCTCGGTGGCGGCGTCCTCGCCGTACGCCTTGGTGAAGCGCTCCATGAAGTGGCCGCGGCGCAGCTCGTACTCCTGGGTGCCCAGCGTCTCGATGACGAGCGTCGCCAGCATGCAGCCCAGCTGGGCCGAGCGCTCCAGCGACAGCTCCCACGTCAGGCCGGCCAGGAAGCCCGCGCGGAAGGCGTCGCCCACGCCGGTCGGGTCGACCTTGGCCTCCTCCTGCGGGACGCCGACCTCGATGACCGGCTCGCCGCGCCGCTCGATGCGCACGCCGCGCGAGCCGAGGGTGGTGACGCGGGTGCCGACGCGCTCGAGGATCTCCTCGCCCGTCCAGCCCGTCTTGGACTCGATGAGCGCCTTCTCGTACTCGTTGTTGAACAGGTACGTCGCCCCGTCGACCAGCACCCGGATGTCGTCGCCGTCCATGCGGGCGAGCTGCTGGGAGGGGTCGGCGGCGAAGGGGATGCCGCGGGTGCGGCACTCCTCGGTGTGGCGCAGCATCGCCTCGGGGTCGTCGGCACCGATGAGGACGAGGTCCAGGCCGCCGACGCGGTCGGCCACCGGCTGCAGCTCGATCTGGCGGGCCTCGCTCATGGCACCGGTGTAGAAGGACGCGATCTGGTTGTGATCGGTGTCCGTGGTGCAGACGAACCGCGCGGTGTGCAGGACCTCGGAGATGTGCACGGAGGCGGTGTCGACGCCGTGCCGGTCGAGCCAGGCGCGGTAGTCGGCGAAGTCGTTGCCGGCGGCACCGACGAGGACGGGCCGCAGACCCAGCAGGCCCATGCCGAAGCAGATGTTGGGACCGACGCCGCCGCGACGCACGTCGAGTTCGTCGACGAGGAAGGAGAGGGAGACGGTGTGCAGCTGGTCCGCCACGAGCTGGTCGGCGAAGCGGCCGGGGAAGGTCATCAGGTGGTCGGTGGCGATGGAGCCGGTGACAGCGATACGCACGGAGGGTCTGCTCCCTGAGGGCGTGGGACGGGGACATGGCTGAGCATGACGAGCCATCCCACGTTACCGGTTCGCGGGAGCACGACCGGGTCCGGTTCTCGCCGCTCCGTGCATAAATCTACCTAATAGTAGGTCTTTCACGGCACGCCGTCGCGTGCGTACGGTGCGGGTATGCCGAAGACTGTGAAGGACGTCACATCGCCCCGGGAGCCGGGTTCGCTGGCCGAGCTGTGCCGCTGCTGCGCCCGGATGGCCCCGGAGTGGGGCACCCCCAGGACCCCCGGGGGGCGGGGTGCCGCCGAGCGGACGCCGCTGTCGCTCATCCACGGGATCTCGGTGCCCGCGCGCTCGGCCCGGCTGCTGGACGCGATGGCGGAGTACGGCGACTGACGACGCGGTCCGGCATCGGGTGGAACCGACGGCTCCTGCGCCCCGTCCAAGTGGCGTCCTCTTCCGGGGGGATGCGGCAGTACTTCACTTTGAGCGGAGCGAAGGAGCGATGCGGTGAGCACCGAGGGCACCGAGGGCGGCACTTCGGGCGGCGGCCCGGGCACACGGCGGCGGCGCTCGCCGCTGGTGGTGGCGTCGGTGGCGGCGGCCGTCCTGCTGGCCGGTGGCGGCGCCGCGTACTGGGCGTCCACGGCCTCGGAGGGCGGCGGCGCCCCGGCGCCCGCGGCCGGCGGCAACAGCAGTACCCCACCACCCCTGGCACTGGACGGCTACGGCGCCCGGACGGGCTCGGGCGGGCCCTCGCAGGGCATTGCACCGGGCGAGCCGGATCCGCACGGCGTGCTCTACCGGGCGGCGGGCACGCTGCCGGACGGGCCGCGCACGGCCGCCGTCCGGCTGCCGGCGCGCGAGGTGACCGCCGACCAGGTGGCCGCGCTGGCCGAGGCGCTGGGGATCTCCGGTACGCCCCGGCTGAACGGCGACACCTGGACGGTGGGCGGCACCCCCGACGCGGCGGGGCCCACGCTGCAGGTGGGCCGGCAGGGCCCGGGCAGTTGGGCGTACACGCGTTACGGCGTGCCCGGCGGCGCGCACTGCGAGCACCCGCCGGGTGCGGGCCCGCGGCAGGAGCCCGAGGGGCCCGGAGCGAAGTGCCCCTCGTTCAAGGACGGTTCGCCCCCGCCGCCGGACCCCGCCGCCGCGCAGCCGGTGTCGCAGGACACGGCGCGCAAGGCCGCGGCCCCCGTGCTGAAGGCCCTGGGTCAGGAGGGGGCGAGGACGGACGCTAGCAAGGTCTTCGGCGCCCTGCGCACGGTGACGGCCGATCCGGTGGTGGGCTCGCTGCCCACCTATGGCTGGCAGACCACCCTGCAGGTGGGTGCGGACGGCAAGGTGGCCTCGGGCAACGGGCAGCTGCAGCTGCCGCCGGCGGGGGCGACGTATCCGCTGGTGACCGCGCGGCAGGCGCTCGACGAGCTGAACAAGGGCGCCGGCACCGGCCGTCCGACGACGGGCGGCTGCGCGACGGCGGTCCCCTTCCGGGAGGACGCCCCGACGCCGGACGCCGGGTGCTCGACGCCGCCCGGCAGGGGTCCGGAGCCGGCGACGGTGCGCGGGGCGACGTTCGCGCTGTCGGCGCAGTCCGTGGGGGGCCGGCCGGCGCTGGTGCCGTCGTGGCTGTTCGCGGTGGAGATGCCGGGCATGCCCAAGGGCGACACGATCACGGTGGCCCAGCCGGCGGTCGATCCGAAGTTCATCGCCGGGCGGGGCGGCGGCAGCGCGGCGCCGTCCGGCACCCCGACCTCGCCGCCGGCGAAGTCGGGGCCGGTGCGCGTGGAGTCGTACACGCCGGCCGACGGCGGCAGGAAGCTCGTCCTGCACTTCTGGGGCGGGGTGTGCAGCACCTTCGCGGCCTCCGCCGAGCAGTCGGAGCGGGCGGTGACGGTCAAGGTCACCGCGACCGAGAAGGAGCCGGGCCGCTACTGCGTCCTGATGCTCAAGCGCTTCGACACGACGGTCTCGCTGGACGAGCCGCTGGGCGACCGGTCGGTGGTGGACCTGGCGACGGGTGCCAAGGTGAACGCACTGCAGGAGAAGTAGCCGAAGTGGCAGAAGGGCGGCACCCCCGAGGGGTGCCGCCCTTCCTCACGTCGGGCGTTCGGCCGATTTAGCTGAACGAGTCGCCGCAGGCGCAGGAGCCGGTGGCGTTGGGGTTGTCGATCGTGAAGCCCTGCTTCTCGATGGTGTCGACGAAGTCGATGGAGGCACCGCCCAGGTACGGGGCGCTCATGCGGTCGGTGACGACCTTGACGCCGTCGAAGTCCTTGACGACATCGCCGTCGAGCGAGCGCTCGTCGAAGAAGAGCTGGTAGCGCAGACCGGAGCAGCCACCGGGCTGGACGGCGACGCGCAGGGCGAGGTCGTCGCGGCCTTCCTGCTCCAGCAGGCTCTTGACCTTGGCGGCCGCGGCGTCGGACAGGAGGATGCCGTCGCTCACAGTGGTCTTCTCGTCCTGAACGGACATCTGCTTCACTCCCGGGTCTTTGGTACGGGTGCGGACTGCTTGCTTACGCCAGCAACCGACGTGGTCCCGGATTCATTCCGGGGCTGCGGGTGTCCACACGGTGACGCCCGCCTTTCATGCTCGCACACCCGTCGCCGGATCGGGAATGCGTCACATTGACGCGAGCGGCATCGTCAAGCTGACACGAACCGGTTATGATAGATAGCGTCAAATTGACGATTAAGCCTACCGGCCGTCCGCAGAAAGAAAGGGTGCGTGTCGTGACCACCGCCCAGCCCCTGGAGTTCCAGGACCCCTCCGCCTCGCCGCTCGCCCTGCTGCTGCTCGGCCGTGAGGCCGACCCGAAGAGCGAGCGTGGCGTGGAGTGCCCCGGCGACCTGCCGGCACCGTCCGACCCGGACCTGGTGGAGCGGGCCCGGGCGGCCAAGGCGCGGCTCGGGGACAAGGTCTTCGTCCTGGGCCACCACTACCAGCGCGACGAGGTCATCCAGTTCGCGGACGTGACCGGCGACTCCTTCAAGCTGGCGCGCGACGCGGCCGCCCGGCCGGACGCGGAGTACATCGTCTTCTGCGGCGTGCACTTCATGGCCGAGTCGGCCGACATCCTCACCGGCGACGCCCAGCAGGTCATCCTCCCGGACCTGGCCGCCGGCTGCTCGATGGCCGACATGGCCACCGCCGAGCAGGTCGCCGAGTGCTGGGACGTGCTGACCGAGGCCGGCATCGCCGAGGTGACGGTCCCCGTCTCGTACATGAACTCCTCCGCCGACATCAAGGCCTTCACCGGCAAGCACGGCGGCACCATCTGCACCTCCTCCAACGCCGAGCGGGCCCTGAAGTGGGCGTTCGAGCAGGGCGAGAAGGTGCTCTTCCTGCCCGACCAGCACCTGGGCCGCAACACCGCAGTGCGCGACATGGGCATGTCGCTGGAGGACTGCGTCGTCTACAACCCGCACAAGCCGAACGGCGGCCTGACCGCCGAGGAGCTGCGCGCGGCCAAGATGATCCTGTGGCGCGGCCACTGCTCCGTGCACGGCCGCTTCTCGCTGGACTCCGTCAACGATGTGCGCGAGCGCATCCCGGGCGTGAACGTCCTGGTGCACCCCGAGTGCCGGCACGAGGTCGTCGCGGCGGCCGACTACGTCGGCTCCACGGAGTACATCATCAAGACGCTGGAGGCCGCCCCGGCCGGCTCGAAGTGGGCCATCGGTACGGAGCTGAACCTGGTCCGGCGCCTGGCGAACCGTTTCGCCGACCAGGGCAAGGAGATCGTCTTCCTCGACAAGACCGTCTGCTTCTGCTCCACCATGAACCGCATCGACCTGCCGCACCTGGTGTGGGCCCTGGAGTCCCTGGCCGACGGCAAGGTCGTCAACCGCATCGAGGTCGACCCCGAGGTCGCGAGCTTCTCCAAGCTCGCCCTGGAGCGGATGCTGGCCCTGCCGTAGCGGCGAACGAAAAGGGCGGGGCGCTACGTGCGCGCCCCGCCCTTTTCGTTCGTTCTGCGCTCACCCCGTGCCCGGCTGCACCAGGCCCGACTCGTACGCGACCACCACCAGCTGGGCCCGGTCGCGCGCGCCCAGCTTGGCCATCGCGCGGTTCACATGCGTCTTGACGGTCAGCGGGCTCACCGCCAGCCGCTCGCCGATCTGGTCGTTCGACAGCCCCCGGGCCACCTGCACCAGCACCTCCCGCTCCCGCGCCGTCAGCCCCTCCAGGCCCGTCGGGCCCGGGCCCGAGGGGTCGTGCCCGGTGCCCTGCGGCTGCGCGAGGAACCGCGCGATCAGGCCCTTCGTCGCCGCCGGCGACAGCAGCGCCTCCCCCGCCGCCGCGATGCGTATCGCGGCCAGCAGCTCCTCCGGCTCCGCGCCCTTGCCCAGGAAGCCCGAGGCGCCGGCCCGCAGCGCCTCCACCACGTACTCGTCGGCCTCGAACGTCGTCAGCATCACCACCCGTACCGCCCCCAGCGCCGGATCGGCGCAGATCTCGCGCGTGGCGGCGAGCCCGTCCGTCCCCGGCATCCTGATGTCCATCAGCACCACGTCCGGCACGTGCGCACGCGCCAGGCGCACCGCCGCGGCACCGTCCGCCGCCTCCCCCACGACCCGCATGCCCGGCTCGGACTCGACCAGTACCTTGAACGCGCTGCGCAGCAGCGCCTGGTCGTCCGCCAGGACCACGGTGATCGGCTCAGTCATGCGGCTCAGCCTAGGGTCCGGCCGGCCCCTGCCCGTCCCGTGCGGAGCGCGACTGCAGCGGCAGGACGGTACGCACCCGGAAGCCGGCCGCCACCGATCCGCCGCGCGGGCCGGCCTCGCAGGTGCCGCCGAGCGCAGCGGCGCGCTCGCGCATGCCGATCAGGCCGTGCCCGCCCGGCGCGTCCTCGCCCTCGTCCTCACCCTGGTCCGCCTCCGTCCCGGGTGCCTCCCCGCGGACCCCGCCGTCGTCCAGCACCGTCAGGTCCAGCCGGTCCGCGCTGCGCAGCAGGGCGACCTCGGCACGGGCGCCGGGGCCGGCGTGCTTGTGCACATTCGTCAGGGCCTCCTGCAGCACCCGGTAGGCGGTGAGGTCCACGGCCGCCGGCAGCGGCCCGACGACCGCGGCGGCCTTCGCCGCGCCCCGGCCGGTGCCGGGCCCGCCGGGCAACGTGGAGGCGGCGACGACGTCGACGTGCAGGCCCACCCGGCCGAAGCCGTCGACGAGCTGGTCCAGCACGCCGAGGCCGGGCGCCGGCTCGGTGGGCGCCTCCGGGTCGCCGTACTGCCGCAGCAGCCCGACGGTGGCCCGTAACTCCTCCAGGGCCGAGCGGCCGGCCTCGCGGACGTGGGCCAGGGCCTGCCGGGCCTGGTCGGGGCGGCTGTCCATGACGTGCGAGGCCACCCCGGCCTGGACGTTGACCAGCGCGATGTGGTGGGCGACGACGTCGTGCAGCTCACGGGCGATGCGCAGCCGCTCCTCGGCGACGCGGCGGCGGGCCTCCTCCTCGCGGGTGCGCTCGGCGCGCAGGGCGCGCTCCTCGACGGCGGCCACGTAGGCCCGGCGGCTGCGGACGGCGTCGCCGGCGGCACCGGCCAGCGCGGTCCAGGCCAGCAGGCCGAAGTTCTCCTGCGCGTACCAGGGCGGGGGCCCGAAGAACATGACGACGCCCGTCAGCACGGCGACCGTGCCGGCCACGATCCGCCAGGCGGTGGGGCGCTCGGTGCGGGCGGCGACCGTGTACAGGGCGACGGCGGCGCTCATGGCGATCTGGGTGCGGGCCGGCCCGTCGTGGTCGGCGACCGTGGCCACGACGGTCAGGACGCACGTCAGGGCGAGGACGGCGCGCGGCACCAGGCGCCGGGCGATCAGACAGGCGGAGGCGGCCGCCGACAGCAGCACGAAGCCGGCCGCCGGGATCCGGCGGTCGGGGTGCGGGCCGAGGTAGACGCCGATGAGGACGAGCGCGAAGACGACGACGGCCAGCAGGCCGTCGGCGGCGTACGGGTGGCTGCGCAGCCAGCGGTGCGGCCGGGCGAGGCCGGTGCCGGCGAGGGCGGTCATCGCAGGTCCCCTCCGGGGCCGTGGCGCGGGCGGTGAGCGAGTCGCGCCCCCGTCCCGGGCGGACGGGGGCGCGATGCGGTGGTCGGGGTCGTGCCGTGCGGCGCGTGCCGGCCGGCGGTGCGGTCACCCGGGGATGAGGCCGTCGTCGCCGAGCAGCTCGCGGACCTCCGCCAGCGTGGCGTCGCGCCCGGGCAGGATCAGTTCGGACGGTTCGAGGGCGTCGTCGGGCAGCGGGCCGCCCAGCCGGCGCACGGCGTCGAGCAGGGCACCGAGGGTGCGGCGGAAGCCGGCCTCGTCACCGCTCTCCATCTCCTCCAGCAGCTCGTCGTCGAGCTTGTTGAGCTCGGCGAAGTGCGCGTCGTCGACCTTCCACTGGCCCTCCCCCATGATCCGTACGATCATGTCCGGCCTCCTCGGGTCAGCTCTTGTCGAAGCGCGGGCGGTCCTGGTGGTGGGCCTGCTGCGCCTGCTGACCGGCGCCGCCCTCGATGGCCTGGCGCTCGCCGCCACCGGCGAGCTCGGCCTTCATCCGCTGCAGTTCCAGCTCCACGTCCGAGCCGCCGGAGAGGCGGTCGAGCTCGGCGGTGAGGTCGTCCTTGGCCATGCCCGTCGGGTCGTCGAGCGCGCCGGAGGCGAGCAGCTCGTCGATGGCACCGGCCCGGGCCTGCATCTGGGCGGTCTTGTCCTCGGCGCGCTGGATGGCCAGGCCTACGTCGCCCATCTCCTCGGAGATGCCGGAGAAGGCCTCGCCGATGCGGGTCTGGGCCTGGGCGGCGGTGTAGGTCGCCTTGATGGTCTCCTTCTTGGTGCGGAAGGCGTCCACCTTGGCCTGCAGGCGCTGGGAGGCGAGGGTGAGCTTCTCCTCCTCGCCCTGGAGGGTCTGGTGCTGCGTCTGCAGGTCGCTGACCTGCTGCTGGAGCGCCGCCCGACGGGTGAGCGCCTCACGGGCCAGGTCCTCGCGGCCGAGCGCGAGCGCCTTGCGGCCCTGCTCCTCCAGCTTGGTCGACTGGCTCTGCAGCTGGCCCAGCTGCAGCTCCAGGCGCTTGCGGGACGTCGCGACGTCCGCGACCCCGCGGCGCACCTTCTGCAGCAGCTCCAGCTGCTTCTGGTACGAGTAGTCGAGGGTCTCGCGCGGGTCCTCGGCCCGGTCCAGGGCCTTGTTGGCCTTCGCGCGGAAGATCATCCCCATCCGCTTCATGACACCGCTCATGGGCCTCGCGCGCCCCCTTCTGACCGTCTAGCTCTCCGACCGACCGGGCGGACCGGCCAGGACTCCAGCACAACCTTGCAGAACCCACACTACGGGCCCTGCTTCCATTACCGCACTGTCCGAGCCCGGATGCGCTCCTCCTGCAGGACGATCGCGGACCGCGTCGTCTCCGGCCCGAGGAGTAGTGGGCCCCCGGGGGCGGAAGGGGGCGCTCCGCGCCGGGCGTGCACCCGTCGTTGCCGGATCGTGCCCGGGCGGGCCGGTGGGGCGCCGGGCGAAGGCCGTACCCTTGGGTTCCGTGTTCCGAAGCCGTTCGAAGGAAGCGCAGGCCACGTCGCCCCAGGTGAGCGTGGACCGGCCCAAGCAGCCCCGTGACCCGCAGGCCCCCAAGGGCCGCCCCACGCCCAAGCGCAGCGAGACCGCCCGGCGGCGCAGCCTGGCCCACACGCCGGCCGACCGCAAGGAGGCCGGCAAGCGGGCCCGGGAGGCGCGCCGCGCCGACCTCGCCCGCCAGCGCGAGGCCCTGGCCAACGGCGACGAGCGCTACCTGCCCGTGCGCGACAAGGGCCCGGTGCGCGCCTACGCCCGCGACTTCGTCGACGCCCGCTACTCCGTGTCGGAGTTCTTCCTGCCGCTGGCGGTGCTGATCCTCGTCCTGAGCATGATCAACCGCGGGGCGTTCCAGGCCTACGTGCTGCTGGCCTGGCTCGTGGTCATCCTCGCGATCGTCCTCAACTCCGTCTTCCTCGGCCTCACCCTGAAGCGCGCCCTCAAGCAGCGCTTCCCTGATGAGAACCTCAAGGGCGCCGTGCCCTACGCGCTGATGCGCACCCTCCAGATGCGCCGCCTGCGGCTGCCCAAGCCGAAGGTCAAGCGCGGGGAGAAGCACTGAGCGGTTACGCCCCCGGCTTCGGCGGCGGCGCACAGGAGTGGCTGAGCGGGCTCGGGGGGCTGCGGAACACCGTCCGTCAGGAGCTCGTCGCCCGCCAGGTCGACGAGCAGATATCCGCCCTCTTCCCGGTCGGCCGACGCCTGCGCGTGCTCGATGTCGGCCCCGGCCAGGGCACCCAGGCGGTGCGGCTGGCCCGGGCCGGCCACGAGGTCACCGGCCTGGAGCGGGACCCGGCGATGATCACGGCCCTGCAGCGGGCCGTGGCCGCCGAACCGCCCGGCATCCAGGAGCGCATGCGCGTCGTGCGCGGTGACGGCCGGGAGGCCGGGGCCCACTTCCCGCCCGGCGCCTTCGACGTGGTGCTCTGCCACGGCGTGCTGATGTACGTGCCCGAGCCCGACCCCATGATCGCCGCGCTGGCCCGTGTGCTGGCCCCCGGCGGACTGCTGTCCCTGCTCGTGCGCAACGCCGACGCCCTGGCCCTGCGGCCGGGCCTGGCCGGCGACTGGGACACCGCGCTCGCGGCCTTCGACTCGCCCCACTACACCAACCGCCTGGGCCTGGCCGCCCGCGCCGACGGGCGCGAGGCGCTCACCGCGACTCTGACCGGCATCGGCGCCCCGCTGCGTGCCTGGTACGGCGTGCGGGTCTTCACCGACCTCGCCCCCGACGACGGCCCGGCCCCCGCCGCGGACGGACTCCACCGGCTGCTCGCCGCCGAGGAACGGGCCGGCCGCACCGACCCCTACCGGGCGGTCGCGGCCCTGCTGCACCTGTGCGGGGTGCGCGGCGGCTGACCCCGCCGCCGCGCACCGGCGCGACTCACTCCTCGGCGGCCGCGTGCAGGCTCATGGGGCCCTCGTAGACCTCGGAGTCGTCCTCGAAGAGCCGCACCTGGTCCGCGCCGCCCTCCAGCAGCGCCCGCCAGTGCTCGCCGAGCCAGGACTCCGCGTCCCCCTGCGTGGTGAACTCCTCCGGCTCCACACCCGGAGCCGTCTCCGTCCCGTCGGTCTTCTCGAACCGCCACGTCCACGCCATGTGCGCCTCCTGGGCATCGGGGGTCCCAGCGTATCGGCCGGACGAGAAAGGGTGAGCCCCGCGCGACCACCGGATCCGGACGCGAGACGATCAGTGATGTGGAACTGACTCTCCTGGGCACCGGCGCCCCCGACGGCCTGCCCCGCCCCGGCTGCCCCTGCGCCGCCTGCGCCTGCGCCACCGGTGAGGCCGCGCGGGCCGCGACGGCCCTGCTCGTCGACGACGCCCTGCTGCTCGACCTCACCCCGGGGCCGGTCTTCGCCGCCGCGCGGGCGGGACGTTCCATCGCCGGCGTCCGGCAGGTGCTGCTCTCCCACCCGCACGACGGCCCCGCCGTCGAACTCCCCGCCGGCCTGCCGGCGCCCGTCCGGGTCCCCGACGGGCGCGAGCTGTCGGTCATCAGCGGACACCGCGTGCGGGCCCTGGCCCTCGACGCGCCCGGTACGGGGTACGAGGTCACCGGCCCCGACGGGGAACGGCTGCTGTACCTGCCCCCCGGCGCGGCACCGGCCGGACTGGCCGGGGCGCCCCCCGCCCCGTACGCCATGGTCCTGCTGGACGTCGTCGGCCGCCCCGACGCCCTGGCCCGGCTGCGGGAGACCGGCGCCGTGGGGGCGACCACCGACGTCATCGCCGTCCACCTCGACCACGACGTGCCCCCCGGGCGCGAACTGCGCCGACGCCTCGCCGCGGCCGGCGCCCGGGCCGTGCCCGACGGCACCACCCTCGTCGTCGGCGACTACCACGCCGTACCCGACGTGCCCCGCCGCACCCTCGTCACCGGCGGGGCCCGCTCCGGCAAGTCCGTCGAGGCCGAACGCCGCCTGGAGTCCTTCCCCGACGTCCTCTACGTCGCCACCGGCGGCACCCGCGACGGCGACCGCGACTGGGCCGCCCGCGTGGCCCGGCACCGCGAACGCCGCCCCGGCTCCTGGCGCACGCTCGAGACCTGCGACCTGGTGCCGCTCCTCGCGGACGACGGGCCGCCCCTGCTGATCGACTGCCTGTCGCTGTGGCTGACGGACGCGATGGACACGGTCGGCGCCTGGGACGACGAGACGTGGGCCGGCGGCGGGGCGGCGGCCCTGGCCGAGCGGGTGGGGGAACTGGTGGCGGCGATACGGCGGACACGGCGGTCGGTGGTGCTGGTGACCAACGAGACCGGCTCCGGCGTGGTGCCCGCGACGGCGTCGGGGCGCCGCTTCCGCGACGAGCTGGGCCGCCTGAACGCTGCGCTGGCCGACGAGTGCGAGCACGTCGTGCTGGTCGTAGCCGGCCAGGCGCTGCCCCTGCGGGGCTAGGCCGTGCCCCGTAGGGGCGCGGGGAACTGCGCGATCAGCCAGGACGTGCCCGCAGACGGGGTGCCGGGGAGGCGCCTCGACTGCGGGCCGTCGGTGGCCGATCGCGCAGTTCCCCGCGCCCCTACGGGGCGCTGCACCATCCGCCGGACACAGCCTGGCCCCGCGGGCGGACCGG
>NZ_JBFAPE010000041.1:0-44140 GCF_040675615.1 Streptomyces sp. NPDC049585 | reverse complement strand
TTGAGGGCGTACGTGGAGAAGGCTCCCCCGACCACCAGCCGCACCCCGACCCCCGGGGTGGCGTGTCAGCTGCGGGCCGTCGCCGGCCGATCGCGCCCACGCGGCGACAGCCGCAGAACAACACCGCCCCGCGCCCCTGACGGGGCACTGCATGACCCCCCGGACACGCCCTAGGTGGTCGCTTCGAAGTGGCTGGGGCGTCCGTCGCGCAGGACCAGGCGCCCCAGCCGCTCGGCGTCCGCGCGGCGCATCAGCCGCGCCCGGCCGGCGGCGTCCTTCAGGACGGCCGTGTGCCAGGGCGTGGCCCATACGTCGGCGCACTCCAGCAGCCGGATCCCGAACTTCTCGCCGCCCACCGGCTGCGGGTGGATCGACAGGCGTACGGCATCCGGGTGACGGTCGGCGACCAGCGCGCCCCAGGCCTGGCTGCGGGCGATCACCTCGTAGGCGCGGGCCCGGCAGGCGCGCTGCAGGGCCGAGCGGCTGCCGGTGTGGTGGGCGGTGTCCTCGACGAGGAAGCGGGTGATGCCGCGGTAGAGCCGGGCGGTCTCCTCGTCGCTGCGCACCTTGGCGCGCAGCTCCTCCACGGAGGGGGCGTAGGCGTCGGTCACCAGGCGCCGCTTGGCGTCGTGGCCGAGGTCGCCGTGCACGTCGCGCAGGTCGAAGGTGTCCAGGTGGCGCAGGCCCTCGCGGCGGATGAGGGCGCGCAGTTCGTCCCCGTAGGCGTCCACGTCCTCGTCGCTCACGCCGATGCTGTCGGCGAAGATGTGGCCGTCCGAGCAGATGACCATGCGGGCGCCGGGTGCGTACAGCTCGCCGATGCGGGCGCACAGGCCGTCGAGGAAGGCCAGCGAGAGGCGCTCGCCCTCGTCGGGCAGGCGCCCGAGGACCTTGGCGGGGTTGGGCGACTTGCAGGGGAAGCCCGGCAGGGTCAGCACGACGGGCTCGCCCGCGTCCGTGAACCTGCGTATCCGCTGCAACTGCCGCGCGTGGCGGGCCGGGTCCGGCGCGGCCGGCCCGGCGGTGCGGTGGTAGGGCAGCAGCAGCGCGAGGATGCGGGCCTCCAGGCAGGAGGCGGGGGCCGGGGCGGGGGCGGGAGGGGCGAGGGTCATGCTGCGGTCATCCACGGTGGCGAGGGCAGGCGGGCGGGGCGAAGGTGACGGGCAGGGCGCTGGTGCCCCGGCCCAGGACGGCGGGGATCCACTGCAGCTCCTCGTCCGGCACGGCCAGGCGCAGCCCGGGCAGTCGGGCGATCAGCGTGCCGAGCGCAACCTGCAGTTCGATGCGGGCGAGGGCCGCGCCGGGGCAGAAGTGGATGCCGTGGCCGAAGGCCAGGTGCGGGCCCTGTGCCCGGTCGAGGTCGAGGGTGTCCGGGTCGGGGAAGCGCTCGGGGTCGCGGTTGGCCGCGCACAGCGAGACGATGACCGAGTCGCCGGCGGGCACGCGGGTGCCGTGCAGGTCGGCGTCCTCGGCGAGGAAGCGCCAGGTGGTGAGCTCGAAGGCGCTGTCGATGCGCAGCAGTTCCTCGACGGCGGCGGGCATCAGGTCCGGCTCGGCGCGCAGCCGGGCCAGGGCCTGCGGTGCGCGCAGCAGCGCCACCACGGCGGTGGTGATCTGGTTGGTGACCGGCTCCTGGCCGGCGACGAGCAGCTGGAAGACCATCGAGTCCAGCTCCTCGCGGGTCAGTTCGCCCGCGTCGTGGGCGGTGACCAGGCGGCCGAGCAGCCCGTCGCCGGGGTGCTCGCGCCGGTCGGCGACGACCTCGGCGATGTAGGCCTGCAGCTCGCGCAGCAGCGCCTCGTACGCGGGCCGGCCGGGGTCGGCCGGGCCGACGGGCGCGACGACCTTGCCCCAGTCGCGACGGAAGCGCGCCGCCAGGTGCGGGGGCAGTCCGATGACCTCGGCGAGCACCTGGAAGGGGAAGCGGGCCGCGAAGCAGCGCACCAGGTCGACGGTGGTGGCCCCGTCCGCAGGCAGAGCGGCGTCGAGGAGCGCGTCGGCCATCTCCTGGAAACGGGGCCGCAGCGCCTCCATGCGCCGCGGCGCGAAGGCGTCGGTGACCAGACGGCGCATGACGGTGTGTTTGGGCGGGTCCTGGTGCAGCAGGTGCACCTGGAGCTGGGAGTGCTGGGGCTCGGGCATGATCGAGGCGCGGGCGCGCCAGCGGTCGTTGCCGAGCGCGTGGTTCTTGCCCAGCCGCGGGTCGGCCAGCGTGCGCTGTGCGGCGGCGTGCCCGGTGACCAGCCAGGCGGTCACCCCGCTGGGGAAGAGCACCCGGTGGACGGGGCCCTGCGCGCGCAGCCGCGCGTACAGCGGGTAGGGGTCGCGCTTGTACGCGGGACCGAAGAGGGGGACGGGGTCGGGCAGCGGCACGGCGTGGGGCTCCTCGCGAGGTCGTGGACCCCAAGGAAGTCGTACGCCCGCGCGGGCGAGTTCCCGGCTTTTCGTACGACTCCCGGGCCGGCGCCCGTCGACGCCCCCGGTATCCCGGGGTAGTCGGCCGCGCGGGCCCGCTGGTTCCCGGCTGCGAAAGGGACAATCCTCACGCGCCGGGAAGCGGGCGATGCGCCCGGACGGCCGGGCGGACCGTGCCACGATGCGCAGATGACCGCACGCCGAGTACCCCCGTACGCACCCCTCGTCGGCTTCCTGCTGCTGCTGGCCGCCCTCTTCGGCGTCGCCTGGGCGGCCGGTGCCGCGGCCGGCCCCGTGGCGCCCGGCATGCACCCCAGCGGGAGCTCCGGCCCGGGCACGGGCGGTGGGGGCATGGGCGGCATGAACGGGATGAAGCACTGATGAGCACCCCCACCTCGACCCAGGCGCCGGCGGTCACCACGGAGCTGATCGTCGGCGGCATGACCTGCGCCGCCTGCGTGGCCCGCGTCGAGAAGAAGCTCGGCCGGCTGGAGGGCGTGAGCGCGAGCGTCAACCTGGCCACCGGACGGGCCCGGATCAGCCACCCCGCGCAGGTGACCGCCGACGAGCTGGTGGCCGTGGTGGAGGGCGCGGGCTACACGGCCGCGCTGCCGCAGCCGCTGACGCAGGAGACGACCCCCGCGGAGGGCGAGGGGCCCGGCCCGCTGGTCCGCCTGCTGATCACGGCCCTGCTCTCCGTACCGGTGCTGGTGCTCTCCATGGTCCCGGCCCTGCAGTTCCGCAACTGGCAGTGGCTGTGCTTCGTCCTGGCCTCCCCCGTCGCGGTCTGGGGCGCCTGGCCCTTCCACGACAGGGCGCTGCGCGGGCTGCGGCACTCCACGGCCACCATGGACACCCTCGTCTCGCTGGGCGTGGTCGCCTCCTACCTGTGGTCGGCGTACGCCCTCTTCTTCGGCGGCGCGGGCGAGCCGGACATGCGGATGCCGTTCACGCTCGTGCCGTCGGCCACCGGCGGCACCGCGGACGTCTACCTGGAGGCCGTCGTCGGCGTGCCCCTGTTCGTCCTGACCGGCCGCCTGCTGGAGGCCCGCGCCCGGCACGGCACCGGCTCCGCCCTGCGGGCCCTGGCCTCGCTCGCCGCCAAGGACGTCGTCGTCCGCGCCGACGACGGCACACAGCGCCGGGTGCCCATCGACGAGCTGCGGGTCGGCGACCACTTCGTCGTACGCCCCGGCGAGCGCGTGGCCACCGACGGCGTGGTCGTCAGCGGCAGCTCGGCCCTCGACCTGTCCCTGGTCACGGGCGAGAGCGCCCCCGTCGAGGCCGGCCCCGGCTGCACGGTCGTCGGCGGTGCCGTCAACTCCGGCGGCCTGCTGGAGGTACGGGCCGAGGCCGTCGGCGCCGACACGCAACTGGCCCGTATCGCCCGGCTGGTGGAGGAGGCCCAGACCGGCAAGGCCCGCGTGCAGCGCGTGGCCGACGCCATCGCGGGCGTCTTCGTCCCCGCCGTCCTGGCCGTCGCCGTCACCGTCCTCGGCTTCTGGCTCGGCGCCGGCGCCGCCCCGCAGGCGGCGGTCACCGCCGCGGTGGCCGTCCTCGTGGTCGCCTGCCCCTGCGCCCTGGGCCTGGCCACCCCCACCGCCCTGCTCGCCGCCACCGGCCGCGGCGCCGGCCTCGGCATCCTCGTCAGCGGCCCCCAGGCCCTGGAGGGCCTGCGCCGGGTGGACACAGTGGTCCTCGACAAGACGGGCACCCTGACGACGGGCGCCATGACGGTCACCGACGTCGTCGCCCTGCCCGGCTGCACCGCGGAGCGGGCCCTGACCCTGGCAGGCGCGGCCGAAGCCGGCTCCGAACACCCGGTGGGCCGCGCCGTCCACGCCCACGCCACGGCCCTGACGGGCCCCCTCCCGCAGGCCACGTCCTTCACGGCAACCCCGGGCCTGGGCATCCGCGCCATGGTGTCGGGCCACGAGGTGACGGTGACCCGACCGGGGGCGGGGACGGGGGCGGCTCCGGCCACCGCGGGGGCGGCGGGGGCGGAAGCGGTCCCGGCCACCGCCGCCCCGACGGGCGCCGCCCGGGCCATCACCGCCACCACCCCGGAGCCCGCCCCGGCCACCGCCGACGCCCCGGAGTCCGCCCACCCGGGCGGCGGGCCCGCCGTCCTCCCGGGGGGCGGGGGGCGGAGCCCCCGGGAGGGGGACGGGGCGGAGCCCCGTGACGGGGGGTCGGGGGGCTTGCCCCCCGGGAACGGTGGAAGGGCGGGAGCGGGGCACCCCTCCCACCCCGCCGAAGCCCTCCGCACCGCCCTGGCCGCCGCCGACGCCCGCGGCGACACCCCCGTCGTCGTCCACATCGACGGCACCCCCGCAGCCGTCATCGCCCTCGGCGACACCGTCCGCCCCGACACCTACCGCGCCGTGGACCACCTGAGGCGCCTCGGCCTGCGCCCGGTCCTCGCCACCGGTGACACCGAGGCGGCCGCCCGCAGCGTCGCGGAGCGCCTCGGCATCGACGAGGTGCACGCGCGGGCCACGCCGGAGGAGAAGGCCGCCCTCGTGCGCGCCCTGCGCGAGAGCGGCCACCGCGTCGCCGTCATCGGTGACGGCGTCAACGACGCGGCCGCCCTTGCCGGCGCGGATCTCGGTATCGCCATGGGCAGCGGCACGGATGCCGCGATCGGTGCGGCGGACGTCACGCTGGTCCGTGAGGACATGGGGGCGCTGGGCGACGCGGTCCGGCTGGCCCGGCGCACGTCGGTGACGGTGCGGTCCAACCTCGCGTGGGCGTTCGCGTACAACCTGGTCACCGTGCCGCTCGCCGCCGTCGGCCTGCTCAGTCCGATGCTCGCGGCGGCGGCGATGTCCGTCAGTTCGCTGCTGGTCGTGGGCAACAGCCTGCGGCTGCGCAGCTGGCAGCCCCGTCCCCCCGCCGCAAGGAAGTCCCGGTGAAGAACTCCCTGATCAGCGCCGTCCGTGCGGCCCGTGCCGCGCTCGTACCGGCCGCGGCCGGTGCCCTGGCCCTGGCCGGTCTGACCGCGTGGGCGGCCTCGGGCGCGGCCGGTCGCCCGGCCTCGGTGACGGTGGAGGAGGCCCGCGTCCTCGTACCGTTCGGTTCGGACGACACCGCCGCGCTGCTGCGGCTGCGCAATTCCGGCGACGTGGACGACGAGCTGATCGGCGTGGACGTGCCGACGGCCGGCGGCGCGATGCTGAGCCGGACGGTCGTGCGCAACGGCGCCGGCACGATGCGCATGGTCCACTCGGTGACCGTGCCGGCGCGCCGGACGCTGGTGATGTCGCCGCACACGGTGGACGTGATGGTCTACCGGCCGCCCGCCCTGCGTGTCGGCGACCGGCTGCCGTACGTGCTGCGGTTCCGCGAGAGCGGCACGATCCGCGGGGAGGCGGTCGTCGTACGCCCGGGGAACTAGCCGGCAGCGGCAAAAAGGGGCCCACGGTGCGACGTCCGCACCGTGGGCCCCTTTGCGCGACCGGCCGGGTCAGCCCGCCAGCGCGGGCACCCGCTCCCGTGCCGCCGCCTCCGCGGCGGCCTCGTGCTCGGCCGCGGCGAGCTGGACGATCAGCGCCTCCCGCGCCCGCGCCACGCGCGAGCGGACGGTGCCCACCGGGCAGCCGGCGACCACGGCGGCCTCGGCGTACGGCAGCCCGAGCAGCTGCGTGAGGACGAAGGCCTCGCGCCGTTCGCAGGGCAGGCGGTCGAGCAGCTGCGAGAGGACGACGCCCTCGTCGAAGCCGGGCAGCGCGGCCGGCTGGGCGCGTTCGGCGGCGGACTGCCAGTCGTCGGTGTCCGACAGGCGCGGCCGTGCCGCCTGGAAGCGCAGCCGGTCCACGACCGTGCGCCGGGCGATGGACAGCAGCCAGGTGCGGGCCGAGGAGCGGCCTTCGAAGCGCGGCAGGGAGCGCAGCGCGCGCAGGTACGTCTCCTGGACGAGGTCGTCCGCGCCCTGCGGGTCGTTGCTGAGCCGTGCCACGTACCGGCGCACGTCGTTCTGGGTGGCCCTGATGAAGTGGTCGACCGCTTCGGCGTCGCCGCTGCGCGCGGCCAGGGCCCAGGCGGTCACCGTCTCGTCGTCACGCACGACGCCCCCCGGTGCGGGGGCGCGGCGCGGTGCCGGGGACGATGGCGGGGTGCATTGCAGTGAGGTACGTACCGCCGTCTCCGCCTTCCTCGACGGCGAGGAGCCGCCCCCGGGGATGCCGGGGCCGGTGGTCGGGGCGCATCTGGAGGGGTGCGCGCAGTGCCGGGAATGGCAGGAGCGGGCCCGCAGGCTGAAGGTCCTCGCGGCGGGGCTGGACCTCGGCTGAGCAGGCCGGCGGTGTGAGGGCAGGGGTCATCGCCCTGGGTCCTTCCTGGAATCCGGGCGCCCGGCGGCCGGGGAGGGGTGCTCCACTCCCCTGTGGCGGGCGGGCCCGGTGAGGTGATTCGGCCCGGTGGGTCGCCGTCAGACGACGGCGACGCGGGCAGGAGGACCGCGCGTGGGGAGGACGTGGGCGTACAGCAGCTGGCGCAGCCGCTGTACGGCGTGGGCCAGCCCGGCCCGGACGCGGGGCGGCCCGGGCCGTACCGGTATGACCTGCAGGACCAGCAGCAGGGGCGCACGCAGCCGGGCCCGCACGGTGCGGGCGAGCCGGAACGCGGCCTGCTCGCCGCCGGCGAGCCAGATGCCGCAGACGAGGGCGACGAGGACGTGCGCGGACCACATGCCGAGCGCGCCGTGCCCGGCGTGGGACATGCCGGGCATGCCCATGCCGCCACTCATATCGGCCATGTCATGAGGTGCCGCGGCGCCCGGGGCGGGCAGTCCGTACCCGCCGCAGATCGTGCCGGCGGCGGGCATCAGGGCGTGGTCGAACGGGCCGCTCGGCATGGCCTGCGCACCCTGCTGCACGCTCTGGGCGACCGTGAAGAAGGAGTGCAGGGCCGTCTGTGCGCCCACCGTGGCGAGCGTGATCAGCAGCGGTCCGCGTTCCCGGCCCGCCAGGAACCAGGCGCAGCTGCCGGTTCCGGTCAGGGCGACGGCGACGGCCCACCAGGGAACGGTGGTGCCGGACATCAGGGCGTGGCCGAGGGCGGCGAGCAGCACGCAGACCGCTGCGAACACCCCGGCTCGCAGCGTGCGCGGGACCTGGCCGGCCTGCTGCCCTGTTTTCATGACGGGGACATCGTTGCACCCGCCCCGCGCGCGTCGACGGCGGGGGGCGCGCTGACGCCCGTACGACCCCCCGCTCGGCGCACGGCTCCGCCCCGTACCGTCCGCCCGGCGGTACGGGGCGGGGTGGGCGAGACCGGTCTGACCTGCTGCTTGTCTGACCGGCTCACCTGCTGCGCCCACTTTGGGCTTCCCTCGGTTTCCTCCTGTTTCCCCCGGTTTACCCCCCACGCGGGCACTGCCATGTGCCCGAATGTGCCCGACGGCCGCCCGGTCATCGGGGCCGTGGGGGCGGGGGGCTGGGTTCTCGTGCTGCCCGGATCGAACCCGCAGATCAACGGGGCGTGGAATACCACAAAGCCCCGAGGCGCGAAGTGCGCTTCGGGACTTCCTGGTGTCCGAACCCGTCGGTCTGTTCCTCCCGGTATCCACGTGCGTACTTTGGCGAGTCCTCGTGGATACCGGATCGATCCCAGATCCGGACAGGCACGATGCTCTCATACGACTCCCCGACCGCTCCACCGCGAGCAGCGAAGGGACGCACCCCCTCTTTCCCTGTTGACGCGGCACGCCCCACAGGCATCGCTGGCGTCACAGCTCTAACTTCTCGACTGCCCGGCCAGCGCCGTCGCCCCCTCCACAAAGAGCTGCTGCCTTCCGGCTTCTCGCCCCGCATGACGCGTCTCCTCGTCGAGGGCGACGCCGACGACACCTACACCCCGTGGTCGAAGAAGAAGCTCGCCGACGGCCGCTACGGGCTGGTGATCGGCAAGGACTCGCACACTGCCAGCGACCACGGCCACCGGGTCATCTGTGCCCTGACCACCGAGGCCATCCGCGTCGGCGCCGACCGCATCAACTTCCGCGACGTCGTCCTCAAGGGCAGCGGCCGGGGCGGGGCGCACGCCCGCGACCTCGCCCACCGCTCCGGCCACGATGCCGCCGTCGCCTACCTCGACCGCGTCTGGGACCGCGCGAAGACCCGCGTCCAGGGCAGTGACCGGATCGACTCCCGGCAGGACGCCCACGCCGATCTCGCCGCCTACCATGCCCGCGTCGAGCGCACCCCGTGGAAGGGCAGCGCGGGCAAGACCGACCTGAAGAACCTCGCCGCTCGCCTCGCGGTGTGTGAGAAGGCTGGCGGCCGACGGCACACCTTCTCCGAGCACCATCTCGCCGAAGAGGTCGGCTGCGCGCGGGAGACGATCCGCAATTCGAACGAGCGCCTGGAGAAGAGCGGGCACCTGCGCAAGCTCGACTCCGGGTCGCCGACCGAGGGCGCTACCTGGCTCCTCACCGACCCTCACGACCTGTCTCACGACGAGACCAACCGTCAGTGGCCGCAGGCTGGGGAGCCAGGAGTGGCCCAGAGGTGAGACGAGCCGAGTCCCGCGCCGATCTCGACTCGCGCACTGCGAGCCGCCTCGCTCCCGAGGACGCGTTCGCCCACTTCGGCCTCGGTGACATCGGCCTCGCCGTCGTCGCGGCCCGGGCAGAGCGTGACGGGCAGACCGTCGAAGAGCTCCAGGGCCCGGCGACGGTCTCGCGCCCTACCGCGTACCGGCAGATCAAGAAGCTCACCAAACTCGGACCCGTCCGCCGCGAGGGAGAGCTGCACCACCTCACCGACCAAGCGCTCAGCGGTATCGGCGCCGCCACCGAGGACTGCTCGGAGCCCGTCACAAGCTGGCAGGACGCCGTCGAGCACCTGGGCACCGACGCCACGGCCGAGCGCCGCCGTCACCGGCACCGCGTCCAGTGCGAGCGCTTCCAGCGGCAGCAGCAGCGCGCGGCTGAACGCCGCCGCGCCACCTGGCCGCAGCCGGATACCCGCACCGCATCGCGGGCTACGCCCACGACCAAGGGCAGGTCATCGACCTCGCGCGAAAGTCGACACGGCGACGAACCGCGTCCTAAAGAACGGTCCATCGAACAGCTGACAGCTGTGACTTCACGCCACCTGCCCGCCCAGTTCACCTTCAGAGCTGCCTTAAAAGGCGACTGGCAAGCAGGGCACGAGACGCATGAAGACCTCAGGGCGACCCTGCGTTACCGATCCATACGACGCGACCGTCGAAGCCACCTCGCTCACGGGCCTTTTGCGACCGGAGACTTTCGAGCTCAGCAACACTCATGCCAGAGTCGACCGCCAGCGCATGGATTACCTCGAGCACATCGGCCAGCTCTCCAGCCACGGCCTGCTCTTCCGCCTCCAGGAGCTCCGCGACCTCCTCTTGGAGCTTGGCATGCAGACGCTCCCGGTACTCGTCGCCCTCCGCCACATATGTCACGGGCTCCGCACCGCCGCTGCGGATGATCTCTGGGATCCGGTCACGGACAAGTTTGCCCTCACTCAAGGACAGGGGCTCCCCGTTCCTCTCGGACGTGATCCGACTCACACCCCGCCTCCTCCCCGGCAGATCTCCGCTGCCGCCGACTACCCGCAAGACATCACACCGCAGGTTACGACGCCACCGCTCGCTCGTCGCGACACCCAAGTGGCACATAACACCCACGCCTGCACTGTCGCGTTCAGGATGGATGACCATACTCGGCCGGCGGGTGGGGGTTAGGATCTCCTTGCACTCCTGGCGGAATGGGGGGACCTCGTCGAGGAGCATCACCAGGAGTGCTGTCTATAGGCGCGCATTCCGACAATTGGGGGAATCATGACGGGCGGCTCTGCCGCGACAGACGTGGTCTACCTCGACTACAACGCCACCGCGCCGCTGCGCCCGGAGGCTCTCGAGGCCACGATCAACGCGCTTCAGGACGTCGGCAATGCCTCAAGTATGCACCTTCTGGGGCGTGAAGCCGCGACCCGTGTTGACTTAGCACGTCGTCAGCTCAGCAGCCTCCTCAACTGTTCGCCGGGCGAACTCATCTTCACCTCTGGCGCCACGGAAGCGAACAATCTCGCCCTGCGCGCCGCCTGCGGCCGCCGCGGAACCCTAGTGACCACGATGGTCGAGCACCCGGCCGTGCTGGAAACCGCACGCGCGGTCACTGCCAACGATCCCGGCTCCCTTGTCCTACTCCCCGTCGATGGAGACGGCGTTGTCGACCTGGAGCCTCTGCTCGCGGCAGTTCGTCACCGCGGGGTGTCCCTCCTTTCCGTGATGCTCGCCAACAACGAGACCGGGGTGCTTACCGACCTGGCGCCCATCATCAAGGTTGCTCGTGAAGCCGGAGTCCTGGTCCATACCGACGCCACGCAGTACGTCGGGCGGCTCCCCCTCGATCTCTCCAACATGGACGTCGACCTCCTGTCGCTCTCAGCCCATAAGTTCGGCGGTCCACAGGGTATCGGCGCACTCTTCATCCGCCGTGGAACCCCTCTCCCGCACCGGCCGCTCCTCGTCGGTGGTGGACATGAGCGCGGGTGGCGCGCTGGCACGCTGAACGTTGCCGGTATCGCGGGACTTGGAGCGGCCGCCGAGGCCTCACGACAGCACCTCGAGCAGGAAGCTGAGCGGGTCACCGGTCTGCGTGATGCTCTCGAAGCAGGGTTGACCTCCCGAGTACCGGGATGCCGGATCAATGGTGCGCGCGTGCCGCGGCTGCCCGGCGTCACAAGCGTCACCTTCCCCGGGGTGCCGGCCGATGCCGTTCTGGCCTCCATGCCTCATGTCGCCGCATCCGACGGCAGCGCCTGCTCGTCCGGGGCACCGAGCCCAAGCCACGTCCTCCTCGCCATGGGGCACAGCCGCGACGACGCCGACTCCACGGTGCGCTTCTCGCTCGGCTACGGCACAACCGTTGGCGATATCGAGGTCGCGCTGGACGCCACCGTCAATGCGGTCTCCCGTGTGCGGTCCGCTTTGACAGTCACTGACGGGGCCTGACTGGCGTTGCCCATTCGGGGCCACCTCCATTTGCGTAACTGCTTGTTCCACCGAAAGGTCCAGTTACATGTCAGACAGCCGGCTTGCCGAGGCCGTCGAACTCTCCTTCTCACGGCATGAAACCTTTGCTCCGCGCTTCGGCTGGCTGCACAAGGCTTATATGCAGGTCAAGGACGACAGCCAGATCTTCCACCGCGAGGATGCGCCCGTCCTGCTTGGCGTGGGTAAGAACATGGTCAATTCGATGAGGTATTGGTCGAAGGCTTTCAAGCTGACGCGCGAGCACCCTCATGCGGACCCGTCTTACCGCTCGTACATCGCATCGCCAACCTGGCGTGCAGGCTGGCTACTTGACGAAGCTGGAGCAGATCCCTACCTCGAAGACACGGGAAGCCTCTGGCTCTTGCACTGGTGGCTCGTGTCATCTGAGCCTCAAGCCAAGTGCTGGGCGCCCAGTTGGTATGTGATGTTCAACCTCGCGCCCTTCTCCCGCGTGACCTCGGCGGAGATGACCAGCGTCATCACCCGCCGCGTTCATGAAGGGTTCAGCGAGAAGGACTGGCCTGCGACGGAGTCAATCACTCGTGACGTCGACTGCCTGATCAAGATGTACGCCCTCGACCATGAATTCAACCCGCTATCGCCCGGGAGCTTCGAGGACTTGCTCATGTCTCCCTTCCGCGAGTTGGGTCTCCTTGAAGGACAGGGCAAGGGTCGTCAGCGAACCTGGCGTTTTACCCAAGGCACGCGTTCCAATCTTCCGGCCCCGGTTCTGGTCTACGCCTGCCTGGACTACGCATCGCGGTTCTCGGCGAATGCGGGCTCTATCACCCTGGCCAGGCTCGCCAATGAGACTGGCGCCCCCGGTCGAGCTTTTCGTATGCGGGAGCCGGATCTGGCCACGGCCATCGAGAATCTTGTCAACGATCACCCTGACTTGAACCTTGTGGAAGCGCTCGGACAGCGCAGCCTCACGTTCAGCAGAAACCCGCAGCTACTGGCTTGGGACATCCTCGACGAGCACTACGGCAACATCCGCAACCGTGATGGGTTTCCGACTCCGAATGAGTGGGCGGAGCGGTATCCCGGCCTGAACACCACCACCTCCAAGCGTGCGCACAAGAAGCTCCCGCAGCAGATCGAGGAGCTGGAATTGATCGAGGAGAACGCGTGACCATGGCCACGTCCAAGACCACCCGGCGCCACCGTCAGGCCGAGGCCACCGTGCAGATCCCCAAGGGCATCAAGCTGGTTGGCTCGGAGCTGCGCTCTACCAACCTTGAGCGCGATGTGAGTGAGCCGCTGATCAATGCGCCCTATGTGGGAGTGCGCGCCCTCGACGTCCTGGACCGGGTCACCAACGCCGTATCCGACCTTCGTCGCACCCGGGCATGGTCGTTCACCGGGCCCTACGGCTCCGGTAAGTCGACCCTGTCGAACCTCCTCGACGCCCTTCTCGGCCACGACGTGCCCCGGCGGAAGGCAGCTGAGCAAGCCGTCGCCGCGAGCGGCCCAGGCCACGCTTCGCGGCTCGCACGGGTTCGTGATGAGCTGCACAAGGACGGGTTCCTCGGAGCTGTTGCCACTGCGCGCCGGGAGCCTCTGGCGATCACCGTGCGGCGGGCCTTGCAGACCGCGGTCGAGCGCAAATGGAAGAAGCGTCCGCCCAAAGCCGTCGCACAGGCACTTGCGGCTTGCATGGAACGCGAGGTTCCTTCCGCCGAGAGCCTTATCGATGCTTTCGCAGTCCTGTGTGATGTCGCTCCGGTTCTGCTCATCATCGACGAGTTCGGCAAGACGCTGGAGTACCTCGCCGCCGAGGGCGACTCCGGCGACGAGGGAAGCGATGTATACCTCCTCCAGATGCTCGCCGAAAGAGGCGCTGGTCCTTCGGGAATGCGCCTGTTCCTGATCACGCTCCAGCACCTGGCATTCACCGATTACGCAGCGCGCTCCAGCACCATCCAGACGCAGGAATGGGCGAAAGTCCAGGGACGTTTTGAAGACATCACCTTCGCACCAAACCTCGGCGATGCCGTCTACCTCATGCAGCGGCGCCTTGACCCTGCGGGTCTCGACACCGCCGACCGTGAGCTCGTCCGGGTCCAGGCGCAGGCCGCAGCAGACACCTGGGCCGAGCACGCCCTCAACACAGTTGTCGACATCTCCGCCGAGACGTTCGCCGGCCTTTACCCGCTTCACCCTCTCACCGCCGTCGCCGCCCCCTTGCTGGCTGCCCAGATCGGTCAACACGATCGGAGCCTGACCGGCTTCCTCGCCAGCGATGAGCCCAACACCGTTCGCCGGACCCTGGACACGCTGTCCTGCGATGCGCCGAAGCACGCCTCCACCATCCGGCTGCCTCAGCTGTACGACTACTTCTTCGCCTCCGGACGCACGACCATCCTCGCCTCCACGAACGCCAGCCGCTGGCTCGAGGTTGACAACCGCCTCAATGAGGCACATGGCCTGCCGGCCGAAGACCAGGCAGTCCTCAAGGTCATCGGCGTCCTGAACCTGATTGATGCGGACGGCCTCCTCCGTGCTACGCCGTCCATGATTCAGTTCGCCCTCCATGATCCAGCGGACGCGGGTGATCCCAAGCGCTTCGCTGCCCTGGAGAAGCAACTGGAACGACTTACAGCCGACGGTTTCGTCGTCCACCGCACCTACAGCAACGAGTACCGGGTCTGGCAAGGCACTGACGTCGACATCGACGCGCGAGTCAGGGAAATTGCCACACGCATCGACCCAGCCGATGTAGTCCGATACTTCAGCCAGCACCTCGGCACCGTGCTCCCCGCAGCGGTTGTTGCCGGCGGACACAGCCAGAGAACCGGCATGCTCCGGTACTTCATCACCTCAGTCAGTCATCAAGCGGAGAAACTCGACGGCCCGGAGGTCGTCCAGGACGCGGCAGACGGCCTAATGCTCTACCACCTCGGGTCCCTTGAAACCCGACCCGTGGTGAACTCTCCGCTGCCGGTCCTCATCGGTACGACCAAGGCGCCCGAAAAGGTTCTGCAAGCCGGTATCGACCTGGTGGCACTTGAGGAACTCCTCGAAGACAGCACCATCGATCACGTGGCAGCGCGAGAAGTCACAGAACGCGCGTCATACATCTCGCAGAACATCGGCTCCATGCTGGACAAGGCGTTCAACCCCCTGAGCCCCGAGTCCACCTGGTACTTGTGGGACCAGGGCTCCGAGACGGCCAGTGCGCCGAACGAGCCCATCAAGGCCCGCAGTTACGCCAACCTCGCTTCCCAGGCATGCGACCGTGTCTACCCCCTCACACCGCACATCCGCAATGAGATGGTTGGCCGTCACCAGCTCACCAGCAACGGCGCCCGCGCACGGCGCCAGCTGCTGACCGACATGCTGCAACGCTCAGGTACCCCCCTGCTCGGCTACGACGCCAAGAAGTACACCCCGGAACGGGCGATGTACCACGGTGTGGTGGAGTACCTCGGGCTCCATCGAGCTGCCGGCGAATCCAGCGCCGACAGCCAAGGTGACGGCTTCCTCACCCACGGCATTTCTCGCCCTAGCCCCGAGCGCCACGCCCATGTCGTCGGCGTTTGGGAGGCTCTCGACGAAGCCCTGACCAACACGAAGCGCACCACACCGATCGTCGATATCTATCACCGCTTGATGGCGCCGCCGTACGGTGTGAAAGCAGGCGTCGTCCCCATCCTCGTCGTGGCGGCCCTCATCCTGCGGTCCGACGACGTCGCCTTGTTCGAGGACGGGAACTACTGCCAGCGGCTGACCCCGGAGATCATCGAGCGCCTCAACGTCCCCTACCCTGACCGCTTCACGGTCAAGGCCACACCAGTCGGTCGAGGCCAACGACGCCTCGTAGTTGAGGGATTGACCCAGGCCCTTGACGTCGAGATGCCGCGCTCGCGTACCGCTCGCAACCCCGCACTGCTGGCCGTCACACGGGCAATGTTGGAACGCGTGATGGTGCTCGACCCCTACGCCCGACAGACACGACGAATGGGCGACGATGCGCTGGCCGTCCGCGAAGCACTCTCCCGTGCGACCGACCCGGACGAGCTGGTCTTCACCTCCTTGCCCAAGGCGTTGGGGTTCGAGCCCGTTCTCGCCAACTCCACTAAGGACGAGAAGACCACCGAGTCGTACGTATCGCGCCTAACCGCGGCCCTCGATGAGCTGTCCAGTGCAAGCGCCACGCTACGCCGCGAGGTAGTAGCTACGATCGGCCGCGAGTTCCGTCTCCCCGAGGATCTCCCCCAGCTTCGCATCGGACTCGCCGAGCAACTTCGAGGCTTCGCGAACGCTCCACTCGAGCTCAGCCTGCGCGGGTTCGTTTCCCGGGTCCTCAACGAGAGTCTTCCGGACGAAGACTGGCTCGACCCGCTCATCATCCGGCTCGCGAACAAGGCATTGGGTGACTGGTCAGACAGGGATGTCGCGAGCTTCCCCCGGCAGGTCAGAGAGGTAGCTCGGGCCCTTGACCGCGTGAGCCACCTCTACGAGCACGAAGCGCATACTGCTGGGCAACTCGCGGATGAGCAACGCCAGTTGGACACACACCTCCTCACCCTCACCACTCCCCAGGGGCAGGAGGAGCGCACCCTCATCCACGTGCCACGGCAGTCCCGCAAGACAGCCGAAGAGCTCGTTGTCAGTGTCATCCGGCAAGCTGAGGAAGCACTGGGGCCTGACGGCGCTCGCATCTTGCTCGCCGCCCTGGCCGAGCGCCTGTCAGCAACACACGCCGACTCAGCTGCCCAGAGGAAGGAGAAGCTGTGACCAGCACCGAGAACTCAGACAGGAAGAAGCGCCACGTCCTCGGCTTGTCCGGAGGCAAGGACTCGTCCGCTCTTGCCATTTACATGCGTGATTGCGTTCCCGAGATGGAGTACTTCTTCTGTGACACCGGTGCCGAGCTACCGGAGACCTATGAGTACCTCAACCGCCTCGAAGCAGCCGTAGGCAAGCCGATCGTCCGCCTCAATGCCAGCCGGGACTTTGATCACTGGCTGGAGGTGTACCAGGGCACGCTCCCAAGCCCTCAGATGCGCTGGTGCACCAAGAACCTCAAGATCAAGCCACTCGAAGAGTGGGTGGGTGACGATGAGGTCATCTCCTACGTCGCGATCCGCGCCGACGAGAACCGACTCGGCTACGTCAGCACCAAGCCGAACATCACCGCCGTCTTCCCCTTCCGCGAGGACGGCATTGACCGCGCCGGCGTCGACCGCATCCTTGACGAGGCCGGCATCGGCCTCCCCGACTATTACCAGTGGCGAACACGCTCCGGCTGCTACTTCTGCTTCTTCCAGCGGAAGCACGAATGGGTTGGCCTCAAGGACCGGCACCCTGAGCTGTTTGAGAAGGCCATAGCGTACGAGGAGAAGGTCAACTACCAGCGCACTGCCATGCAGGAGCGGCAGTACACGTGGTCCCAGGGCGAATCCCTCCATGAACTCATCGAGCGCAGGGACGAGATCGAGGCCAAGCACCAAGCCGCCCTCGAGCGCGCAGCCAAACGCGTGAAGCCCAACCGTCCCCTGCTTGAGGTCCTGTCCGACGCTCTCGACGAGGACGACGACTCTGCCGCATGCGCGGTGTGCCACCTCTGAGCGATCGAGGATGCCCGGCGCATGAACCTTCTTCACAAACCGGGCATCCCGCGCCAGCTCGCTGACGCCAGGTCAGTGATCGATGCCAGACTAGGCGTACGACATCCACGAGAGCGGGGGGCTCTTGCGTATGACCAGTCCGAGCATGGCCGACGGCCGGGACGCACTCACGCGAATAGCTCAGCGGTACCACGAGGAGGACAGCCCGGCACTGCCCATGGAAGTTGGCCTGCTCCGAATGCTGGACGCCGAACGGTGTCAGCAACTCGACGCAGATCTCCGCCGGTTCGCATCACCATGGGAGGTCTACCAGGCCACCGAGGACCTCGCTCCAGCCTTGCCGGATGCGCCTGGCTTATACATGTTCGTGTGGCGCCCGCGATTCCAATTCCACGTCGACAGCCGGCCCTCACATGGCAGCTTCCCTCAGCTGCTCTATGTCGGGCAGGCCGGAGCTTCCAACACCGACTACGGTAACACAATACGGCAGCGCTACAAGGAATACCGCCGCTACCTCCGCAGTAATCCAGAGAGTCTGTGGACCGACAGCGAACCAAAGACGCGCACCGAGCGACTCAGTCGCTACCTCCCACTTCGACCGATGGAGTTCTGGTGCACCACGGTCGCTGACCGAAGTCGAATCAGAGGACTTGAGAAGAGGCTGATTCGCCTCTGGAACCCTCCCCTGAACGATGCAGATCGCCCGAAGCTCCGCGGAAAGCTCGGTGCTCCCCGAGCCGCATGGACAGCCTAACCCCGACGAGATGAGGTTAATCGATGCCCTCCAAGACGTTCGTCCCCGCCTTCGAGGCGCGCGTAGGAAATTGGAAGTACTACTCCTGTCTCATGAGCTACGCTGCGGTGGCTCGTGAGATCAATTTTGCGCACGAACTCGGTGGCAACCAGGACTTGGGCACGATGATTCAGCGCGGAGTTGGCAGCCGCACAACTGACATCACGAACTACCTCCTCACAAACGAGAATCGTTTTCTCGGCGCCATCATCGTGGCTGCGTGGGGAGGCGCGCCTGAGTACATTCCTCTTGAGATGGAGAAGAGCCCTGACAACGGCGACGTTCTCTCAGGAATGGACCGCAACTTTGGCGTACTGACCTTCGATGGAACGCATCAGTTCTTCGCACTCGATGGCCAGCACCGGCTCAGGGCCATCAAAGATGCAGTCAAGCGCAACCCGGAACTCGGGCGCGAAGACATCACGGTGATCGTCGTGCCCCACTTTGACGATGAAGCTGGCCGACGGCGAACCCGCCGTCTCTTCACCAACATCAACCGAAACGCGGTGAAGACAACCGCCCAGGAAAACATCGCGCTTGACGAAGACGACGGCTTCGCTATCCTCACTCGCCGCCTTCTGGACGATCACGAATTCTTGGGCCGCCAGGGAACCGTCCAGGTCTTCAGCAAGGTCGGCAACGACGGAGAGCTTAGACTCGCCACCCGTCAGGTGGGAGTATCCGGGACTGCCTGGACCACCATCGGCGTGCTCTACGACCTGGTGACCGAACTTGGCTTTGGCCTCCACGAGAGCATGAACAAAACCTCGCAGCGAGCAACAGACGACGTCCTCGACGAAAGCTACGAGATCATAGCTCAACGCCTTGACGAACTCCTGAGTGCCTGTGGTGACATGCGTGATCGCTATGAGTCACATGCCGCCCCCAAGGACTTGCGCGCACCCAAGGCCCGCGACGGCGAAGGGCATCCCTTCATGCGGCCCGCTGTCCAGATCCAGATTGCTCGCGCCGCCCGCCACATCAGCGACCAGGGCTTGCTGCCTTGGCCCGAGCTGTTGAAGCGGCTGCACGAGCTGGATTGGCGAATGACAGCGGCCCCGTTCTCAGTCGTTTGGCAAGAGACCCCGGAAGCCGCCCGTAAGGGCAAGATGGTCACGGCGAAAGAAAACGGACAAGCCCTGTACGAGCTGCTCCTGGCACACCTTGCACCCAACTCTAAGAGCCAGATCGAACGGGCTCTTAGGAATTATCGGACCGTGAAGAACGGCGAGCGGTATCCGATTTCCGGTGAGGAACTGATGCGCCGTCTCCCTGCCGCCGCGGAATTCAACTAACGCAGCACGGTCACAGGCCGTCGGACACGAAGGTGTACGCCCTGCGCTGTCGTGCGGGGATTCCAGCCTTGCTGTCCTTCGCTGCAGGTGTGACATGCCCTGCCCTGTGGGCGCGCTCCCATAGGGCGAGGGCATCGCGCCCCTCGTCGGTCAAAACGAGCAGACGGCGTCCAGGTCCAGCCGGCTGAGGATCGAGGAGACCCTGGACAGCTAGCCCGACTACTCGCTGCCGGGCAACAGGCTTCACCCCCGAATTGACCTCGTCCGGTATATAGAAGCCCTTCGCATCTTCATAGAGCCTCTCCTGCCCGGCGGCACTAAGTGCTGCGACCTGCGCCGCGGAGAAGTCGAGTTCCCTAGCTCGACTTTCCTCCTCTTCGGTCAGTAATGCGCTGTCGCTACGAGCATGCTCTTCGGCGTGATTCTGAGCCGCGGCCTCGACGTCAAGCCGCGCGAACGGGCCATCACACTCGTTCACCACCGCCCCTCCAGGGGCACAACGTGCACAAATTACGCCCCAGGCATCTTCCGGGAAGGTTCGCGTGAGCCGAACCTCCAGATATGAAGGCAGGCTCGGCACTGAGGGGCCGGCAGCATAAGGACATTCGATAGCGGACGGCGAGTGCATCATGTTCGTCATTACTCATCAGGCAGCGCTGGCGCAGCGCGCAGTCGTTCTTCGCCCGACATACGCGATACCTGAGTCGGGCCACACCTCAGCGCACCAGAACGCACGAACCACGCCTCATCACTGCGACATTAAGGCCGCAGCGGAACGGCTACCGGTGTCCCTGACGGTGTTGCACTCGCCATTCTTATGCGTAAGTGCATAACAAACAAACAACCGTGAAGTGGGGTGCATCACGTCACCGCACGTCGCATCCCCTTTGCTGTAAGTCATAAGATGCAGCAGTGGCCGACACCCCTTCAGCCGACCCGCTGTCGTCGAAGAAGACCAGCTTCAACGTAAATGACCTCATATGGGCGTCAGTTGATGGCGAAGGGACAAGCCCTGGGAAGGCCCGAGAGAACGGGCTGACTACCCCACATGTCGTCGAGCTGCTCCTCGCCGGCTACGTCAACGGAACCATCAAGGTGACCGCCGGCCGCTACGTTCGCGGACGATCCCGCAGCCCCCACGTAGTCAGCATCACCAGTCGCACACACAAGGCTGCGGCCGAGAAGGTGGCAGCAGAGAAGAGCCCGGACGGTATCCGCTCCTTATCCCACCTCGCCGAGGTCCTGCTCGCTGCCTACACCCGTGGGGACATCGTCATCACGGCCGTCGGCCACGCCAGCGATGGCGTCGCCACGCGTTAGCAGTTCGGGGTGAAAGTCAGCTGTATCTCAGCCGAAGGTCAACAGCGGCACATAGTGCAGGCCCGGTTCCGCGCGGCTTGGTCATGCTGGGTGCCACGCCTTCGACCACCCAGCAGCTCGCTGAGGAACTGAACCTTGGCGCTGAGGAGGTGACTCGTACGGTCGTCGGCCGACTGCGCCTTCAGGCCGACCGAGACGTGGATGTGCGGCAGGATAGCGCCGCTCTCCGGGTCGTGCGCAAGCGTGCCGGCGCCGAACGCCTCGACGTTGGTAACGTAGGTCATGGACCAGACCGGGGCATCCGGATTCTCGAGCTTCTCGCAGGCCCCTACGATCTCGGCCTCCGCGAAGGCACCGATGAATGAGGGGATGTACCCCTGGCGTACACCGTTCTCGCGGCAGAATGTGGAGAGCGCGTCGAAGAAGTCTTCGCCGTGATCGAAGGTGACGCCGAGGGTCCGTTCGATAGTCAGTTCGTGGGCGCGCATGCGCCGTACCTTCTGGGATCTGTTGAGGTCAGTTGGCGAACGTCGTGAAGGTCGCTGCGACTGTGTCGCGCCCTGTTCCGTGGGCGATCAGCTGGTGGAGAAGGAGCCTGGCCTGGTAGGGGGTAAGGGATCCGGCCGGGATGAGGCCGCGCTTAATGAGGTCCGATTCCGACCCCACGAAGCTGTAGGTGTGGGTTAACACCGGACCGTTACCGATCCGCGAAGCCAGGACTATGGGAATTCGCGTGGCAAGTTGCTCCAGCGCGTCCACGAGCTGCTGCGGTACATGCCCAACCTCGAAGGCCGCGACGACCAGGCCGTCGCAGGCGTCAGCCCATCGTTCGAGCAGGGCTCCGTCGTCTCCCAGACTGCCGGTGTAGTGGCCGATCCTGGCACCCTTGGGCCAGCGGTTTCATTAGGGCGGGCCGATCAGGCAGCCTGCCGACGAGGCGGACGCGGTCTTCAGCGATGCGGCCGAGCGGGCCGGCACCCGGTGACGTGAACGCGGCTAGGCTGGTGGTGTGGGACTTGCGTACGTGCCGTGCCGCGTGGATTTCGTCGCCCATGACGACCAGGCACCCTGCTCCTCGCAGCTTCGGCTCGGCCGCCGCAGCCACGGCGGCGTACAGGTTCCCGGGGTCATCTGGACCTACCATGGTCGGGTTGCGCATGGCGCCTGTAACGATCACCGGAGCGTCTTGTGTATGGCAGAGGTCGAGGAAGAAGGCGGTCCCTCCTCGATCGTGTCGGTCCCCTGGGTGACCACGACACCGTCTACTCGCCACCTTCGAGCACCTGGCTGATTCCTCGCTGAGCTTGGCGGGGTTCCCGAAGGTGAGCGAGGCCCCTGGAACCCGACAGAAGTCGTGTACGAGCAGGTCGACGTCGAGGGCGTCCAGACCGAGGACGGCAGCAAGGAGGTCACGGGCGGACAGCGCCGGACCACGCCGCCGATGGCGGGATCAGTGGTCATGGCGATGGTTCCGCCGAGAGTAGACCGCTGCCGTTCTCGTTGCGCCTGCCGCCATGCCAGCCTCATCCTCTCGGTATCCGAGCGAGGACGCCCCCGGAGATCGTTCCATGCAGGCTACCGAGTCCTGGTCGCGGAGGTACGGTCAGTGGATCGAAATTCGGCGACGACGAAGGAACAGGCGATGTCGAGAGCTGCAAGGCTGAGATGGCGGCTGCGTGGTCTTCCCAGGCGTAAGGTCCTGCCCGCCGTGAACTGCCGACAGCGGCGAGCGAGCCGCCTACGGTCGAGATCGAGATACTCGGCCGTCGCTGCGAGACGCTGGCCTGGTCTCCCTCCCACTGTGATCGAGTGCGCCTTGGCGTGTCGAGTGATGTCCGCGAACGAGCACAGCGTGTGTTTCCCCGTCGTCAGCAACGTCTGAGCCACACCCTCCGACCGCACCCACGTAGCGATCGCAGCCTTTCGGCCAAGCACAGGCACGAACCCGTCCGTCTGCTGAAGGCCCTCCTCATCGACCAGCCACGTGGTAACTCCGTAGGCCTGAGCTGATCCGGAACGTCAAGGACCACATGAAGCAGTGCCCGCCGGTGAAGGTGACTCTGCCGTGGGTGGACAGCCCCAACCCCGCGGTGCCGTTGGAAGAACTCCCGCAGGTGACCGTTGAACTGCTCGTCTTCTCCATCAACGGCAACCCGTGCAGCCACGACACCTTCAGCCAGTACATCTGGAGGCCCTCACTGGAGAAGGCCGGGGTGCTCAAACGCTTGTACAAGCCGGACGGCAAGCCCAGGAAGGCGTGGCACGACCCCGAGGGCTGCAACACGTACCACGTCCTTCGCGACACCTTCGCTTCGGTGCACCTCGCTGCGGGCGAGCCCCCGGCGACAGTGGCAGCGTGGATGGGCGACACCGTCGAGACGATCTACCGGTGCTATGCGCACTGGATCCCCGAGATGAGCGGTGCCGGCCTGCGGACGATGAACCAGTGGCTGTCAACGCCCGCGTGAAATGGGCGCCGCGTACAACACGCGGCATGTAGCAAGGTGCGATCGCTATTGGTTGGTTTTGTCCGAGCGACACGAGAACGACGAGGAGGGCACATGGACGTGCGACTGCGACGCCCAGCCCATGCGCCCGGGCTGTACCCGATGGGCGTCGCAGTACCGACCCTGACCTGCAAGGTGGTAACCCGCCCCGTACCGTCCGCCCGGCGGTACGGGGCGGCGGGCCGCCGGCTCGGGGGGAAGACCGGCAGGCCCTGTCCCGTTGCGCCAGTGGGACTCGCATCGCCGAGTCAAGCGCGGCCGGGGCGGCGGCGGGAGCGTGTGCAGGGGGTGAATGCGGGTGCGGCTGCGCACACCCCGTGTGGAATGGCCCCTTCCGCAGGGGCCCGGGCGCTGGCTACGAGGTGGAACGCGAGCTCTTCGCGCTCTTCGCGTTCTTCGCGCCGTGGTGGGGCAGCCATGCGGCGCTGCTGCGGTCGCCGAAGCGGCTGCCGATGGCGCCCTTGATCACCGAGAGCGCGGCGGGCAGGGCCGCGACGGCCGCGGCCTTGATCGCGGAGATGCTGGTGAGGTCGAACCCGTCGGCGATGAGGATGCCGAGGAAGGTGGTCACGTACGCGGCGAGGGTCCGCTCGGCTATGTCGGAGATGACCTTGCTGTTCATGCAGGAGCTTCCGTTCGAAAGTCGCGGTCGGGCGATCGGGCGGTCGGGACGCGGGGACGGAGCGCGCGGCGTGACGTGTGACGTGTGGACGTGTGGACCGTGTGACGTGACGTGTGCACTCCAAGCTTCCGCTGCTCGGGGTCTTACCCGTGCCGGACCCGTTCGGCACCCGTGGCGAGGGCGGTATCGTCACTGCGGCGGGCCGAACCGGGAGGGTCCACATGGCCAACCCCCAGCGTGACCGTTCTGCGGGCGACCCCTGGAGCGCGGGCGCCGCGCCGGCGCCGGCCGTCGACCCCGCCGAGCGGTGCCGGGCGGTCGGCGGCGCGCACGCGGCGTTCGTCGCGGACGGCGTGCTGGACCCCGGTCTGCGCCCGGTCGTCGCCGCATCCTGGCGGCGGTCCGCGGCGGTGCTGCCCCGCCCGGAGTTCATGGCGCCGGTGGAGCTGGGCGACGACGACCTGGAGCAGTACCGCGCGGCGCACCCGCTCGCGCGGGCGATGCCGCTGTTCCGGGAGCTGCTCGGTTCCATCGCCGACGACGGGGCGCACCTGCTGGCGGTGTGCGACGCGGCGGGCCGGCTGCTGTGGGTGGAGGGGCACGCGGGGGTCCGCAGCCGGGCCGAGCACATGAACTTCGTCCCGGGCGCCCGCTGGGACGAGCGGCACGCCGGCACCAACGCGCCCGGCACCGCGCTCGCCCTCGACCACCCGGTGCAGATCTTCGCCACCGAGCACTACAACCGTCTCGTCCAGCCATGGACCTGCGCGGCCGCACCCGTCCACGATCCGCGTACCGGGCAGCTGCTCGGCGCGGTGGACCTCACCGGCGGCCACCACCTGGCCGGACCGCACACCCTCGCCCTCGTCCGGGCGACGGCCCGCGCCGCCGAGGCCCAGCTGGCGACCGCCTCCCTGGGCCCGCCCTTGTCGGGCCCCGCGCTGTCCGTGCTGGGTCGCGACGAGGCGCTGCTGGTCACGGACGGACGGCGGGTACGGCTCGGGCGCCGGCACAGCGAGATCCTCGCCCTGCTCGCCGCCCGCCCCGACGGCATGACGGGCGATCAGCTCACGGCGGCGCTGTACGGGGACCGGTCCGTACCGCCGGTGACCCTGCGCGCGGAGATCTGCCGGCTGCGCCGCCTCGTCCCCGGCCTGCTGCACTCGCGCCCGTACCGCCTGGCCGTACCCCTGCACACCGACATCGCCCTGGTCGAACGGGAACTGGACCACGGCGACGCCCGGGCGGCCCTGCGCGCCTATCCGGGCCCGGTGCTGCCCACGTCGGAGGCGCCGGGGGTGGCCCGACTGCGCCGGCTGCTGGAGGACCGGCTGCGCCGCGCCGCACACGCGGCGGACGGTGGCCGGTAAGCGCCCGCGAGCAACCTTCGCGCAACGTACGAACGGCTACCGTGCGGCCGCCCGCTCACGCACCGTCCGCCCGAGGGCTGGAGAACCCATGACCCGCTACGCCACCCCCGGCTCGCCCGACGCGCTGGTCTCGTACCGGCCGCGCTACGACCACTGGATCGGCGGCACGTACGTACCGCCCAAGCAGGGCCGCTACTTCGAGAACCCCTCCCCCGTCGACGGCCGCACCTTCACCGAGGTCGCCCGCGGCACCGCGGAGGACGTCGAACGCGCCCTGGACGCCGCCCACGCGGCCGCCCCCGCCTGGGCCCGCACCTCCCCGGCCGAACGCGCCGCCGTCCTCAACCGCATCGCCGACCGCATGGAACGCAACCTCGAAGCCCTCGCCGTCGCCGAGTCCTGGGAGAACGGCAAACCCGTCCGCGAGACCCTCGCCGCCGACATCCCCCTGGCCATCGACCACTTCCGCTACTTCGCGGGGGCCGTCCGGGCACAGGAGGGCAGCCTCTCGGAACTCGACGAGGACACCGTCGCGTACCACTTCCACGAACCCCTTGGCGTCGTCGCCCAGATCATCCCGTGGAACTTCCCCCTCCTGATGGTCGCCTGGAAGCTCGCCCCCGCCCTGGCCGCCGGCAACGCCGTCGTCCTCAAACCCGCCGAGCAGACCCCGGCCTCCGTCCACGTCTGGCTCGACCTGGTCGCCGACCTCATCCCGCCCGGCGTCCTCAATATCGTCAACGGCTTCGGCGCCGAGGCCGGCAAGCCCCTGGCCGCCAGCCCCCGCGTGGCCAAGGTCGCCTTCACCGGCGAGACGACGACGGGGCGCCTGATCATGCAGTACGCCTCCGAGCACCTCAAACCGGTCACTCTCGAACTCGGTGGCAAGAGCCCCAACATCTTCTTCGACGACGTCTCCGCCGCCGCCGACGACTTCCTCGACAAGGCCCTCGAAGGCTTCACCATGTTCGCCCTCAACCAGGGCGAGGTCTGCACCTGCCCCTCCCGCGCCCTCATCCAGCGCGGCCACTACGCCGACTTCCTCGCCGCCGCCCTCACCCGCACCGAGGCCATCGTCCCCGGCCACCCGCTGGACACCGACACCATGATCGGCGCCCAGGCCTCCAACGACCAGCTGGAGAAGATCCTCTCCTACTTCGACATAGCCCGCCAGGAAGGTGCCCGCACCCTCACCGGCGGCACCCGCGCCGCCCTCGGCGGCGAACTCGCCGGCGGCTTCTACATCGAACCCACCGTCTTCGAGGGCCACAACCGCATGCGCGTCTTCCAGGAAGAGATCTTCGGCCCGGTCGTCGGCGTCACCCCCTTCACCGACTTCGACGAGGCCGTCACCCTGGCCAACGACACCCTCTACGGCCTCGGCGCCGGCGTCTGGACCCGCGACCACACCACCGCCTACCGCACCGCCCGAGCCCTCCAGGCCGGCCGCGTCTGGACGAACACCTACCACCAATACCCCGCCCACGCCGCTTTCGGAGGCTACAAACAATCGGGCTTCGGCCGCGAAGGCCACAAAATGGCCCTGTCCCACTACCAGCAGACGAAGAACGTGCTGGTGAGCTACTCGGCGAAGAAGCTGGGGTTCTTCTAACCGACAGCCGAGAACAGCCATCGGACGGACGTCGCGCCCGCGGCCCGCACCGGCGCTCGCGCCGGCGGCCGGACTGGGGGGCACGGCGCAGGACGGCGTCGGCCCGAATACGCACGAACTGACCGGGCGACCGTGCACGTTGCCGGCCAGGGCGACCGGGCCGGTGGCGGTCGGGCTGGCCGCCGAGGAGCAGAGCCGCCGGGAGCTGCGCAGACGGCGGTGGTGTCCGTGGAGCCGGGGCTCAGCCGCCGCGCCGCACTCGGGCGGCCTTGCGGGCCTCCGCGAGCTTGCGGGCCTCGGTGGCCTTGCGGGACGGCTTGCCGCCGGAGCCGTTCTTCGTGTCCTTGGTGCTGCCCAGGCCGCGGAACGGGGTGTTGTGGTTCTTGGGGCGTGACACGGCCGGCCCGCCGTCGAGAGGCTCGCCGGAGGGGGCCCTGGCGCCGGTGATACGGCTCAGCTCCGCCTCGCCGGACCGCACCTTGGTGACCTTGGAAGCGACCTCGGCGTCCGCCATGACCTGGCTCGCTTCGCGGCGCTGCCCCGACAGGACGAGCGTCACGACGGTCCCGGAGCGGCCGGCCCGAGCCGTGCGGCCCGCGCGGTGCAGGTAGTCCTTCGGGTCGGTGGCCGGGTCGACGTTGACCACGAGGTCGAGGTCGTCGACGTGGAGGCCTCGTGCGGCGACGTTCGTCGCCACCAGCGCCGTGATCTGCCCGTTCCTGAACTGGGCCAGGGTGCGGGTGCGCTGCGGCTGGGACTTCCCGCTGTGCAGGGCGGCGGCGGCCACGCCGCTGGCCCGCAGATGCCGTGTGAGCTGGTCGACGCCGTGCTTGGAGTCCAGGAACAGCAGGACGCGGCCGTCCCGGGCGGCGATCTCCGTGGTCACGGCGTACCGGTCGGGGCCGTGCACGACGAAGACGTGGTGCTCGATCGTGGACACCGCGCTGGACGAGGGGTCCACGGAGTGGACGGCGGGGTCGCGCAGGTAACCCTGCACCAGTTCGTCGACGTCGCGGTCGAGAGTGGCGGAGAACAGCATCCGCTGTCCGTCGGAACGCACCTGGTCCAGGATCTCACTGACCGGCGGCAGGAATCCCAGGTCGCACATCTGGTCCGCCTCGTCCAGGACCGTGATGCGCACCCGCCCCAGTCGGCAGTCCTTGCGCTCGACGAGGTCGTGCAGCCGGCCGGGGGTGGCGACGACGATCTCGGCGCCGTCCCGCAGCGCGGCGGCCTGCCGTCCGATGGACACTCCGCCCACCACGGTCGCGAGCCGCAGCCGCAGCGCCTCGGCGTACGGGGTGAGCGCCTCGCCGACCTGCTGCGCCAGCTCCCGGGTGGGCACCAGCACGAGTGCCAGCGGTTCCTTGGACTGCGCGCGCCGCCCGGCCGTCCGGGCGAGCATCCCCAGGCCGAAGGCGAGGGTCTTGCCGGATCCCGTGCGGCCCCGGCCCAGGACGTCCCGCCCCGAGAGAGCGTTCGGCAGCGCCGCCGCCTGGATGGGGAAGGGCTTGGTCACACCCTGCTCGTCGAGCACCCGCAGCACCTCGGCCGGCAGCCCCAGCTCCGCGAAGGAGGCCACCGTGGGCCGCGCCGGAGCGGCGCCCGACGCCTCGGGCACACAGTCCTGTCGTCGGGCATCGGCACGTGCTGATCCGCTGCTCACAGAAAGCCTTCCTTCGAAGAGACCGTACCGAGGAAGGCGCGGCCGGGTCGCGGCCACCAGCCTGGGACACCGCAGGGAGCACCGACACGGCGACGATGCAAACGGGTAAGCGTAGCACGGGGCACGCCGACCGGGCCTCCCACGGCGCTGAGAAACGGCAGACGGCCGCCGTCCGGCACCAGAGCAGAAGCACGCGAGCTGCTCGCCGCGCTCGCCTCGGCGGACTCCACGGCCCGGCTGGACCTTCCCGGATCCGGCGGGCCGGCAAGGGCCGGAGGCGAGGGCGTGCGCATCTCTTCCCGTCAGGGTTCCGTTCGCCCGCCCACCCAGCTCCCACGGCATCCCGTCGCGCCCCGCTCCCTGTCTTCCCCGGACCCTGCACGTACCAAGATCCGGACCATGTCCGGACCGGTCCTCTCCAAGGAACCGCCCGCCCTGTCGCTTTCGCTGGTCAGCGCAGGTATGACCGCTGTACCACCAGCAGACGAAGAACGTGCTCGTCTCGTACTCGGCGAAGAAGCTGGGCTTCTTCTAGGAGCACAAGAAAGGCTCCCGACGTCCTACCGTCAAATGACTGATGTGCGCCTGACGCTGGTCGGCGAGAGTCGAGGGCGCCGGGAGTTTCCCGGTGGCGGGCGCGGGGGGCGCGCCCGCGCGCTTGTCGACATACGGAAACGAGGATCACCAGGATGGCAATCAGTCAGCGTCCTGCCGGGAAGTGGAAGACGGCCCTGGTCGCCGGGGCCGCGGCCCTTGCCGTCACCGGCGGCATCGCGGCGCCGGCCGGTGCCGCGCCCCAGTCGGGTGCGGCGGCGGACCGCCTGGACATGGGCAACCAGAGCCTGTACAGCGACGTGCAGCTGGGGGATCCGGCGAAGCCCCGGGACCACCCGGGCGGTCGCCCGCTGATCAGGCACCAGTGGATTGCCACCCTTGGGTACGCCGCCGTGACCGCCCTGAACCAGCGGACCAGGTTCGGCTGGCAGCGCAACTACAAGGACTACACGGTCGCCGTCGTCGGCAACAACATCCAGGGCAAGGAGGTCACCATCTACACCAAGATCACCAACCTGCTCTACGGTGAAGGCGGTGTCATTGGTGCCCAGACTGCTCCGACGTCACAGGTGGCAGTGGCCCGCAACACCATCGTGGCCCAGGGGAACGTCAACATCATCACCGAGATCGTGAACGTCCACGTCATCAGCCCCAAGTGGGAAGACATCTACAATGCCGACTGCCGTGCCCAGGAGGATCTCCGCAACGCAGTGAAGGCGCAGCTCGCCTGCACGATGGGCTGATCCGCAGTCGGGCGGCACGAGGGAAGCACGAAACCGGAACGGCCGGTCGGTCACAGTACCGACCGGCCGTTCCTGTGTGCGCCCGGACGGCCCCGCTTCAACCCCCTGCGTCACCCCCGCCGCCGGCCGCCGAGCGCGTCGAGCCCACCCGGCGCCGCCTTCACTGCGGCAGCCCGCGCCGCTGTTCGGCTTCTCCCCGGCGACCGCGTGCTGACCGGTTCTCGGCTTTCCTTGCCGTCCTTGCTGCGACGGCTGTTTCGGAAGCTGCACGTCCAGCGGCGTCGGCCGCGAGTACGGTGCCATCGGACTGGCATGCTACGTCGCGTACATGATGATCACCGCATGGCCGCCCGCGGACGCACCGGGCGGCCGTGCGCGAAAGTGGGGGAAGCATGGAACCGGCGGAAACGCCGTTGGTCGGACGAGGGCACGAACTGGCCGTACTTTCGGCGTTCGTGACCGCGCCCGAGGGGCGGGCCCTGGTGCTGCGTGGCGAGGCGGGTGTGGGCAAGAGCGCGCTCGTCGACCACGCGGCCCGACTGGCCGCCCGGGCGAGCCACGTACTGGTCCGGGCCACCGGGGTGGAGGCCGAGTCGGAACTGCCGTTCGCCGGGCTGCACCAGTGCCTCTACCCCCTGCTCGACCGCACCGTCCGGCTGGAACCACGGCAACACGCCGCCCTGGACGTGGTGTTCGGCCGCGGCAAGGGCGAGCCGCCGTCCGTGATGTCCCTCGGCATCGCCGTGCTGGACCTGCTGTCGCTGGCCGCCGCCGAGCGGCCGCTGACGCTACTGATCGACGACGGCCAGTGGCTGGACGACGCCAGCGCGGAGGTGTGCGGATTCGTGGCACGCCGGCTGGCGGCCGTTCCGGTGAAGATGCTGGTCGCCCTGCGGGACGAGGTGCGTTCCGCCTTCGACCACGCCCGGCTCGCCGACCTGCAGGTCACGGCCCTGTCGGAGGAGGACGCCGGACGCCTCCTGGAGCTGCGTCACCCCCGACTCGACGAGCGCGTCCGGCGCACCGTCCTGGACCACGCCCGGGGCAACCCGCTCGCCCTGCAGGAACTGCCGCCCTACGTGGCCGCGCCGAAGCCCGCCGGTGACCTGCTCGCCGTCCCCGGGGTGCCGCTGCCCCGGCGCCTCCAGCAGCTCTACGGCACGCGGATCGAGCGCCTGGCCCCCGCCGTCCGGGCGGAACTGCTGCGTGGCGCCCTGGACGGCGCCGCCGCCGGCCGGCGCCGCGGTCGCCTGCACGCCACGCGGTACCGGATGCGCGACGTCGAACCGGCTGTCGCGTCGGGTCTGCTCGACGTCGACACGGCCACGGGTGACGTCGTCTTCCGGCACCCGCTGGTCCGCTCCGCCGTCATCCAGCTGGCGACACCCGACCAGCGCCGGGCCGCCCACGCCGAACTCTCCCGGGTGCACCGGGCCGACCCCGAGCGGCACGCGGGCCACCTGGCGGCCTCCGTCGTCGACCCGGACGAGGCAGTGGCCGCGGCGCTGGAAGCGGCGGCCGACTCCGCGACGCGGCGCGGCGGCGCGGCGGCCGCGGTGGCCTGGCTGACCCGCGCGGCGGAGCTGAGCGAGCGGCCCGCGGACCGCTCCCGGCGGCTCGGGGACGCGGCCTACCTCGCCGGGCAGGCCGCGCTGCTGGACGAGGCGCAACAGTTGCTCCACCGCTCGGCTCCCGAGCCCGGAACGGCCGGTTCCCTGGCCGCCGTCCTCACCTCCGCCCACGCGGACTTCGTCCAGGCCGGAGCGGTCCGGCCCGCCTTCCAGCGGCTGGCGGCGGCGATCGAGCGGTGGTCGGACGGCGTGGCGCAGACCGGTGGCGGAACCCTGGCCCGGGCGGCCGACGCGCTGGTCACCATGGCCCACTACGCGGGCGATCCCGCCCTGTGGCAGCGCGCCGAGCGGATCCTCGACTCACTCGGCGACCGGCTCCACCCGCTGACGGCGCTCTACCGGGACGCGAGCGCCGTGGCGCGCAGCGGTGCGGGGCTGCGCGTACGCCTGGAACAGGCATTCGCCGCCGAGGCGCACCTCGCGCCGTGGGACCTGGCCCGGCTGGGCGTCTGCGCCTCCCACGTCGACGTGCTGAGCCAGTACCGCACCCAGCTGCAGCGCGCCGTCGAACGGGAGCGGGAGGCCGGCGCCGTGTCGAGCGTGATGACCATGCTGCGGATGCTGATGCTGGACCAGATGTACTCCGGCGACTGGCAGGAGGCGGAGCGGACCGGGCACCAGGCGCTGGAGTTGTCCACCGCGCACGGCCACGTCCTCCTCGCGTACCACACCCGGGCCGTGCTGGGGCAGCTGGCGGCCAGACAGGGGCGGCTCGGCGTCGCACGGGAGCTGCAGTCCGCCGTGGACGCCTGGGCCCGCCCGCGCGGGGTCGGTCTGCTCACCCAGATCACGGAGGCGATCGCCACCGGAGTGGCGCTCACCGAAGGAGACTTCGAGGCAGCGTACCTGTACGCCATCGGGATGACGCCGCCGGGCAGCTTCGACCGTCACGCCCACCAGATCGCCCCGCGCGCCCTGCTCGAACTGGTGGAGGCCGCGCTGTACAGCGGCCGCCGGGACCAGGCGCGGCGGCACGCCCTGGCGGCCTGCGAGGCCGGCCTGCCGGAGGCATCCCCGCGGCTGGCACTCTCCGCCTACGGTGCCCTGGCGATGACCGCGGACGACCTGGCGGAGGCGACGGCGATGTACGCGCGCGTCGAGGCGCACCCGGCGGCCGGCGACTTCCCCTTCGAGCTGGCGCGCATCCGCCTGGCCTACGGCTCGACCCTGCGGCGGCTGAAGGAGCCGCGCGCGGCCCGGCAGGCGCTGGTGCCGGCCACCGAGGCGTTCGACCGTCTCGGCTGCGCGGCGTGGGCGGACCGGGCCCGCGCCGAACTGCGGTTCGCGGGCGGGTCCCAGGCCCCGTCGGCCCCGGACGTCGCGGCGCTGACCTGGCAGGAACGCCGGATAGCCGAACTCGCCGCGACCGGACTGACGAACAAGGAGATCGGCGAGCGGACCCGGTTGTCCCCACGGACGGTCAGTTCGCACCTGTACCGGGTCTTCCCGAAGCTCGGCATCACCTCCCGCGCCGCCCTGCGCGACGCGCTGAGCAACCACGCCGGCAAGGGGTGAGGCGACGCCCTCCGCACTCGCCCATTTCCTCAGGTTGGCGACGGATTGAACTGCACACGACGGCACAGAAGCCGCCTTCTCCGCGAGGTCACACGCCGCATTTCTGAATTGGCGTCAACTGCAGCCGGTGCACTAGAATTTACGCACCCAACAGCACAGAGGAGAGGCGCCGTCCATGGGCACCAAATTCATCGAGGTGGACGAGACCCACAAGGGTCGGCCGGGCGTGGAGGAAGGGGTGAAGACGATCGAGGTCGGCGGCCAGACGATCACGACCCCGATTTTCGTCCAGCGCATCGACTTCGACGACCTCGCCCCCGAGGTGACCGAAGACCTGACCACGGTCAAGTTCGCCGTGACCGTGACGGAGGAAATGGAGGACTTCACCGGGGAGATGCACGAGGACGGTTCCCCGGTGACGGAAATCAAGGAAATCCAGGTGCCCAAGTGGCTCGAGGTCGACCTGGGCGCCGAATCCCTGAAGCGGTACGAGGAGGCGATCTCCCCCTTCCTCGCCGCAGCCCGCGAAACCGAGGCCCCGGCGATCCCCGCCCCCCGCAAGCGCCGCAAGAAGTGAACCCCGGGCCCCTCTCCTGCCGGCAGGAGAGGGGCTTCGCCCGTGCGGTTGCCGGGCAATCTCCAGGGGCAGCGTCAAGGCAGCACCTGGAACCGAAAGGCCGGATACGCCCCATGAGCGATGAAATACAGGCAAAAGAGGCGCTCAAGCTCGCTCAATGGCATCTGAGCCGAGCGGATCAGCTCCGCCTGGGCCTGGTGAGCCGTACCAGCGCGCTGTTGAGTGCGAACGCATTGGTCATCGCCGGAGCAGTTCTCGTCTCCAGTTCACCCTCTTCGCGCCTGGCGCCGATCATCTGGGGCTCCACCCTTGTCGTATTGACGATGAGCACATACTCGGTGGTTCAGGCGACCGGGGTGCTCACTGGTCCGCTGCGCGGGCGCGACCTGTCCCGCCCGCCCGGGTTTCCCCCGTCGCTGTCCTTCAGCTACAAAGACACTTTGGATGAATTCAGCGACCCGTTGGCCTTCCGGGACGGCTTCATGACACAAAGCACCGGCGACGCCACACGGTCGGCCCTCCTCGAACTCTGGCGCTGCATGACGCTCCATCAGCTGAGAATGGCCAGATTGCACCGTGCGACTCGTTCCCTGCTCGCCAGCACCATGGTGTTGATTGCCACAGCGGCGGAAAGAATGGCCTTTCAGGTCCTGTGAACACGAGGAACACGAGTTCCGTCGCCCTCCACTCGAGCGGCTGGAGGGGCTGGGGGCGACTCGTGTGCGGGAGGTGGACAAGGGTCCTGCCGGCCACTGGTGGGTCATGCAGGACCCCGAAGGCAACGAGTTCTGCGCCGCGTAGTGGCCGGCCGGCGCGGTCCCTACTTCCCGAAGGCCGCCAGGGCCAGGCGCAGGCCGACCGCCGGGGCGTTCTGGGTGTTGGTGGAGGACGTGCCCAGGGCGTAGACCGCTCGGCGGTTGAGGTCGCGGGTGGCGAAGACGCCGCTGCGGTAGCCGGGGTCGCTGCCGGTCTTGCCCCATACGGTCGAGCCGTCGGGGAGGGTGAAGGACATCAGGCCGACGCTGAAGCACGCGGTGCCCTTGGTGGGGCCGGTGTTGCAGTTGAGGTTGTTGGCGTAGGGCAGGGGCTTGCCGTCGAGACCCTTGGGCACCGTGAAGAGTTCGGCGGCCTGGGCCGGGCGCAGGAGGCTGCCGTCGAAGAGGCCGGTGATGAAGCGGTCGAGGTCGCCGGTGGTGGAGGTCGTGCTGGCGGGCAGGCCGCCCTGCACGTTGACGTCGACGAGCTCGCCGTTGCTGCGGGGCATGTAGCCGGGGAGGTAGGGGCGGGGGACGGGGGTGCTGCGTCCGGGGACCGCGGTCCTGGTCTCGCGCATCTTCAGGGGCTTGAGGATGCGCTTGGTCACCTCGTACTGGTACGGGTGCCCGGTGATCTGCTCGATCAGCTTGCCGGCGATGCGGTAGCCGAAGGAGTTGTACTCCTGCTGGGTGCCGGGGCTGAAGCGCGGGCCGGGGGCGGGGCGGCCCTCGGGGCGGAGGGTCTGCTGGATGATCTGGTCCCAGGTGAGGGAGCCGAGGCGGCCGTCGATGTCCTGGTCCGGTGTGGTGGCGGGGGCGCCCTCGAAGTCCTGGGGGAGGCCGCTGGTGTGGTTGAGCAGCTGCCGTACGGTGATGGGCTCCTTGAAGCGGTCCTCCGGCAGCAGGCCGGGCAGGTAGTGCTGCACACTCTGGTCGAGGTCGACCCGGCCCTCGGCGGACAGCTGGAGGAGGATCACCGCTTCCATGGGCTTGCTGATGCTGCCGATCCGGAAGTGGGCGCCGGTGCTGATGTGCTTGCCGGTGACCAGGTCCCCGGAGGTGCCCCGCCAGGTCTGTGCGTCCTTGTGCACCTCGGCGACGGCAGCCGCGGCGCCGTCGGTCGGGCGCAGGCCGATGGCCTCGTTCAGGGCGGCGCGGTCCAGGCCGCCGGACGCGCCCGTCGCCGCCTGTGCGGGGGCCGTGGTGAGCACGACGGCGGCCGCGGCGGCGGTGGCGGTGGCCAGGGACAGGGCCGATGAGCGACGCATGCAGGACTCCGTTTTTCCTCGTTCTTCGCTTGCGACGTCCACTCTTCCGCCGGTGATCTTGCCGTACGACCGGGATGACCCTGACGCGACCCCGACGCGGCCCTGACCTCCCCGTCGAGGAAGTCCCTGACGCAGCCCGTGGCCATTGCGCCCAACGCGCCCCATCCGTAATGGTGTTCGCATGACCCACGACCGTCCCCACCGGAGGGTTCCGAGGCCGGCGGACGTGGCCGCGCTGCTGCGCCCGCGCCCTGTGGAGCTCGGCGGCACCCGGCGCCGGCTCGCCGCCGCGGCGACCGTGGCGGACCTGCGCCGCGCCGCCCGCCGCCGCGTACCGAGGGCCGTCTTCGACTACGTCGACGGGGGCGCCGGCGACGAGTTGTCGCTCGCCCGCAACCGTGCGGGCTTCGCGCGCATCGAATTCCGGCCACGCGTGCTGCGCGACGTCTCCGCCGTGGACACCTCCGCCACGGTGCTCGGCAGCCCCTGTGCCCTGCCGCTGGTGCTCGCGCCGACCGGGTTCACACGGATGATGCACCACGAGGGCGAGGTGGCCGTGGCCCGGGCGGCCGGCCGCGCCGGCGTTCCCTACGCGTTGTCGACCCTCGGCACGACGTCGGTGGCGGAGCTGGCCGCGGCGGCTCCGGGCACACGCCGGTGGTTCCAGCTGTACTTGTGGCGCGACCGGGAACGCAGCGAAGATCTCGTCCGGCGCGCCGCGGACGCGGGGTACGAGGCGCTCGTCCTGACGGTCGACGCGCCGGTGGCGGGGTCGCGGCTGCGCGACGTGCGCAACGGGATGACGTTGCCGCCCGCCCTCACCGCCCGTACGTTCGTCAACGGCGCGCTGCGGCCGGGCTGGTGGCTGGATCTGCTCACCACCGCCCCACTGGAGTTCGCCTCCTTGCGGCAGTGGGGCGGTACCGTCGCGGAGCTCGCGGACCAGATGTTCGATCCGACGGCCTCGCTCGCCGATCTCGCCCATGTGCGGGCCGTGTGGCCGGGCAATCTGGTGGTCAAGGGCGTGCAGAGCGCGGAGGACGCCCTGTCGGTCGTCGAGGCCGGCGCGGACGCGGTCGTGGTGAGCAACCACGGTGGCCGGCAGCTCGACCGGGCCCCGGTGCCGCTGGAGGAACTGCCCGCGGTGGTCGAGGCGCTCGGCGGCCGGGCGGAGGTGTACGTCGACGGGGGCGTGCTGTCGGGGGCGGACGCCGTGGCCGCGGTGTGCCTGGGCGCGACCGCCGTGCTGGTGGGACGGGCGTACCTGTACGGGCTGATGGCGGGCGGCGGAGCCGGCGTGCGGCGGGCCCTGGACATCCTGGGCGCCGAGGTGCGGCAGACGATGCAGCTCCTCGGCACGACGTCCGTCAAGGACCTGACACCGGAACGCGTACGTCTGCGGCCCTCGGACCGGTGATCTCGGAGGCGCTGCCCACCGGTCGGGCGGACGCCACCGCGTGGCAGGCCCCGAACCCGTCGGCGCGGCCGACGACGCGCCCCGCTTCGATGCGGATCGCCGTCTCGGTGTCGTCGTCCACGGCCGTCACGCCCGCGGCCGCGGCGACGGCGCCGGTGGTGTCGCACACGACGCGCAGGGCCGGCCAGGCCGCCCGGGGGAAGGCGCTGCGCAGGCAGCCGCACAGCTCGGCGACGACGAGCCGGGCGAGGGGCATGAGTTCGCCGGGGTCGCCGGTGACGACGACCACCGTGACGGGAGTGCCGGGTGGTGCGGCGCGGACGGCCTCCTCGGCCGCGGAGAGCCGATGCAGGCCGAGGACGGCGACGATGCCGTCCTCGTGCAGCGGCGCGGGCGCGGCCCGTACGGCGTCGACGGCCGCGGGCGGCTGCCAGGGCCGGTCCTCGGCGCGGGCGGGCGGGTGCACGGGCGGGGGCGCCCACCAGTCGTTGAGTTCGAGCCCGCACAGCCGCTCGGCCGCGCTGACCATGTCGAAGGGCTGTACGAAGCCGGGTGCGGCGGCGGCCAGTTGCCGGGCGCCGTGCAGGGAGGTCAGTACGGTCTCGGCGAGTCGGACGAGCCGGCCGGGGGGTGCCCCCTCCGGCGACCGGGGCGGCCGCAGGTGTTCGAGGGCGAGCGCGAGGAGGAGCGCGTCGAGCTTCATCAGCTCGACGAACGGCTGTGCGAGCCGGGCGTCGGCGAGGATTTCGGGCAGCGCGTCGACGTCGATGCGGGCCTCGCCGTACTGCGGGGGGACGCCCCCGTGGGCGGCACCGGCGTCGGCGAAGCCGGTGCCGGGCAGCCGGGCGACCCAGGTGCGCGCAAGAGCGCCGAGCGCCTCGCGGGCCGTGCCGCCCGCTTCGGTGGCCGGCGGCGCGGGCGCGCGTTCGGCGCGCTCGGCCAGAACGGTGAAGTACAGGGCCCGCTTGCCGGGGAAGTTGGAGTAGACGGCGCCGCGGGTGAGCTCGGCGCGCTCGGCGACGGCGTCGATCCTGGCGGCCCGGAAGCCCTTCTCGGCGAACTCCTCACGGGCGGCGGCCAGCACCCTGGCACGCGTGCGCTCCTGCGTCTGCGCCCTGTTGAGCCGAGCCATTGTCCTCCTCGTAGCGGGCCCCCACAGAGCGGCCGTCAAATTACCCTAGCATCGGGATGACGGGAACATCTGGATGGCAGGGGCAGCTGTTAAAGTCACGCAAGAGCGCGCGGGGTTCCCAGGCGGGGCCGCGGCGCACCGGAGGGGACGGGTCGACGGGTCATGGCACGCATCGGTGACGAGGGGTTCCTGCTGAAGTGCTCCTTCTGCGGGAAGACGCAGAAACAGGTCAGGAAGCTCATCGCCGGCCCGCCCGGCGTGCACATCTGCGACGAGTGCGTGGGGTTGTGCAACGAGCTCATCGAGGAGGAGCTGGCGGTCGTCACCGAGGCACCGCTGGAGGAGCTGCCCAAGCCGGCGGAGATCCACCGGTTCCTCGACCAGTACGTCGTGGGCCAGGAGGCCGCGAAGCGCTCGTTGGCGGTGGCCGTCTACAACCACTACAAGCGCGTGTGGGGCATGGAGGACGACGACAAGGACGTCGAGGTCGCCAAGTCGAACATCCTGATGCTCGGACCCACCGGCTGCGGCAAGACCTACCTCGTGCAGACCCTGGCGCGGCTGCTGAACGTCCCGTTCGCCATCGCCGACGCGACCGCCCTGACCGAGGCCGGCTACGTGGGCGAGGACGTCGAGAACATCCTGCTCAAGCTGCTGCAGGCCGCCGACTACGACGTGACCCGGGCCGAGACCGGCATCGTCTACATCGACGAGATCGACAAGATCGCCCGCAAGAGCGAGAACCCCTCCATCACCCGCGACGTCTCCGGCGAGGGCGTCCAGCAGGCGCTGCTGAAGATCCTGGAGGGCACGACGGCCTCGGTGCCGCCGCAGGGCGGGCGCAAGCACCCGCACCAGGAGTTCATCCAGATCGACACCTCCAACGTGCTGTTCATCGTGGCCGGTGCCTTCGCGGGCCTGGAGAACATCATCAACGACCGGGTGGGCCGGCGCGGGCTGGGCTTCGGCGCCCAGATCGAGCCGGTCACGGCGCGCGCGGACGGGGACGTCTTCGCCAGCGTCATGCCGGCCGACCTCGTCAAGTACGGGCTGATCCCCGAGTTCATCGGCCGGCTGCCGGTCATCGCCCGCGTCTCCAGCCTCGACAAGGCGGCCCTGCTCAAGACGCTGACCGAGCCGCGCAACGCCCTGGTCAAGCAGTACAAGAAGCTGTTCGAAATGGACCAGGTGGAGCTCGAGTTCAGCCGGGGCGCGCTGGAGGCGATCGTCGACCGGGCCATTCTGCGCGGCACGGGCGCCCGCGGTCTGCGCGGCATCATGGAGAACGTCCTGCGGCCGGTCATGTTCGACATACCGAGCCGCAGCGACGTCGTCAAGGTCGTCATCAACGAACGCACGGTCACCGAGAACCGCAGCCCGATGATCGTGACGCGGCCGCCCTTCTCCGAGGTGTCCGGCGGCCACTCCGCCTGACGGCAGCCGCCCGACGGCCCGGGGGCCTGCGCCACCGCCCGACGTACGGTACGTCGGCCGGCGGCGCGGGCCCCTCGCCGTTGTCATCCTCGCCGCCCGCACAGCTCCGCCTCGATCACCGCGGCGATCCGGCCGAGCATCTCCGGTTTGAGGATGCCGGCGTGGGTGGTGGCCACCCGGTGGCAGACGACCTCGCCGTCGACGTACGGGCGCCAGCTGCCGGCGTCCAGCACGGTGTCGGTCTCCTCCGTCGCCGCGAACAGCACCATGCGCGTGGCGACCCGTTCATGCCGGTAGCGCGCCGTGACGGCGATGTTGTTCTCCAGCACCCGCATGATGGTGAGGAATTCCTCCTCCTCGATGCTGCCGAGCACGGTGTTGGTGGTCCGGGCCAGCTCGGCGAACTCGTCGAAGCCCATCGGCCCGGCCGGCACCTGCTCCGTCCCGACGCCCAGCAGGTCGAGGATCCCCCGGTAGTACTCCTCGTGCGCATGCTCCTCCAGCTCGCCCTCGTCGGCGGCCGGTTTGGCGTCCAGGCAGACGATCAGGGCGACCTCCTGGCCGCGCTCGCGCAACCGGGCGGCCATGGCGTGGGCCACCACCCCGCCGAAGGAGTGGCCGAGCAGGTGGTACGGCCCCGACGGCTGCACCCGCAGCATCGCCTCGATGCAGTCGTCGGCCACCTCCTCCAGCGACCGCGGCAGGTCGTCGGGGTGCGCCAGGCCGCGGGCCTGCAGCCCGTACAGCGGGATGTCGGCGGCGAGGTGCGGCAGCAGGGCGGCATAGTTCCAGCTCATGCCGCCACCGGAGTGCAGGCAGAACAGTGGCGGCCGCTGTCCCTTCGCCCGCAGCGGCAGCAGGACGTCGAAGGCACTGGACCTCTCCCCCTCGCCGCCGAGCCGCTGCGCGAGCGCGGCCACCGTCGGCGCCTCGAACAGGGCCCGCAGGGGCAGCTCGACGCCCAGGACGTCCCGGATACGGCTGATCAGCCGGGTCGCCAGCAGGGAGTGCCCGCCCAGGTCGAAGAACCCGTCGTCGACCCCCACCCCCGGCACCGCCAGCACCTCGGTGAACAGGCCGCACAGCACCTCCTCCTGCGGGGTGCGCGGCGGCCGCGCCGGGCCGCCCCCGTAGTCCGGGGCGGGCAGGGCCCGCCGGTCGACCTTGCCGTTGGGGCTGAGGACGAGCTCGTCGAGGGCGACGACGGCCGCGGGCACCATGTACGCCGGGAGCCGGTCGCGCAGCGCCTCGCGGACGTCCGCGGCGGAGAAGGACTCCGGCTGCTCGGGCACGACGTATGCCACCAGGCGGGTGTCGCCCGCCGCATGCCGGTCGGCGACGACGACGGCCTGCACGATGCCGGGCAGGCGCCGCAAGGCGTCCTGCACCTCGCCGGGCTCGACCCGGAAGCCGCGGATCTTGACCTGGTCGTCGGCGCGCCCGAGGAACTCCAGCTGTCCCTCTGCGTTCCAGCGGACCACGTCGCCCGTGCGGTACATCCGCTCGCCCGGGGCGCCGAAGGGGTGGGCGACGAAGCGCTCGGCGGTCAGCCCCGGCCGGCCCAGGTACCCGCGGGCCAGGCCGGCACCGGCTATGTACAACTCGCCCACCACGCCCCGCGGCACCAGGCGCAGCCCGGCGTCCAGCACCAACCCGGACAGCCCGAACAGCGGCCGGCCGATGGGCACCACCGGGGCCTCGCGCCCGGTCAGCGGTGTGCTCATGGCCGCCCCGACGGTCGACTCCGTGGGCCCGTACGCGTTGATCATGCGGCGCCCCGGGGCCCACCGGCCCACCAGGTCCGGCGGGCACGCCTCGCCCGCCACCAGCAGCACCGACAGGCCGGCGAGGGCGCCACCGGGCCCGTACCCGTCCAAGGTGGCCAGCACCGAGGGCGGCAGCGTCACGTGCGTGACCTGCTGGCGCCGCATGGTCTCCTGCAGCGCCTCGCCCGCCAGCGCGTCGGCCGGGACCGCCACCAGGCTCGCCCCGGCGGCGAAGGCCATCACCAGCTCCCACACCGACACGTCGAAGCTGGGCGAGGCGAACTGCAGGACCCTGCTCTGCGGTGTGAGGGCGAAGCCGTCCAGCTGCGCCTTGGCCAGGTTGGCGATGCCGGCGTGGGTGACGGCCACCCCCTTGGGCCGGCCCGTGGAACCGGAGGTGTAGATGACGTACGCGGGGTGCGCGGGATGCACGGTCACATCGGGCGCGGTGTCGGGGAATCGGGAGAGGTCCTCGCGCTCGGTCCATCCGTCGTCGAGCACCTGGGCGGGCTCCGCGTCCTGCAGCATGAACGCGATGCGCTCGGCCGGGTAGTCCGGGTCGACGGGGACGTAGGCGGCCCCGGTCTTCAGCACGCCCAGCACGGTCGCGACCAGCCCGGGCCCGCGCCGCATCAGCAGCGCCACGCGCCGCTCGGGCCCCACCCCGCGCGCGAGCAGGCAGTGCGCGATGCGGTTGGAGAGCCGGTCCAGCTCCCCGTACGCCAGGTGTCCGGCGTCCCAGCGCAGCGCGACCGCGCCCGAGTCGCGGACCGCCGCCCGGGCGAAGAGCTCGGGCAACGTCACTGCCGGCTCGTCGGACCGGTCGGCCCGCGACCACTCCAGCAGCTCATCCCGCTCGCCGGCGCCGAGGATCTCCAGTGCGCCGATCGACCGGTCGGGATCCGCGACCGCCGCCCGCAGCAGCCGGGACCACCGGTCGGCGAGGACGCGCACGGTCTGCGCGTCGTACAGGTCGGTGGCGTATTCGATCAGTCCGGTCAGCCCGGCGGGACGGCCCTCGTCGTCGAAGGTCTCGGCGACGCTGAAGAACACGTCGAACTTGGCCGAGCCCACCCCGATCGGCTCCGTGCACACACGCAGCCCCGGCAGCTCGAACCGGGCGTCGTCGCCGCTCTGCAGCACCAGCACCACCTGGAACAACGGGTGATGAGCGGTGGACCGCTGCGGGTTGAGCTTCTCGACGAGGTACTCGAACGGCACGTCCTGGTGGGTGTAGGCCGCAAGGCTCGTCTCCCGGACGCGGGAGAGGAGGGTGGAGAAGGCGGGGTCACCGGAGGTGTCGGTGCGCAGGACGAGGGTGTTGACGAAGAAGCCGACCAGGTCGTCCAGACACTCGTCCCCCCGGCCGGCGATGGGCGAGCCCAAGGTGATGTCCTCGCCCGCCCCGAGCCGGGTCAGCAGCGCGGCCAGACCGGCCTGCAGCACCATGAAGAGCGTGGTGCCGGAGGTACGGGCCAGCTCCCGCAGCCCGGCATGCGTGCGGGCGTCGATCGTCAGCGGCGCCACGTCGCCCTGGTAGGAGGCGACGGCCGGCCGGGGCCGGTCGGTCGGCACGGTCACCTGCTCGGGGAGAGCAGCGAGGTGGTCGGTCCAGTAGCGGGCCTGACGGACGAAGACGCTGTCGGGATCACTGTCGTCACCCAGCAGTTCGTGCTGCCAGAGGGTGTAGTCCGCGTACTGCACGGGCAACGGCGCCCACTGCGGCGCCCGCCCCTGGAGCCGGGCCCCGTAGGCGGCCACCAGGTCACGGGCCAGCGGCCCCATCGACCAGCCGTCGCCCGCGATGTGGTGGACGACGAGCACCAGGACCGACTCCTCCGGCCCCACGGACAGCAGCCGGGCGTGCACGGGGATCTCCCGGTCGAGCGCGAACCCGTACCGCACGGTGTCGCGCACCGCCTCCGCCACCTGCTCCTCCTGCACCGGCACGACGGTCAGCGGGAGCCGGGCCTCCTGCGGGGTGAGAACGTGCTGCCGGGGCAGGCCGTCGGTGTCGGGGAAGACCGTCCGCAACGGCTCGTGGCGGGCGATCACGTCGTTGATGGCGGCCTCCAGCGCCCGCACGTCCAGCTGCCCGGTGAGCCGAAGGGCGAGCGGCATGTTGTACGTCGAGGAGGGCCCCTCGAACTTGTACAGGAACCACAGCCGCTGCTGCGCGAACGACAAGGGAAGGACGGCAGGGCGGGGCCGCGGGGCGAGAGCGGTACGGACGGTGTCCGACGGGGCGCCTACGTGGTGGGCCAGGCCGGCCACCGTCGGTACGTCGAACAGCGCCCGCAGGGCGATGTCCGCGCCCAGCACGCTGCGGATGCGGCTGACGAGACGGGTGGCGAGGAGGGAGTGGCCACCGAGGTCGAAGAAGTCGTCGTCGATGCCGACCTCCGGCATGCCCAGCACGTCCGCGAAGAGCGCGCAGAGGGCTTCCTCCTGCGGGGTGCGCGGTTGGCGTGCGGAGCCCGTGGCGGTGCCCGTGGCGGTGGTGTAGTCGGGGGCGGGCAGGGCGGCGCGGTCGAGCTTGCCGCTCGGGGTGAGCGGCAGGGCATCCAGGACGACGATGGCCGACGGCACCATGTGTGCGGGCAGCCGGGTGCGGAGGGCGTCGCGAAGGGAAGCGGACGAGGAGAGCCCGTCGGGAGCGGGGGTCGGGACGGTGTAGGCGACGAGGCGGGTGTCGTGTTCCTGGTGCCGGCGCGCCACGACCACGGCCTGGGCCACGCCGGGCTGGGCGCGCAGGACGGCTTCCACCTCACCGGGCTCGATACGGAAGCCCCGGATCTTCACCTGGTCGTCGGTCCGGCCCAGAAACTCCAGCTGACCGTCGCCCGCCCAACGCACCAGGTCGCCGGTGCGGTACATGCGGCTGCCGGGCTCGGTGGCGTAGGGGCACGCCACGAAGCGTTCAGCGGTCAGGTCGGGGCGGCCCCCGTACCCGCGAGCAAGGCCGGGCCCGGCAACGTACAACTCGCCGGGTACGCCCGGTGGGACGAGACCGAGGCGCTCGTCGAGGACGAGAAGCCGCACGCCGGGGACAGGGCCGCCCACGGGTGCTCGCGTGCCGGACAGCGGGCGGCTCATCGCCACCGCCACCGTGGCCTCCGTCGGACCGTAGGCGTTGACCATGCGACGGCC
>NZ_JBFAPE010000040.1:0-45690 GCF_040675615.1 Streptomyces sp. NPDC049585 | reverse complement strand
CCGGCGGATCGTCGTCACGTGCCACCACGGCGCCCCGTAGGGGCGCGGGGAACTGCGCGACAAGCCACGACGTGCCCGCAGTCGGCCCCTCGGGGTGGTGTGTCAGCTGCGGGCCGTCGCGGGCTGATCGCGCAGTTCCCCGCGCCCCTACGGGGCACTGCATGATCCGCCGGACACGCTCTAGGACCGCGCCCCGTTCTCATGGGCTGGCCGGCCCCCATGGGCTCGGCGGCCTCGTGCCCACCGCGCCCCGACGGGCCCCCGATGGGGCCTGTCCCCGCCCTTGCCCCGGCAGGGCCCGCGCCCCGGCCCCCGTCCCGGCTGGATCCCGCAGCCGCTCTCGTCGGGCCTGCCGGCCCGGCTTGGGCCCCTGGGGGCCGCGCCCCCGCCCCACCCTGGGGGCAGCGGGGCACCGCCCCCCGGCAGGGGCCGGTGCCGCCCCGGGCCCGGGCCCAGGGGCAGGCCGCGCCCCGCCCCGGCAGGGCCCCGCAGGCCCCCGCCGGGGCCCCCGCCGGCGGCCGGCGGGGGCCCCGGCGGGGGTCGTATCGTTCGCGTCGTGTCGGTGGCCGGGGTAGACATGGGGTATGGCCCGAATCCGGGGCCGCACCTGGAGGCCCTCGGGCCGCTGGTTCGCCGTGGCGGGCACCCGCAGTGTCGCTGGTCAGATGTTCGTGCTGCAGGTGCTGATCGTGCTGCTGCTCGTCGTGGCCGCGGCGGTGACCCTGCTGATCCAGGCGCGGAGCGACAGATTCCAGGCGGCGCGCGACCGCTCGCTCGCCGCTGCCGAGGCGTTCGCCCACGGCCCCGGTATGGCGCAGACGTTGCGCGGGCCGGATCCGAGTTCCGTGCTGCAGCCGTTGTCGTTGGATGCGGCGCGGCAGGGCGGCGTGGACTTCATCGTGGTGATGAACCGGCAGGGCATCCGCTACACCCACCCGGACCCGAAGCTGATCGGCAAGCGTTTCGTCGGCACGATCGCCCCGTCGCTGAGCGGCCATACGACCATCGAGCAGGTCAACGGGCCCCTGGGCCAGGAGCTGCAGGTCGTGGTCCCGGTCACGGACGGTGGCCGGGTCGTCGGCATGGTGTCGTCGGGGCTGAAGGTGGCCTCCGTCAGTAGTGCGGTCGACCAGCAGTTGCCGCTGGTCATCGGGGCGGGCGCGGTCTCCCTGGTGCTGGCCACGGCCGGTACGGCCCTGGTGTCGCGGCGGTTGCGGCGCCAGACGCGTGGTCTGGGGCCGGCCGAGATGACCCGGATGTACGACCACCACGACGCGGTTCTGCACGCCGTGCGCGAGGGTGTGGTCATCGTCGGCGGCGACGGCCGCGTGGTGCTGGCCAATGACGAGGCGCGGCGCCTGCTGGACCTGCCGGAGGACGTCGAGGGCCGCGCCGTGGGTTCGCTGGGTCTGGACCCCCGGATGGCGGAACTGCTGCAGTCGCGGCGCGTGGCCAGCGACGAGGTGCTGCCGGTCGGCGACCGGCTGCTGGCGGTCAACAACCGGCCGACGGACCGCGGCGGCGGCCCGCCCGGCAGTGTGGCGACCCTGCGGGATTCCACGGAGCTGCGGGCGCTGGCGGGGCGCGCGGAGGTGGCCCGCAGCCGGCTGCGGCTGCTGTACGACGCGAGTGTGGGCGTCGGCACCACGCTGGACGTGCAGCGCACCGCGGAGGAGCTGACGGAGGTGGCCGTGCCGGGCTTCGCCGATTACGCCACCGTGGACCTGGCCGAGCCGGTCCTGCGGGGCGAGGAGCCGAGCGGGGCGGTGCGCGGGGACGAGGCGGTGGTGCGCCGGGTGGCGCTCAACGGGGTCACCCGGAATCCGCCGCTGTACAAGGCGGGCCAGCTCGTCACCTTCGCCGGGCCGACCCCGCAGGCGACGGGGTTCGTCAGCGGCAGTCCCGTCCTGGTGGGGGATCTGCAGACCTCGAAGGGCTGGCGCACCCAGGACCAGGAGCGCACCCAGGCCGTGCTGGACTTCGGTCTGCAGTCGCTGATCACCGTGCCGCTCAAGGCCCGCGGTGTGCTGATGGGCATCGCCAATTTCTGGCGGGGCCGCGACAGCGGGCCCTTCGAGGAGGAGGATCTGTCCCTGGCCGAGGAGCTGGCGGCCCGGGCTGCCGTGTGCATCGACAACGCCCGCCGCTACACGCGCGAGCACGCCATGGCCGTCACCTTGCAGCACAGCCTGCTGCCGCGCGCCCTGCCCGAGCAGAACGCCCTCGACGTCGCCTACCGCTACCTGCCGGCCCAGGCGGGGGTGGGCGGCGACTGGTTCGACGTCATCCCCCTGCCGGGGGCCCGGGTCGCCCTGGTCGTCGGCGACGTGGTGGGCCACGGTCTGCACGCGGCGGCGACGATGGGCCGGCTGCGTACGGCCGTGCAGAACTTCTCCGCCCTGGACATCCCGCCGGACGAGCTGCTGGGGCACCTCGACGAGCTGGTCACCCGGATGGACCAGGAGGCGGACGAGGGCGACGGCGACTCCGCCGTGGCCGGTGCCACCTGCCTGGTGGCCATCTACGACCCCTCGACCGGCATGTGCTCCCTGGCCCGGGCCGGCCACCCGCTGCCCGCGCTGGTGCATCCCGACGGCACGGTGGAGTTCCCCGAGATGCCGGCGGGGCCGCCGCTGGGCCTGGGCGGGCTGCCCTTCGAGGCGGCCGAGATGCATCTGCCGGAGGGCAGCAGCCTGGTGCTGTACACGGACGGCCTGATCGAGGACCGCCGTCGCGACATCGACACGGGCCTGCGCATCCTCACCAGCACCCTGGCCGTGGCGGACCGCAGCCCGCAGGACACCTGCGAGGCCCTCCTGGGCGCCCTGCTGCCGGACCGGCAGACCGACGACATCGCCCTGCTGGTGGCCCGTACGCATCTGATCGCCCCGCAGGACATCGCCGAGTGGGAGCTGCCGGCCGACCCGGCGGTCGTCGGCCGCGCCCGCGGGGACGTCACCCGGCAGCTGTCGCAGTGGGATCTGGAGGAGCTGTCCTTCACCACCGAGCTGATCCTCAGCGAGCTGATCACCAACGCGATCCGGCACGCCTCGGGGCCGATCAGGGTACGGCTGCTGCGCGACCGCACCCTGATCTGCGAGGTCTCCGACACCAGCAGCACCTCGCCCCACCTGCGCTACGCCGCCGAGGAGGACGAGGGCGGCCGGGGCCTGTTCCTCGTCGCCCAGCTGGCGGACAGGTGGGGCACCCGGTACGTGCCGGGCGGCAAGGTCATCTGGTCGGAGCAGTCCCTGACCGGCGCGGGCCTGGCGGGCATCGACCTGCTGGACGTGTTCTGAGGCCGGCCCCGCGACGGGTGGCGCTCAGCCCCGGGAGGTCACCAGGGCGTCGTTGTGCAGCGGCGGGTCGCCGAGCACGTGCACGCGCCGCAGGTGGCGCGGCGAGCGGCTGGCGAAGGCCTCGCGGCCGTGCAGCAGCGTGTAGTTGTCGGCGACCACGACGTCGCCGGTGCGCCAGGCGTGCGCGTACAGGTGACGCGCATCGTGCAGGGCCGCCTGCAGGGTGCGGTGGAACTCCGCCAGCTGCTCCTCGGGCACGCCGGAGAACCGCAGCTCGGGGCGGTTCAGGAACGTCTCGCCCGGCGGCACGGGCTCGTTGTAGCGGATGACGGCGTAGCCGGCGGGGGAGGTGGTGACGACGGGGGAGAGGCACTCGCCGGCGTACTGCGAGGCGTCCCGGCTGTAGCGGCCGGTGACCTGCTCCCACAGCCGGCGGTGCGCCGGGTCGGCCGTGCGCAGGACGGCCTCGGTCTGGGAGAAGGTGGTGCGCCCGCCCTCGTGCTCGCCGGGGGCGGTGACGCAGTGGAAGATCTGGAACTCGGCGATCTCCTCGCGGTACATGCCGTCCCAGTGCAGCGGCACGTACCGGTGGTCGAATATGTGGTCGACGGGCTGCTCGTGCTCGACCAGTTCGAGCACGGGCCCGTAGGGCCACATGCCGATCTCGCCCCACCGGGTGCAGTACTCGGTGAGCTCGTCGGCGTCGCGCGGTCCGGCGAAGCCGCGCAGGAGCAGCAGGTGGTGGGCGCGGGCCAGCTCGCGCAGCCGCTCCACGGGCAGGTCGCCGACGCGGGCGTCCGGCGTCGCGGCGTCGATGCGGACGCCGAACGGCTCCAGGGGCACGAGCGGGTGGCCGGCGATCCGCTCGCCGGCTGCGGCAGTGGTCATGGGATGTCCTCGGGTCGGGGGGAGGGGGCGGGTGTCCGCTCAGGCGGCGGCGACGGCGGCGGGCAGCGCGTAGTGGGCGGGCCGGCCGTCCACGAGCACCGGTTCGGCGCCCAGCTCCTCGGCCTCCTGACGCTTCATCAGCACATAGTCGCCGCCGGCCGTGCGCAGCGCCACGCTGTGCCAAGGAGTGAGCCAGTTGTCGGGGGTGTCCACCAGGTGGATGCCGAGTTTCTCCGCGCCGCACGGGTGCGGGTGGATCGACAGCCGCACGGCGCCGGGGAAGCGGTCGCCGAGCAGGTCGCCCCATGCCTTACTGCGCTGCATGACCGCGTACGCCCGGGTGCGGGCATCGCGCTGGAGGGCGGCGCGGCTGCCGGGGTACTCGGGGGTGTTGGCGTCCTCGAACAGGAAGCGGGTCATGGCCCGGTACAGGGCGACCTCCTCGCCGGCGCGCACCCGTGCGCGCAACTCCTCCAGCGGCTCGGCGTACTGCTCGCACAGCACCTCGCGCATCCGGTCGTGGCCGAGCCCGGCCAGCTCGGGGATGTCCTCCAGGTTGAACAGGTCGATCCCGGCGGGCTGCGGCAGGGCGTCGATGAGGTGCCGCATCTCCTGCTGGTAGGCGGTGATGTCCGCGTCGGGGATGCCGACGACGTCACCGAAGACCCGGCCGTCGGAGCAGATGAGGATCCGTGCACCCGGCGCGTACACCTCGCGGATGCGCCGGGTCAGCCCGGCGAGGAACTCCAGCGCGAGGCGCTCGGCCGTGTCGGGCAGGGCGCCCAGCACCTTGGCGGTGTTCGGGGACTTGCCGGGGAAGGCGGGCAGCACGAAGAGTACGGGCTCGCCGGCGGCCACGTACCGCTCCACCTGCGGCAGGTGGGCGTCGCGGCAGGCGGGGCAGGAGCCGCCGGCCGGCGGGCGGGCGTCGTGCGCCGACGCCGTGCGCTGGTGCCGCAGCACCAGCTCCATGACGCGCTGTGCGGTGCGTCGGACGTCGGAGTCGTCCATCGTGGGGCCATCCTTCTGATTCGGTGCAGTCTTCCGGTGCGATGCAGTGACCTGCCATCCTGGCGAGAGCTGGAACTTTCAAGTAATCCCATTGATCCATAGGATGCGGTTATGGACCTGGAAGTTCGCCATCTCAAAGTGGTCTGCGCGATAGCCGAGGCCGGCAGCATCACCCGGGCGGCCGCCGCGCTGGGCGTCTCCCAGCCGAGCCTGGCCGCACAGATCCGGCGCATCGAACGCCTCCTGGGCGGCGCGCTGTTCGTCCGCTCGCGGCAGGGCGCCGCCCCCACCGCGCTGGGCGAGTTCGTGCTCGCCCGGGCCCGCTCGGTGCTGCCCGGCATCGAGGCGATCCAGCGCGAGTCTGCGCTGCACGCCGGCTCCACCAGCGGCCGCCGGCCCCTGCGCTACGTCGCCACGCCCGGCCCGCTCGCGGTCGGCCTGGTCCGCGAGTTGCAGGACCTCTTCCCCGGCTCCCGGCCCACCCTGCGCACCGAGGCGAGCCTGGCCACCGCGGCCGCGCTGGTGGCCAGCGGCCAGCAGGACCTGGCCACCGGCACCGAGTTCCTGCGTCCCGGCGCCGAACTGCCCGCCGACCTCGGCCGGGTGACCGTCGCCGTCGAACCCGCCTTCGTCCTGCTGCCCGCCACCCATCCTCAGGCCACCCGCCCCGTCGTCGACCTCGCCGACCTCGCCGACGCCGACTGGACGCTGCCCGCCAACCAGGGCAACGGGCTCTTCGAGGTCTTCAGCGAGGCCTGTGCCCGGGCGGGCTTCACCCCGGCCGTCCGGCACGACGCCGAGGCCGGCGCCGCCCGCGAACTCATCGCCGACGGCCAGGCCGTGGGCCTGGGGCAGGCCACCTTCCGCGGGACGCCCGGCGTCGTGCCCCGCCCGCTCGCGGGCACGCCCCTGCGCATCCGCCACCTCCTGCTGTGGCACCGGCGCGGCGCCCTCGGCGACCACGCGCCCGCCGTCGCCGCCCGGGCCGACCGGGTCTACGCCGCAGCCGTGCGGCGCAGCCCGCACTACCTCGACTGGCTGGCCGAGAACCCCTCAGTCGTGCGCTGACCGCACGCCGGGCCCGGCCGCGGCCCCGGTGTCGGCGAGGTCGGCCACGGCGGCCAGCACCCTCGGCCAGACCGGCGAGCGCGGGTCGATCGGCGCGAAGTGGTCGGCTCCCGGCAGCTCCTCCAGCGTCACCGCGTCGCCCAGCCGCCGCGCCCGGGCCGCGTACGCCCGGCTCATCGCGAGCGGCACCTGCGCGTCCGCGGTGCCGTGCAGCAGCCTCGCGCGCACCCCGGCCGGCAGCAGCCACCCGGGGTCGGCCAGGGCGTAGCGCTGCGGCACCCGCGCGGGCGCACCGCCCAACAGGGCCCGTACCGCGCCGCCGTCGAGGTCCCACAGGGCGGCCAGCCCCAGCGACGTACAGCCCGCGAGACACAGCACGCCGGCGCCGGCCGGGGGCCGGTGCCAGCGCGAGCGGGCGGGCAGCCGGTGCCGGGCGGCGGCCCACAGCACCAGGTGGCCGCCGGCCGAGTGCCCGGCCCACACCTGCCGGGCGGGATCGGCGTCGTAGCGCAGGGCCAGGGGCCCCACCGCGTCCGTGGCGGCCGCGATGTCGTCGAACGTGCCGGGCCAGCCACCGCCCGCGCCGGTGCGGCGGTACTCCGGCACCACCACCATGTAGCCGCGCGCGGCCAGCGCGTGCGCCATGGGCCGCAGGTGCCGACGGTCGTACGCGGCCCGCCAGAACCCCCCGTGCACCACCAGGACCACCGGTGCCCGCGCCCGCGGCGCCGGCCACACCTCCACCACGTGTTCCCCGTGCCTGCCGTAGCGCTCGGTGCACGGCGGTGGCGGTGCCGGCCTGGTGAGCACGTCCCGACCCATGGCGCACCATCCCCCGTCGTACGGCAGCGAGTCGAGCACGGACCCGGCCATCGTCGCATCGCCCCGGCGCGACGGTAAGCCCCGCAAGCCGGTGCGACCCGCGGGTAATTGGGGACGTGGCGCGGGCGCCCCGGGTGCTACCTTCCGACTCTGCACGGCTTTTTGTTCGCTTCTTCCTTCTTCCTTTTTCCTTCAAGGAGACATGACCACATGAACGCCCTTGCCACCGAACCCGTCCGCATCCTCGCGATATCCGGAAGCCTGCGGGCGGCGTCCGTGAACACCGCCGTCCTGCGCGCCGCCGCTGCGCTGGCCGGCACCGACGCCAAGGTGGAGATCTGGGACGGCCTGGCCGCCGTCCAGCCGTTCGACGAGGACCACGAGGCCGAGCCCGGCGCCGGCGTACGCGAGCTGCGCGCGGCCATCGAGTCCGCCGACGCCCTGCTGTTCGCCACCCCCGAATACAACTCCTCCGTGCCGGGCCAGCTGAAGAACGCCCTCGACTGGGCCTCCCGCCCCTACGGCGCCTCCGCCCTGGGCGGCCGCACGGCGGCCGTCGTCGGCGCGAGCCCCAGCGCCTTCGGCGCCAAGTGGGCCCAGGCCGAACTGCGCAAGGTCCTCACCAACTCCGGTGTCGAGGTCGTCGGCGAGGAACTGTGCATCGCCAAGGCCCACGAGGCCCTCGGCGAGGACGGCCTGCCCGTGGACGAGGAGCTGCGCGCCGCGCTCGCCGGCGTCGTCGGCGCCCTGGTCGAGAAGGTGCGCGCCGACCGGGCCGCCTGACGCGGCACCCGCCTGCGACCGGCCGGTCCGTGCCCCGGGGGCGCGGACCGGCCGTCGTGCGCGATGGCGCGATCCTTTCGGTCGGCCCCAGAGCCTTACCGGTTCGTCGCACGCCGTAACCGGCGCGGTGGGACGATCGTCCGGTCGCCGCGCCGGTGCACGAGCCGTGCGCGCGGCGCGATCCGGCGGCATGCGCGAGGGTACGGGGAGACGAAGTGGTACTGGACCGGGCGACCGTCGTCTCCGAATGGCTGCTGCCCGCCGCGGTCTGCGCCCCCGTCACCTGGGTGTGTCTGGTCGCCCGCTTCCGCGAGGAGGGCCGGCTGCTGGGCACCGCCCGCTCGTCCGCGCTGGCCCTGTGCGTGGTGCTGTGGACCTCCGGCATGGCCGCCCTGGCCAGCGGCCTGCTGCTGCCGCACGCCTCCAGCGTGCCGCCGCTGGCCGTCGGTGCCGTCACCGGCTGGGGCGTCCTGCCGCGCGGCCGCGGCGAGCAGAACGGCAGCCGCGCGGCCCTGGCCGTGCTGACCCTCGGCAACTCCCTGTTGCTGCACCAGCTCGCGCTGCGGCTGCGCGCCGACCGCGCCGCCTGGTGCGAGCGCCTGGCCACCGGCTTCCGCGACTGCTGGGACCTCGATGCCTTCGCCGGCGACGTCCGCCGGCACCTGCTGCTGCGGGTGGACGTGCCCGGGCGCACCGGCCGCACCCGCACCCACCTCAGGCGGGAGATCAACCAGCGGTACCAGGACGTGCGGGGCGCGGCCCAGAAGTGGATCACCCTGGAGACGAAGGTGGAGAAGGCCTGCCAGCAGCAGGGCCGCGGGCCGCACCGCGAGGAGCTGCGGCAGGTGCGGCGGGCGTTCGGCGAGGCCGAGCAGTACCTGCAGTTCCTGCTGGAGCTCGAGCATGCACACGGCAAGCGCGACGGAGCCGCCCGCCTGGAGGCGCTCAAGCAGCGCTATCTGCCGGAGCCGGCGGGGGAGCAGGAGAGCCGGGCCGGCGGGGCCGGGCCGCAGCCGTCCGCCGAGGCAAGCGTGCCCCGTAGGGGCGCGGGGAACTGCGCGACAAGCCACGACGCGCCCGCAGATGGGGTCCAGAGGTAGCGCGTTCGCCTGCGGGCCGTCGGTGGCCGCCGTCGGTGGCCGTTCGCGCCCGCGCGGCGGCAGCCGCGGATCGGCAAGCACTGCCCCGCGCCCCTGTGGGGCGCACCTGCGGGGCGCTCAGCGGTGGGGCGAGCGGGCGTAGGGGAGTGCCGGGGACGGCTGCGGGGTGTGCTGCGCCGGGGATTCCCCGGCCGGGCCGTCGGCCGGTCGCGGGGCGGCGTCCAGGAAGGTGATCTCGACTCTCGCGTCGAGGGATTCGGCGACGGCGGCGAGCGAGCGCAGGGTGAGGTTCTCGTCGCCGGAGAGGATCTGGCTGACGCGGCCGGGGGAGACGCCCATGCGGTCGGCCAGGTCCTTGCGGGTCATCTCGCGTTCGGCCAGCAGCCCGGCCAGCGATGCCGTGGTGCGGCGGGCCAGCCGGGCCCCCGCCTCCTGTGCCGCGTGACCGCTCTCGGTGCTCTTCCGCCAGGCCATGACCGCCCCCACCCGTCCGCCGTCACCGTCGCGCGCGCCCCTGACGGGCCGGTGGGCGCGCGCCCTGGGGATGTCCCTGGATGCAGCATGCCACCTTTAGCCCTGGCTAAAAGCCGGATGCGGGACGAAGAACAGGTCGTCCTCATGAGGAGGATCCCCTTCCTCGGCCGGTGACCTGGGAAGAAGAGGTTGACGACAACTTTCGGCCAGATCCCGGGAATTCACCCCGGCGGCGGCGTCACGCCGGGGCGCAGGCGCCGGTGACGAGGAGTCTTCTCAACCCCCGGCCCCGCCCCTACCATGCGGAGCGCTCCGAGTCCCACGGGCCCGGGAGGGCCGGTGGATTGTCATGCGCATGGCTTCGTTTGGGTGTGACGCGCCGTCCGCCCGGGCCGGCCGCACGCAGGGCGCCCACCGGCCGACACTTCCTCCCGCCGCCCGCATCGCACCAGGTCCCGCCGCCCACCCCCACCGCTCGGGGGCGCCGTGCGCACTGCACGGGCGGCAGACCGGAATTCGTCCCTCCCACGGGTCCTGCGCGGCCCCGTGGACAACCGATTGGAGCACCATGCCCACCGGCCTGCTCACCGCCGGCGCGATCGCCGCATTACTGGCGACGCCGCTGTCGACGAACGCCCCGTCCTCGGTCATCACCAACCCGCCGCCGGACAAGATCGTCATCGAGGTCGCCACCGTCAACGGCTCGGGCTGCCCGGCCGGGACCGCCGCCGTCGCGGTCTCGCCCGACAACACGGCCTTCACCGTGACCTACAGCGACTACCTCGCCCAGGTCGGCGTGGGCTCCAAGCCCACCGACTTCCGCAAGAACTGCCAGCTCAGCCTGAACGTGCACGTCCCCCAGGGCTTCACCTACGCCATCGCCAGCGCCGACTACCGCGGCTACGCCCAGCTCCAGGGCGGCGCCTACGGCGTGGAGAAGGCCTCGTACTACTTCCAGGGGTCGCCCGTGACGACCCCGAGCAGCCACACCTTCCGCGGCTCGTACTCCGACAACTGGCAGGCCACCGACGCCGTGCCCATCGCCTCGCTGGTCTGGGCGCCCTGCGGCGAGCTGCGCAACTTCAACATCAACACCGAGCTGCGGGTCAACGCCGGCACCTCCGACCCCTCGAAGACCACCAGCTTCATGACCATGGACTCCACCGACGGCAGCATCAACACGATCTACCACCTGGCCTGGAAGGAATGCCCCAGATCCTCCTGAGGGCCCGCCCGGGCGCGGGTCCGACCCCTGCGCCCGGGCACGTGTCCTCGCTCACAGCGACTTTGTGGCGAAAACCACCTGTCCCACCTGCCTCTATCGCTCGCTGTGACCACAGAGTCACCCGTAGGGTATAGACCTGTGGCGGAAACCGAGCGACTGTTGGGGGATTCCACCCCCTCGACCGCCCCAGAGCCCGATGCCTGCTTTCAGCCGCGACACCGTGAGTCCCGAGCCGGTCACCGCCCCTCGGGGACTCCTCGCCCGGCCGGACCGCGCAGCCCCCTGGTGCCTGCACGACCCCGCCGCCTCCTGGCCCGTCCACCGCACCCCGCCCTCCGCGGCCCTCGCCCTGCCCGCCGTCCCCGGCTCCGTGGCGGCCGCCCGCCGCTTCAGCAACCGCCTGCTGGCCGAATGGGGCCTGAGCGAGCTTGCCGCCGACGCCGCACTGCTGCTGTCGGAGCTGGTCACCAACGCCATCGTGCACGTGCCCCCCGGCTGCGGCGACGTCCGCCTCGTCATCGGCCGCACCCCCCGCCACCTGCTCGCCCAGGTCACCGACGCCGGCGGCTGCCTGCCGCTGTGCTCCGAGGCCGGCCCCGACAGCGAGGGCGGGCGCGGCATGTGGCTCGTCGAGCAGATCGCCGCCGCGTGGGGCCACCACGCCAGCGCCGGCGGCAAGACCGTCTGGTTCACCCTTCCCCTCCCGGACGCCGCACCCACCGGCTAGCCGCCCGCGGGCTGCGCGCCGGGCCGTTTCGGAGAGAACATGGAAGGCGTTGCGGCACGACGGCGAGGAAGGGATCCGAAAAGCCGGCCGGTCGGACCGGCACGAGGCCGCCGCACCACCCCGAGCGGGCGGAAGGAAGACCTCGCATGGGCACCACCGACGCATTCCGGCGGGACACGGGCCGGGCGGCCAGCCCGTACGAGCCCGGCGGCCTGCTCGACGTGCTCGGCGTGGCCGCGGTCGTCCTCGACCAGGACGGCCGGATCACCCTGTGGAGCCCGCAGGCGGAGGACCTCTTCGGCTGGACACCGGCCGAGGCGCTCGGACAGTACGCGGCCCGGCTCATGGTCGACGAGGAGCACGTCGCCGAGGTGCTCGACCTCTTCGTGAAGGTCATGAGCGGCGGCGGCATCTGGGCCGGCACCTTCCCCGTGCGGTGCAAGGACGGCAGCAGACGCCTGCTGGAGTTCCGCAACATGCGCCTGGAGGACAAGGACGGCGGCGTCTACGCCCTGGGCATCGCCACCGACCGGGCCGTCCTGCGCGACGTCGAGCGCGACCTGGCCCTGTCGCTGCGCCTGGTGGACCAGTCCCCGATCGGCCTCGCCGTCCTCGACACCGAGCTGCGCTTCGTCCTGGTCAACCCGGCCCTCGAACAGATGCAGGGCCTGCCCGCCCGGTCGCACATCGGCCGGACCGTCACCGAGGCCATGCCCTTCCTCGACACCCAGGAGGTCGAGGCGAACATGCGCAGGGTCCTGGCGACGGGCACCCCGATGCTCGACATGTTCCACCAGGGACCCGTCGCCGACCCCGCCCTCGGCATCCGCACCCGCCTGGTCTCCTTCTACCGCCTGGACGACCCCGCCGGCCGCCCGCTGGGCCTCGCGGCCTCCGTCGTCGACGTCACCGACCGCCAGCGGGCGGCCGACGAGGCACGGCGCCGGCTCGCCCTGATCGCCGACGCCTCCGTCCTGATCGGCACCACCCTCGACCTCGACCAGACCGCCCGCGAACTGGCCGAGGTCGTCGTGCCGAGCCTGGCCGACGTCGCCGCCGTCGACGTCCTCGACACCGCCCTGCAGCTGGGCACCGCACACGCCGACGACCCCGGCACGGCCGTCTTCCGGGCCCTGGCCGTCGCCTCCTCCGACGCCGACGACGCCGTACGCGCCGCCGACCCGCCGGGGGAGATCGCCCAGTACGACGCCGACCGGCTGGTCACCCGGTGCGTGCGCACCGCCCGGCCCGTGCACCTGCCCCGCGTCACCGCCGAGGACCTGCCCCGCATCGCCCGCGACGAGCAGGCCGCCGAGCTGCTGGGCCGCGCCGGGCTGCACTCGTACATGGCCGTGCCGCTCATCGCCCGCGGCGAGGTGCTCGGCGCCCTGGACCTCAAGCGCACCCGCAACCCCGAGCCCTTCGACGAGGACGACGTGGTGCTCGCCGGCGAGCTCGCCGCCCGGGCGGCGGTGTGCATCGACAACGCCCGCTGGTACCAGCGCGAGCGCGCCACCGCCCTGACCCTCCAGCGCAGCCTGCTGCCCCAGCGGCCGACGGACCTGGTGGGCCTGGAGGTCGCCTACCGCTACCAGCCCGCCGGATCGGCCGGCCAGGTCGGCGGCGACTGGTTCGACGTGATCGCCCAGGGCGGCACCGAGAGCGCCCTGGTCGTCGGCGACGTCATGGGCAGCGGCATCACCGCCGCCGCGGCCATGGGACAGCTGCGCACGGCCGCCCGCACCCTCACCGGGCTGGGCCTGGACCCCGCCCAGGTGCTGCACCACCTCGACCGCACCGCCAGTGGTCTCGACCAGACGATCGCCACCTGCGTCTACGCCGTCTTCAACCTCGGCCGCTCCTGCTTCCGCGTCGCCAACGCCGGCCACCTGCCCCCGGTGATCGTCCGCCCCGGCCGGCACCCCCAGCTGCTGGAGCTGCCCACCGGCGCCCCGCTGGGCGTGGGCGGCGTGCCCTTCGAGACCGTCGAGGTCCCCCTCGCCCCCGGCGACCGCCTCGTGCTCTACACCGACGGCCTGGTGGAGACCCGCGACGAGGCCATCGACGACCGCCTGCAGGTCCTGGCCGACCTCCTCGCCGACGCCCCCGAGGACCTGGAGGCCACCTGCGACCTGCTGCTCACCGAGCTCCGCGAGAACGACGCCCAGGACGACGTCGCCCTCCTCGTCGCCCGGGTGCGCCCTGCGCAGGTGTGAGCCGTGGGCGACCCGGGCCGCACCGGGTGCGGGCCGTATAGTGGGAAGCGCCCTTGACCTGCACCGACGCAGGCAGGGAGCCGAGAATCCCGGAGTGCCGATGTACCGCACCATGATGAAGTCCAAGATCCACCGCGCCACGGTGACGCAGGCCGACCTGCACTACGTGGGATCGGTGACCGTCGACGCCGACCTGATGGACGCCGCGGACCTGCTGCCCGGCGAGAAGGTCGACATCGTCGACATCAACAACGGGGCGCGCCTGTCGACCTACGTCATCGCCGGTCCCCGCGGCTCCGGCGTCATCGGCATCAACGGCGCCGCCGCCCGCCTGATCAGCCCCGGCGACCTGGTCATCCTCATCGCCTACGGCACCATGGACGACGCCGAGGCCCGCACCTTCACCCCGCGGGTCGTCTTCGTCGACGAGCACAACGCCGTCGCCGACCTCGGCGGCGACCCCGCCGCCGTGCCCGAGGGCTCCGGGCTGCTGCGCGGCGACCGCGTGGCGGGCTGACCGCCCGCCCCGCCGCCGCGGCCGCCCGTCAGACGGCCACACCTGCCGCCCGGGCGATCGCCCGGGCGGTCAGCGCACCGGCCGCCAGCACCCGCGGGTCCGTGCTCGGCAGGCAGCGGTCCGTCGCCGGGTCGTACGCGGCCATGACCGGACCGGCGTGGTCGGCGTCCACCTCCTCCAGCGAGGCCGGCCAGCGGCCCACCGACAGCGCGTCGCGCAGCCGCCGGGAGCAGGCCACGTCCATCAGCGGGTCCGCGGTGCCGTGCACCAGGCTCACCGGCACCGGCAGCGGAAGCCCCGGGCCCTGGCCCGCGAGGTCCGTCAGCGGTGCCACCCCCGTCGTGCGGGCGGGCAGGTCGTAGCGCGAGGCGATGCCCACCACGGCGGCCGGCCGCCAGCCGCCGGTCACCTCCGGGCGCAGGGCCAGGCCCAGCGCCGCGGGGGCGCCCGCCGACCAGCCGGCCACCACCATCCGCTCCGGATCCCCGCCGAGCGCCGCCGCACGGGTACGGGCGAACTCCAGCGAACCCAGCAGGTGCGCCCGACCGCCGTCCGGCTCGTCCGAACGCCAGTCGGGCACCAGGACCAGCAGGCCCAGGGCCGCCACCGCCTCGGCCAGCGGCCGCAGCAGGTGGCGTTCGTCGGGGGTTATGCCGTGCCACAGCAGGGCGGTGGGCAGCTTCTCGCCGCCCGCCGCGGGCCGGAGGATGTCGACGAGCTTGCCGTTCTCTGCGGTGGCGAACTCGTAGTGCACATCGGAACGTACGGTCACGGCGGCCCTTCCCACTGATCTGATGGTCGTCAAGGACCGTATCAACCGCCCCCGCTCACACCCTTTCCGCAGGTACGCCCTCGCCGGCCGGCTGCCGCGGGACGCGCGGCAGCGCGGCGAACGCGGTGGCCACCCGCACCAGCCACTCCGTCTCCGCCGCCAGGTCGGTGCGCGCCGCGTGCCCCGCGTCCTCCTCCGCCCGGGCGGCCGCGGCCGCCCGGCCCTGTGCCCGGCGTTCCAGCGCGGTGCGGGTGCGCACCGCCTCCACATGGGCGCGCAGCGCCTCACCGCTCAGCCCGGCGGCCCGGCCCTCGCGGTCGGCCCGCTCCTCCTCGTCCGGGCCGGCGAACGCCCGCAGGGCGAGCTGGCCGTCGCGGATCTCGATGACCCGGCGGTAGAGCCGGAACTCCAGTTGCCCGAACGCCAGTCGGTCGGCCAGGGCGCTGCGCGGCGGCGTGAGGGCGATCGTGGGCACGGCCCCGTGGAGGGCGGCCCACAGCGGGTACAGGCGCCGGTGGCGGCGGTAGGCGCGCAGCCAGTTGCCCACCGAGGCCACCCGCGGCCCCCACCCCGGCAGTGTCCAGCCCACCAGGGTCAGCGCCGAACCCACGTCGCCGCACAGCCAGGCGAAGTCCTCCCAGGCGCGCACGTCGAAGTGGAAGACCGTGCCCAGGACGTTCCCGGCCCGCACGGCGCCGTAGCCCAGGCAGATGAACGCCCCGGCCGCCGTCACGCGCAGCCCGCGCCGCAACCAGGTGCGCCCGGCGACCTTCGCGTACCGCCGGCAGACCCGGCATACGTTCGCTTCGCCGACCAGATAGACGGCGATGTACAAGGAGAGGTACGCGACGTAATAGGGGTCGTGCACGTAATAGAGCGTGAAGTCCTTCACCCTCTGGTCGGTGGGCGTCAGCAGACAGAACAACGTGATCAGCGCCGCCACCGCGGCCGCGCACGAGCCCAGTTGCCACCGCGCCACCCGCCGCGCCTCCTCCGGCGGGCGGGCCCAGTACGTCAGGACCACCTGCTGGCCGAAGACGAGCGAGAGCACACAGGACTGCGCCAGCACGGCCGCCATGTTCGGCACGCCCGTGATCCGGTCGACCTGCACCCACACCGGGGGCAGCGAGACGAAGAAACTCATGCCGGAGAGCGCGAAAACGGCGCAGAGGGCGAGCAGTGCCGGATCCCGGGGATCCTTTCGCAGGGCACGTACTTTATAGAAAAGGCCGCACCAGGCGGCCAGGGCTCCGAGGGAGTGCAAGACGGTGACCATGCCGCTCACCCCTCGTCCTGATGCGTGCCGCGCAGCGAGCGGTCGAGCCGCTCGACGGTGGCGGCCGCCTCGCTGGGCACGCTCCAGTTGCGTTCCAGGGGCTTGCGATTGGCCTCCTGGAGGATCAGCGACGCGACCATCTCGGCCTCCTGCTCCTCGGCCGAGGTGTAGTACGTGCGCTGCAGGACGCCCTGGACCATGCGGGGATCCAGGTTGGGCAGCAGGAGCCGGGCGGTCTCCGCGCCCATGACGGCGTTCTCCTTGTGCCCGCAGACGACGTGGCCCAGTTCATGGGCGATGATGTGTTCCTGGTGCAGCGGACTGGTATCGCGTTCGTAGAAGATGTAGTCGACATCCGGTGCGGATATCCACAATCCGCAGGGCCCGTCGGCGGGGAGCCGGACGGCCTCCAGATGAATGGGGCGACCATGCCGGTCGGCAACCCGGCGGCACAGTTCCCAGACGTCGAACGGCGATGGAATGTCCAGGCCGCGAACCAGCTCCAGACTTCGCTGGTGCAACCTCTTGAAATTCACGGGATTCCCGTAACTAGGCGCTTCTTTCCGGGGGACTCGTCCGGTTCGTCGGAAGGCCTTCCAACTCGCGGACACGCTCGATCACTTCATTGATCGAGTGCAGGCTCTCGGGGGACAGCCCGGCCGCGCGGAGTGCGACGCGCTGCACCTGGGTGTCCCGCAGAGCCACCAGCAGCCGGAGGTCGGCGTTGACGGCCTCCGTCACCTGGTCGTCGAAGAAATAGGCCGGAGGTACGCCGAAGAATTTCGCCAGTGCCTCGACGTGACGAAGTGTCGGATTGTTGCGCTGGCCCTTGCGCAGCAGCCAGATGTAACTGCCGGAAATGGGCACGCCTCCAGCGGTGATCTCGCGTGCCACTTCTTCCGTGGTGTACGGCTCCCGGCCGGCCGGTACCACCGTCCTGAAGAGGTGGTTGAGCTTGTCGGCCAGGGTGTTCTCCGCGGACTCGGCCGTGGCGTCGGAGTCGTTCATGATCGCACCTCCCTCCCGCGGTCAATCTAGCTTACGGGTGCCGGGAGCGGTCCATACGGCCGCGCGTACCGGTCGCGACGACCTGGTGGGCGCCGCCCGCGCCGGCCCCGCGGAGCCGGCGCCGCCGGTCCGCCGAACAATCCCGGTTGACAGGCCCTGGGCTCGCTGCCTAGCGTCCTGGGTGTCGACGGATCGACTGGTGTTGGACGCGGCTCCCAGGAGCGATCCACGTCAGTTGGACGGAGCGGGCTTCCAGACACCTGCCCCGTCCGAGTGCGCGATCCGCCGGCGGCCGGAGGTCCTGCTGGAGGGGGTGTGCTCATGACGGTTGTGCAGCCGTGGGAGCACCGTGCCACTGGGCGGACCGCCGGCCCCACCGGCCGGCCGCGAGCCGCTCGTCTACGGGGGGATGAGCGGAACGCGGTCAGGTCGGGGGGAGTCGCGGGTCAGCCGTGCCCGCCCCGGCGGCCGGGGCGGACATCCGGCCGGGCGGCCTGCCGCTCACACAGGCGGCCCGGCCACCCGCGGCCACTCGCCGCCGGGAGGCGGCCATGACCGCCGCCGTACGTACCGCAGCCATCGACTTCACCCTGCTGGGACCGGTCGCCGCCCGCGTCGGCGGACGACCCGTCACCGTCACCGGACGCAGGCAGCGCGTCGTCCTGGCCCTGCTCGTCCTCGCCCGCGGTCGCGTCGTGCCGATGCGCACCCTGATCGACGCCGTGTGGGGCGACCGGCCACCGCTGGCCGCGCGCGCCGCCGTCACCCGCTCGGTCCTGGCCCTGCGCAAGGCCTTCCGCGACGCCGGCCACACCGGCCCGCTCATCGTCGCCACCCGGCCCGGCTACCGGCTGCTCCCCGGGCGGAGCGGCATCCACGACGACGTGTGCGCCTTCGAGGCCCTGGTCGCCGCCGCCGAGGAGGCCGCGGTCCAGGAGGAGTTCGAGGAGGCCGCCACCTTGTACATCCGCGCGCTCGCCCTGTGGCGCGGACCGGCGCTGGACGGCGTCGGCGGCCCCGCCACGGAGATGGCGGCCGCCGACCTCGGCGCGCGGCGCACCGAGACCTGCCGGGCCCTGCTGGGCGTGGGCGAGAGCCAGTTCGAGGCCGGCTTCGTCGACGAGGCCGAGACCACGTTCCAGGCCGCCCTGTGCGCGGCCGAAGCACTCGACGACCCGCTGCCGGCGGCCGAGGCCAACCTGGCGCTGGGCCGCCTGTGCGAGACGTTCCACCGCACGCTCCGGGCCGGCCGCCACCTGGCCGCGGCCCAGCGCGCCTTCCGCCGGGCCGGCCTGGAGGCCACCCTGCCGGCACCGCCGCCCGGCACGCCGCCCCTCCTCGACCTGATCCCCCGCCAGCCCGGCCGCATCCGCGGCTCGGCACCGCGGCGCCCCTGAAGGGGCGCGGGGCAGTACCCATCTGCGGCTGCCGCCGCGCGGGCGCGACAAGCCACGACGTGCCCGCAGACGGGGTGCCGCGCGACTCGCCGGGCAAGCCCCGGGCCCGCACGAAGACCCGCCTGACAGGCTCCGGGGCCTGCACCCCCGTAGGGGCGCGGGGAACTGCGCGACCAGCCACGCGACGGCCCGCGGTCGACCCGCGACCGAAGCACCTCGTCTGCGGGCGCGTCGTGGCTGATCGCGCAGTTCCCCGCGCCCCTACGGGACGCCGTGGCTGCGGCTCAGCCGGCGGCGGCCTGACGGTCCAGCTCCTGCGCCGTCGGGTACGACGGCTGCGCGCCCGGCCGCGTCACGGCCACCGCCCCCACCCGTACCGCGAACCGGGCCGCCTCCTCCAGTGACGCACCGCCCGCCAGCCGTACCGCCAGCGCCCCGGTGAACGCGTCCCCCGCCCCCGTCGTGTCGACCACCTCGGCCGGTACGCCCGGCACCCGCACCGGGCGCCCGTCGGCGCCGAGCACCAGTGCGCCCTCGGCGCCCAGCGTCACGACCACCGACCGCGCCCCGCGACGCCGCAGCTCCGCGGCCCACTCCTCGGCCGTGTCGCCCGCGGCCTGCGACAGTTGCCGCGCCTCGTGCTCGTTGACGACCAGCGGATCGGCCACCGCCAGCACCTGCTGGTCGACGGACGCCGGCGCCGGCGAGGGGTTGAACACCACCCGCGCGCCTTCCTCCTCGGCCACCGCCGCCGCGGCCCGCACCGTCCGCGCCGGCACCTCCAGTTGAAGCGAGACCACCGCCGATGCGGCCACCAGTGCGCGGGCAGCCGTCACGTCGGCGGGGGACAGGCGGGCGTTGGCGCCCGGGGAGACCACGATGGCGTTGTCGCCGTCCGGCCCGACCACGATCGTCGCGGTGCCGGTGCGCGCCCCGCGCTCGACCAGGACATGCCGCACGTCCGTACCGGCCTGTCGCTGGGCGTCCAGCAGCAGCTGCCCGTGGGCGTCGTCGCCGACCCGGGCCAGCAGGGCCGTGCGGGCCCCCAGCCGGGCCGCCGCGGCCGCCTGGTTGGCGCCCTTGCCGCCCGCCGACTCGACGAGGTCGCCGCCGGTGACGGTCTCGCCGGGCCCGGGTCGCCGGTCCACCCGCACCGTGAGGTCCGCGTTGGCGGAGCCCACCACCAGTACGTCGTAACCAGGCACTGTTCCTCCGTCCTCCCGCTCCTGGCCTGGTCGGCCAGGCAATCGCCAGCCTGCCCGCATCACCGGCGTGGCATTCAGGTGACGGCCGTCACGCACAGGCGTCAGCGCTCCCACGAGCGTAGCTGTGCGTGAGGAAAACGCAGCTCCGAGTCGCGAACGTGTCCGACCGGGGTCATGCTGGGACGACCGTGGCCGACACCGGCCGGCCCGGCCCCGCCGCCACCCGTCACCGGGCGAAGGGCGAGGGCGAACCGCACCCCGAGACGGGGTCCCGGCCGGCAGGCACTCCTTGACGCACGAGCGAGGGGACGAGTGTGACCATGGCTGACACACCACTGCGACCGCGCGGACGCCACCGCGACGCCCCCGACACCGACGGTGTCTTCCTGCGCCTGGTCACCATGCCCCCCGGCCCCGAACGCGACCGGCTCCGGCACGACGTGATCGCCGCCTGGCTGCCCATGGCCGAACGCGTCAGCCTGCGCTTCCGCAAGTGCGGCGAGAGCCCCGCGGACCTGCGGCAGGTGGCCGCCCTCGCCCTCGTCCACGCCGTCGACCGCTTCGACCCCCGGCTCGGCTACGCCTTCGAGTCCTTCGCCATCCCCACCATCAGCGGCGAGCTCAAGCGCCACGTCCGCGACCACGTGTGGGCCCTGCACATCCCGCGCCGCGACCAGGAGCTGCGGGCCGCCGTACGGGCCGCGCGCACCCGCCTCGAACAGGACGGCACCGGCACCGGGATCACCACGGCCCGCCTCGTGGCGGAGACCGGCCTCACCGAGGACGAGGTGCGACGCGGCCTGGACGCCGACGGCGTCCACCACACCCTCTCGCTCGACCACCCCGTCGCCGGCACCGACGAGCTCCCGCTCGCCGACACCCTCGGCCGCGCCGACCGGGCACTGGAGCTGGTCATCGACCGCCAGGCCCTCAAACCGCTGCTGGACACGCTCTCCGAGCGCGAGCGCTACGTCCTGTACTGGCGGTTCTTCGGCAATCTCACCCAGAAACAGATCGGCGCCCGCCTGGGCGTCTCCCAGATGCAGATCTCCCGCATCCTCAGCCGCACCTGCGCGCGCCTGCGCCGGCAACTGCTGGCGGCGGCCTGAGCAGCGGCCCGTCATGGAAGAGCAGGCACCCGATGACCACATCGCACCACACCCACCTCACCCCCGACCTGCCACCGCTCGTCGACGTCCCCGACCTGCCCGGCGCCTCGTGCGGCGACCGCGGCAACGGGGACGGTGAGAGCGGCGAGGGCGGCGAGGGCGGCGGGAGCGGATCCCGACCGGCCGTGCGCTGTGCGGCCGGCCGCCCGGCGGACCCCGGAAACGGCAGTGGCGCCCATCAGGAGGGGGATGGGCGCCACAAGCGCGCGAAGGAGGGGTCCGGCGGCTGACTGCGACCCTGCCCCCGCGCGGTACGCGTCCGGCTGTGACGCGCGCTGGGGGTGTTGCGTCGGCCGACCGGTCAGCCGGCGATGCAGGTGTTGCCGAAGGTCGGGTTCAGCAGGCCGACGATGTCGATCGAGTTCCCGCAGATGTTGATCGGGATATGGATCGGGACCTGGATGACGTTGCCCGAGATGACGCCCGGGGAGCCGACGGCCGCACCCTGCGCGCCGGCGTCGGCGGAGGCGACACCGGCGACGCCGAACACAGCGGTGCCGACGGCGGCGGTCAGGACGGCTGCCTTGGCGATACGCGACATGGCTAAACCTTTCTAAGGAGTGTTGAGAGGCAAGTGTGGCCGCCGTTTGCGTAGGAGTTGGCCGAAAAAGGGATCGACTGCCCGCAATTAACCCGGAAAGATCAATAAGTCCGATGTAATGGTCCGGAATCAGGTTTGGAGTTGCCGGGCCCACCTGCGTACAGTTTCCTGGGAGATTTTTCGGACAAGCGGACTGGGAAACGACAGCGGTCATGACCGTCACTGAAGAGAAGAACGACGGTGCGGGCCACCTGTCGGACACGGCACACCCCACCACCCCGGGCATAGACCCCCAGCGCATGGCCATCTGCCTCGCCGTGCTGGAGGAGCTCGACGCACTGCCGGTGGACCACCCCGACGCGATCACCGTCCGGCGCGCCACCTCCGGCATCTACCGCACGGTCAAGCAGCGCCGCCGCCAGGAGCGCCGTGCCGCCAAGACCGCCAACGACCGCAAGGTCACCGAGGCCACTGCCACCGGCTCCGCCGCCCGCATCGACGACGAGACCGAGGGCATCCTGCCGTCCTCGATCACCGAGGCCGGCAAGATCGCCGGGATCCTCCAGCGCCCGCGCTCCTGCTACGTCTGCAAGACGCGGTACGTCGAGGTCGACTACTTCTACCACCAGCTCTGCCCGAGCTGCGCGACCGAGAACCGTGCCAAGCGCGACGCCCGCGCCGACCTCGCGGGCAGGCGCGCGCTGCTCACCGGCGGCCGGGCCAAGATCGGCATGTACATCGCACTGCGGCTGCTGCGTGACGGTGCCCACACCACGATCACCACCCGCTTCCCCAAGGACGCCATCCGCCGCTTCAAGGCGATGGAGGACTCGGCGGACTGGATGCACCGCCTGGAGGTCGTCGGCATCGATCTGCGCGACCCGGCCCAGGCCGTCGCGCTCGCCGAGCAGGTCGCCGAGGCCGGCCCGCTGGACATCCTGATCAACAACGCCACCCAGACCGTGCGCCGGCTGCCCAGCGCCTACGCCGCGCTGGTCGAAGGCGAGGGCGCCCCGCTGCCCGCCGGCGAGCTGCCCGCCCACCACGTCATCGGCGCGTTCAACTCCGGCGCCGTCGACGGCCTGGCGGCGCTGCCGCTGGGCGCGAGCGGCCTGGACGCCCAGAAGGTCGCCGACCTCGCCCTGGTCGCGGGCAACGCCAGCCTCGAACGCCACCTCGACGGCACCGCCATCGACGCCGGCGGCCTGCTGCCGGACGTCGTCGAGACCAACACCTGGGTGCAGACCATCGACCAGATCTCCCCGGTGGAGCTGCTCGAAACCCAGCTGTGCAACTACACCTCGCCGTTCATCCTGATCAGCGCGCTGCGCCCGGCGATGGCCGAGGCGGCCCGGCGGGCGGCCAGCGGTCGCGCGTACGTCGTCAACGTCTCCGCCATGGAGGGCGTCTTCAGCCGCGGTTACAAGGGCGCGGGGCACCCGAACACCAACGCCGCCAAGGCCGCGATGAACATGGTGACCCGGACCAGCGGCCAGGAGATGTTCGAGACCGACAAGATCCTCATGACCTCGGTCGACACCGGCTGGATCACCGACGAGCGCCCCCACTACGACAAGCTCCGCCTGGCCGCCGAGGGCTTCCACGCCCCCCTCGACCTCATCGACGGCGCGGCCCGCGTCTACGACCCGATCGTGCGCGGCGAGGAGGGCGAGGACCTGTACGGGTGCTTCCTGAAGGACTACCGCAAGTCCAACTGGTAGACCTCACCCCAGAGTTCCGCGCACCCACTCCACCGCCCCCGCCGGGTCGCGGCGGACCGGGATGCCCTCCGGGGTCGGCGGGCGGCGGACCATGACGACCGGGATGCCCGCCTCGCGCGCCGCCGTCAGCTTCGGGGCCGTCGCCGTCGCGCCGCTGTCCTTCGTCACCAGGACGTCGACGGCGTACCGGGCGAGGAGTTCGCGTTCTCCTTCGAGGGTGAACGGGCCCCGGTCCAGGACGATCTCGGTGCGCGGTGGCATCGGGGGCTCGGGGGCGTCCACGGAGCGGACCAGGAACCACTTATCCTCAAGGTGCGCGAAGGCGCCCAGGCCCATCCGGCCCGTGGTCAGGAACACCCGCTCGCCCAGGGCGGGCAGGGTCCGGGCCGCGTCGGCCAGGGAGGCGACGTCGTGCCAGTCGTCGCCCGGCTGCGCCGTCCAGCCTGGGCGGCGCAGGGCCAGCAGGGGTACGCCGGTCGCGGCGGCGGCCCGGGCCGCGTTGTAACTGATCGTGCCGGCGAAGGGATGGGTGGCGTCGATGAGCGCGGCGACGTGCTGCTCGCGCAGCCAGTGGGCGAGGCCCTCGGGGCCGCCGAAGCCCCCGATCCGTACCTCCCCCGCCGGGAGCCGGGGTGCGGCGACGCGTCCGGCCAGCGAGCTGGTGACGCGCAGGGCGGGGTCGGCGGCGAGTTCGGCCGCCAGGCGGCGGGCCTCGGTGGTGCCGCCCAGGATGAGGATGTGGCGCTCGGCGCCGCTCACGGCGGGGTCGTCCTTCCGTCGGTGTCCGGTGCTCGCCCCAGCGTACGTGCGGGGTCGTTCATGAGTGCTCCCGCGTCCGCCGGGGGGCGTTCCGCGCAGTTGCAGCACACCGGTATGCGGCACGGCTGGACGACGGGCGCCTGTGCCACGGCGGCCACCACGGCCGCGTACACCGCGTTGCTGACCGGCGACTTCCCGGACCCGGTGGGCATCACCCTGCCCAAGGGCCAGACGCCGGCCTTCGCGCTGGCCGCCGAGCGGCTGGAGGCGGACGGCCGCAGTGCGATGGCGGGGATAGTCAAGGACGCCGGCGACGACCCGGACGTCACGCACGGCGCGCTGGTGCGGGCCACGGTGCGGCTGCTGCCGCCCGGTTCGGGGGTGGTCTTCCGGGCCGGTCCGGGCGTGGGCACGGTGACCCGGCCGGGGCTGCCGCTGGAGGTCGGCGAGCCGGCCATCAACCCGGTGCCGCGCTCGATGATGCGCGACCACGTCGCCGAGGTGGCGGCCCGGCACGGCGGCACGGGCGACGTGGAGATCGAGGTGTCGGTCGACCACGGCGAGGAGATCGCCCGCTCGACGTGGAACCCCCGCCTGGGCATCCTGGGCGGCATCTCCATCCTGGGGACGACCGGCATCGTCGTCCCGTATTCGTGTTCGGCGTGGATCGACAGCATCCGCCGCGGCGTGGACGTCGCCCGGGCCGCGGGCCGCCGGCACGTGGCGGGGTGTACGGGGTCGACGTCGGAGAAGGTCGCGGTGGCGGTGCACGGGCTGCCGGAGGATGCCCTGCTGGACATGGGGGACTTCGCGGGGGCGGTGCTGAAGTACATCCGCCGGCATCCGGTGGACCGGCTGACGATCGCCGGCGGGTTCGCCAAGCTGTCGAAGCTGGCGGCCGGGCATCTGGACCTGCATTCGTCGCGCTCGCAGGTGAACAAGGAGTTCCTGGCGGAACTCGCCCGCCACGGCGGCGCCGACGAGGCGCTGGCCGCGGCGGTGACCTGTGCCAACACGGGCCTGGAGGCCCTGCAGCTGTGCGCGGCGCGGGGCGTGCCGCTGGGCGACCTGGTGGCCGCGGCGGCACGCGAGGAGGCGCTGGGGGTGCTGCGCGGGGCGCCGGTCGCGGTCGACGTCCTGTGCATCGACCGCGCGGGCACGATCGTGGGCCGCGCGGACGCCAGGGGCCCGCGCGGCGGCTGAGGACGGGTCAGTCCTCCGGGTACGGGTCAGACCCGCGTGACCGGTTCCTGGAGTTCGGTCACGCAGCGCGCCGGGTCGGCCGGGTCGTACTCCAGGTACAGCTCGCGCGCGTAGCCCGTCGAGCGGTAGCCGGCGGCCTCCATCCAGCGGGCCAGCGTCTGGAAGGTGGGCAGGCACTCGTCCATCAGGCCGCGGTGGACGATGGTGGCCGCCTCGGGCAGGGCCGGCAGGTCGGTGATGGTGAAGCCGTCGCCCCGGGTGTCCGGTGCCACCGGCATCGCGGCGCGCACGATGATCCCCTCGCCGTCGGGCGCGTCCTCGTAGAGGGCGATGCCCGGTCCCGTCACCTCGACGCCGGCCGTCTGCAGCCGGCGGCACAGCTCGGCGAAGAGCGGTACGGCCACGGGGGAGATGTCGTGCGGCCCGTAGCTCGCGGCCGGGGCGCTCAGTTCGGCGACCCGTACCGCGGGCACGCTCTTGACGATCACGTCGTCGCTGCTCATGCGACCCTCGCTCTCGATGGTGCGGAGCCTCGCCTCGACCTGGCCGAGCCGGGCCGTGGCCGCGTCGACGGCGGCGGCCAGTTCGGCGCGGCGCAGCCGCAGCATGCCGCGCAGTTCCTCGGTGCCGACCTCCTCGTCGACGATCGTCAGCACCTGTTGCAGGGTGAAGCCGAGGTCCTTGAGGGCGATGATGCGGTTGAGGCGGGACAGCTGGCCGGCCGCGTAGTACCGGTAGCCGCTGTGCGGGTCGGTGCGGGCGGGGCGCAGCAGTCCCAGGGTGTCGTAGTGGCGCAGCATGCGCACGGACACCCGGCCGTGGCGGGCGAAGTCTCCGATGGTGAACATGGTGGGATCACTTCACCCCCTGACACGGTGTGAGGGTCAAGCACCGCTCACGGCTGGACGGTACGGCCGCAGGTGTCGCGGTCGCGTTCGGTGGAGTACAGGAAGCTGTCGGGGAACTGCTCGGCCGCCAGGGTGCGCCCCACGAGGATGACCGCCGTGCGTACGACGCCCGCCGCCCGCACCTGGTCGGCGATGCCGGCGAGGGTGCCGCGCAGCACGATCTCGTCGGGGCGGCTGGCCATGGCGACGACGGCGGCGGGGCAGTCGGGCCCGTAGTGGGGCAGCAGTTCGGCGACGACGCGGTCGGCGTGCCGGGCGGCCAGGTGGATCACCAGCAGGGCGCCGCTGCGGCCGAGGGTGGCGAGGTCCTCGCCGGGCGGCATCGGGGTGGCGCGCTGGGCGACGCGGGTGAGGACGACGGTCTGGCCGACGGTGGGCACGGTCAGTTCGCGGCCGAGCGCGGCCGCGGCCGCGGCGAAGGCGGGCACGCCGGGCACGATCTCGTACGGGATGCCGGCGGCGTCCAGGCGGCGCATCTGCTCGGCGACGGCACTGTAGACCGACGGGTCGCCGGAGTGCAGGCGGGCGACATCCTGCCCGGCCTCGTGCGCCCGGACGAACTCGGCCGTGATCGCGTCCAAATCGAGGCGGGCGGTGTCGACGAGCCGGGCGTCCGGCGGGCACTCGGCGAGCAGCTCCGGCGGTACGAGGCTGCCGGCGTACAGGCACACCCCGCAGCGGGCGAGCAGCCGGGCGCCACGCAGCGTGATGAGGTCCGCGGCGCCGGGGCCGGCACCGATGAAGTACACGGTCATGCGGGGGACTCTCCTTCGTTCGGGGCGGACTTCACGACCGCCCACTGGGTGACCGGCATCGCCTGCCGCCAGCCGGTGAAGCCGCCGACGCCGACGGCGTGGGCGACGGCCAGGCGGATCAGGTCGCCGCCGTGCCGCCGGTACCAGGCGGCCAGGAGCGCCTCGGACTCCAGGGTGACGGTGTTGGCGACGAGCCGGCCGCCGGCGGGCAGGGCGTCCCAGCACGCCTGCAGCAGCCCGGGGGCGGTCAGGCCGCCGCCGATGAAGACGGCGTCGGGCGTGGGCAGCCCGGCGAGCGCGGCGGGGGCGGCGCCGGTGACCACGCGCAGTCCCGGGACGCCGAGCGTGTCGGCGTTGCGGGTGATGCGCCCGGCGCGTACGGGGTCGCGCTCGATGCTGACGGCCCGGCAGGAGCGGTGGGCACGCATCCACTCGACGGCGATGGAGCCGGAGCCGCCGCCGACGTCCCACAGCAGTTCACCGGGGGCGGGGGCGAGGGCGGCGAGCGTGGCGGCCCGTACGTGGCGCTTGGTCAGCTGGCCGTCATGGGCGAAGGCGTCGTCCGGCAGGCCGGGGGTGAGCCCGAACCGGGGTGCGCCGGGGGCGCGCCGGCACTCGACGGCGACGACGTTGAGGGCGTCGCCGGGCGGGTGGGGCCAGTCCTCGGCCGTACCGTCCGTACGGCGCTCGCTCTCGCCGCCCAACTGTTCGAGAACCGTCAACCGGCTCGGCCCGAAGCCGCGCTCGCACAGCAGGTGCGCCACCTCGGCGGGCGTGCCGGCGCCGGCGCTGAGCAGCAGCAGCCGACGGCCGTCGTGCAGCGCCGCGGCGAGCGCGGCCAGCGGGCGGCCCACGGCGCTGACGACCTCGGTCTCCTCCAGGGGCCAGCCCAGCCGGGCGCAGGCGTGGGAGACGGAGGAAGGGTGCGGCAGCACGCGCAGCCGCTCGGTTCCGCCGAGCACCTCGGCCAGGGTGCGGCCGATGCCGAAGAACATGGGGTCACCGCTGGCCAGGACGCAGAGCCGGCGCCCAGCGTGCGCGGCCAGCAGACCCGGGACGGCGGGGCGCAGCGGCGAGGGCCAGGCCACGCGCTCGCCGGCGCACTCGCCGGCCGGCAGCAGGTCGAGCTGCCGCCCGCCGCCGATCAGGACCTCGGCCTCGCGCAGCGCCTGCTGCGAGAGGGGGGCGAGGCCCTCCCAGCCGTCCGCGCCGATGCCGACGACCGTCACGGGGGCGGGGGCTTGGCTCACGGCGGCGTACCTCGAAATTCCGGCGGCGATCGGGCGATCAGGGGCACGGGAACTCTACTGACCTGCGGGGACGAGGACGCAAAGGCCCCCCTGCCGATCACCGGCAGGGGGACGCGGTGATTCAGGTGGTCGGCTTGCGTCGGGTATGGGAAGGGCCGGCAGGCGCTTGTTGCATACAATGTGCACTTACATATTCATGGCAGGAGGCGGAGGCGTGGCCGTGAGGCGTTCACCGGTGGTGCTGGGTATCGAGTCGTCCTGCGACGAGACCGGCGCCGGTCTCGTCAGCGACGGGCGGCTGCTGGGCCACGCGGTGGCGTCCAGCATGGACGAGCACGCCCGCTACGGCGGCGTCGTCCCGGAGATCGCCGCACGGGCGCACGTGCACGCGGCCAACCCGGTCGTCCGAGCGGCCCTCGCCGACGCCGGGCTGACCCTGCGCGACATCGACGCCGTCGCCGTGACCACCGGCCCCGGCCTGTCCGGCGCGCTGCAGGTCGGCGTCGCCGCCGCCAAGTCCCTGGCCTACTCGCTCGACGTACCGCTGTACGGCGTGCACCACCTCGCCGGACACGTCGCCGCCGACACCCTCGAACACGGCCCGCTGCCCAACCCCTGCATGGTGCTGATCGTCTCCGGCGGCCACACCTCCCTGCTCCTCGTACGGGACCTCGCCCGCGACCCGATCGTGCACCTGGGCGACACCCTCGACGACGCCGCCGGCGAGTGCTTCGACAAGGTCGCCCGCGTCTTCGGGCTGCCCTACCCCGGCGGGCCCGCCGTCGACCGGGCGGCCCGCGAGGGCGACCCGGGCGCCGTCGCCTTCCCCCGGCCGCTGACCGGCCCCCGCGACGACCCGTACGGCTTCTCCTTCTCCGGCCTGAAGACCGCCGCCGCGCGCTGGGCCGAGCAGCACCGCGCCGCCGGCCGGCCGCTGCCGGTGGCCGACGGCGCCGCCTCCCTGCAGGAGGCCGTCGCCGACGTCCTCACCCGCAAGGCCGTGCGCGCCTGCACCGACCACGGCGTCGGCACGCTCGTCGTGGTCGGCGGCGTGGCCGCGAACTCCCGGGTCCGGGCCCTGGCCCAGGAACGCTGCGATGCTGCGGGCATCGAGCTGCGCGTGCCGCCGCTGCGCCTGTGCACCGACAACGGCGCGATGATCGCCGCCGTCGGCGACCTGCTGGTGCGTGCGGGGGCCGAGCCCGCGCCGCTCGACGTGTCGATCGACCCGTCCGCGCCCCTGGAGTACGCCACGCTCCACCCCACCGCCGGCCGCGCCCGCGCCGCCTGACGACCGGCCCGACGACCGGTCACCGACGTCCGTTCCGACGAACCGTCCGACGACCGGTCACCGACGCCGCCCGACGACCCGCCCGACGACCGGTCACCGACGCCCGCCCGACGAACCGCCCCTGTCGAGAGCCCTGGAGGGCACCTTGCGCACCGCCGACATCCGCAGCCGCTTCCTCGACTTCTTCGCCGCGCGCGGCCACACCGTCGTCCCCAGCGCCCCGCTGCCCACGCCCGACCCGACGCTCCTGTTCGTCAACGCGGGCATGGTGCCCTTCAAGCCGTACCTCACCGGCGAGGCGACGCCGCCGTGGCCGCGTGCCACCAGCGTGCAGAAGTGCGTGCGCACCCTCGACATCGAGGAGGTCGGCAAGACCACGCGGCACGGCTCGTTCTTCCAGATGAACGGCAACTTCTCCTTCGGCGACTACTTCAAGGAGGAGGCCATCTCCCACGCCTGGGAGCTGTCCACCTCCCCCGTCGCCGACGGCGGCTACGGGCTCGACACCGAGCGCATCTGGGTCACCGTGCACCACTCCGACGACGAGGCCGCGGCGATCTGGCGGCGCGTGGCGGGGCTGCCCGAGGAGCGCATCGTGCGCCGCGGCGACGAGGACAACTTCTGGTCCATGGGCGTGCCCGGCCCCTGCGGCCCCTGCTCCGAGCTGTACTACGACCGCGGCCCGGCCCACGGGCGCGCGGGCGGCCCGGCGGTCGACGAGGACCGCTACATGGAGTTCTGGAACCTCGTCTTCATGCAGTACGAGCGCGGCGAGGGCCCCGGCAAGACCGGCTACCCGATCCTCGGCGAACTGCCCCGCCGCAACATCGACACCGGCATGGGCCTGGAGCGCATGGCCACCCTGCTGCAGGGCGCCGGCAGCTTCTACGAGATCGACGAGACCCGGCCCGTCCTCGAGCGCGCCGCCGAGCTCACCGGCGTCCGCTACGGCGCCGACCACCGAGCCGACGTACGGCTGCGCGTGGTCGCCGACCACGTCCGCACCGCCCTGATGCTGCTCGCCGACGGCACCGCGCCCGGCAACGAGGGCCGCGGCTACGTCCTGCGCCGCATCCTGCGCCGCGCCGTGCGCTCGGTGCGCCTGCTCGGGTACGAGGACCCGGCCCTGCCCGAACTGCTGCCGGCCGCCCGCGACTGCATGGCGGCCGGCTACCCCGAGGTCGCCGAGGACTTCGCCCGTATCTCCCAGCAGGCGTACGCCGAGGAGGACGCCTTCCGCGCCACGCTGCGCCAGGGCACGACCGTGCTGGATGCGGCCGTGGCCGAGGTCAAGGCCGAGGGCGGCCACCTGCTGCCCGGCCCCAAGGCGTTCCTGCTGCACGACACCTACGGCTTCCCCATCGACCTCACCCTGGAGATGGCCGAGGAACAGGGCGTCGAGGTCGACCGCGAGGGCTTCACCGCCCTCATGGCCGAGCAGCGCGAGCGCGCCCGCGCCGACGCCCGCGCCCGCAAGTCCGGCGGGGCCCTCGACACCAGTGCCCTGCGCACCGTCCTGGACGCGCACGGGCCGACCGACTGGCGGGCGTACGACACGCTGACGACCGACTCCCGGGTGCTCGCCGTGCTCGGACCCACCGGCCCGCTGCGGACCCTGGCCACCGGACGGATCGCCTCCGTCGTCCTCGACCGCACCCCCTTCTACGCCGAGTCCGGCGGCCAGGACAGCGACGCCGGCGCCCTGACCGGGGCATCGGTCGAAGCCGAGGTGCTCGACGTCCAGCGGCCCCTGCCGGGACTGGTGGTGCACCAGGTGCGGGTGACCTCCGGTGAACTCGCGGTGGGTGACACCGTACGGGCCGCCGTCGACCCCGAATGGCGCCTGGGCGCCCGGCAGGCCCACTCCGGCACCCATGTGCTGCACGCCGCCCTGCGGCAGGTCCTCGGCCCCACCGCCCTGCAGTCCGGCTCCTACAACCGGCCCGGCTACCTGCGCCTGGACTTCCCCTGGCGCGGCGCCCTCGGCCCCGCCGCCCGCAGCGAGATCGAGGAGGCCGCCAACCGCGCCCTGCGCCGCGACCTGCCGGTCGACGTGCGCTGGATGTCCCTGCCCCAGGCCAAGGAGCTCGGTGCCCTCGCCCTCTTCGGCGAGACGTACGGGGAACAGGTGCGGGTCGTGGAGATCGGCGGCGCCTGGTCCCGCGAACTGTGCGGCGGCACCCACGTCGAACACGCCGCGCAGATCGGGCTCCTCGCCCTGACCTCGGAAACCTCCGTCGGCACCGGCATGCGCCGCCTGGAGGCCGCGGTCGGCTTCGAGGGCTTCGGCTACCTCGCCCGCGAACGCGACCTGGTCACCCGCCTCGCCGAACAGCTCCAGGCCCCCCGCGCCCAGCTGCCCGAGCGCGTGGCCGGCCTCCTGGACCGGCTCAAGGCCGCCGACCAACGCGCCGAGGACCTCCGCCGGCAAACGGCCCTCGCCCGCGCCACGGAACTCGCCGCCGCGGCCACCGACGTGCACGGCACGCTCGTCGTCACCGCCACGACGGACGCCGACGCCCGCGCCCTGGCACTGGCGGTGCGCGACCGCCTGCCGGCGTCCCGCCCGGGCGTCGCGGCGATCGGCGCAACGACGGACGGCGGCCGCACGGTCCTGGCCGTCGCCCTCAACGGCGCGGCGACAACGGCCGGTCTGTCGGCCGCAACGCTGGTGAAGTCCCTCCTGGGCGGCCGCGGCGGCGGCACGGCAGAGGTGGCCCAGGGGGGCGGGGTGCCGGCGGAAGCCCTGGGGGCGACGCTGGGTGGATTGCGGGGGCTGGTGGGCGGTGCGCCGGCGGCGGGCTGAGCCGCGGCTCCTGCCCCAGCGGTAGCTGGGGTAGGAGCCGGGCCCTTACCCCTCCGGATACCGCCGCGGCGTCCAGACGATCTCCTCCGTGCCGTCCGTGCCGCGCCGTACCCGGCGCGTCTGGGTCGAGCCCACGATGAGGAGCGTGCGCATGTCGACCTCCGCCGGGTCGAGCTCTCCGAGGGAGACGATGCGGATGCGTTCCGTCGGGCCGCCGACGTCGCGGGCCATGACCACCGGGGTGTCGGGTGCCCGGTGTTCCAGGAGCAGGTCGCGGGCCTTGCCCACCTGCCATACGCGGCTGCGCGAGCCGGGGTTGTACAGGGCGAGCACCAGGTCCGCGGCGGCCGCGGCGTGCAGGCGCCCGGCGATGACCTCCCACGGCTTGAGGCGGTCGGAGAGGGAGACGACCGCGTAGTCGTGGCCGAGCGGGGCGCCGGCGCGGGAGGCCGCGGCGTGGGCCGCGGTCATGCCGGGGACGACGCGGACGGGTACGTCGCGGTAGGGGCCCTCGCAGGCCACCTCCAGGACGGCCGTCGCCATCGCGAAGACGCCGGGGTCGCCGGAGGAGACCACGGCCACCCGCCGGCCCTGGCGGGCGAGGTCGAGGGCGAACTCGGCGCGCTCGGACTCGACCTTGTTGTCGGAGGCGTGGCGCTGCTGTCCCGGGCGCACCGGCACCCGGTCCACGTACGTGCTGTAGCCGACGATGTCCTGCGCGGCCGCCAGTGCGCCGCGGGCCTCCGGGGTGAGCCACTGCGGGCCCGCCGGGCCGAGGCCGACGACGACCACCTCGCCGCCGTCCGCGACGGGGGGCGCATCCACGCGGCTCGGCAGCACCGCCACCGAGAAGTACGGCACCGACTGCGGGTCGACGTCGGCCAGGCGGCCGGTGCGTTCGCCGGGCATCGTCGCCCGCTCCACGTACCGGGCCTCCGCCAGCCGGCCCGAGCGCTCCAGTGCGCCGCGCACGGCGGGGAAGGTGCGGCCGAGCTTCATCACCACCGCCGAGTCGGTGGCGGCCAGGCGTGCCGTCAGTTCCTCCTCGGGCAGTGTGCCCGGCAGGATCGTCAGCACCTCCTCGCCCTCCACCAGCGGTTCGCCCAGGCGGGCCGCCGCCGCGCTGACGGAGGTGACGCCCGGCACCACCTCGGTGGGGTAGCGGTCGGCGAGGCGCTTGTGCATGTGCATGTACGAGCTGTAGAAGAGCGGGTCGCCCTCGGCGAGGACGGCCACGGTGCGGCCCGCGTCGAGGTGGGCGGCCAGCCGGGCCGCGGCCTCCTCGTAGAACTCCTCCATCGCGCCCCGGTAGCCGCCGGGGTGGTCGGTGGTCTCGGTGGTCACCGGGTAGACCAGCGGTTCCTCGATGTGGCCGGGGCGCAGGTGGCGTTCGGCGATGGAGCGGGCGATGCTGCGGCCGTGCCGGGCGCTGTGGTACGCCACCACGTCCGCCTCGGTGATGCACTCGACGGCCCGCAGGGTCATCAGCGAGGGGTCGCCCGGGCCGAGCCCCACCCCGTAGAGCCGGCCGGTCGTGCTGGGCTTCTCGCTCACTCTTCCTCGCTCGCTATCGCGTTGATCGCGGCCGCGGCCATGGCACTGCCGCCGCGCCGCCCCCGCACCACCAGGTACTCCAGCCCCAGGTCGTTGGCGGCCAGGGCGTCCTTGGACTCGGCCGCGCCGATGAAGCCGACCGGGATGCCCAGCACCGCCGCCGGGCGCGGCGCGCCCTCGGCCACCATCTCCAGCAGCCGGAACAGGGCGGTCGGCGCGTTGCCGACGGCCACCACCGCGCCGCCCAGCTTCTCGCGCCACAGCTCCAGCGCGGCGGCACTGCGCGTGGTGCCCATGCGGGCGGCGAGCTCGGGCACGGCCGGGTCGGTCAGGGTGCACAGCACCTCGTTGTCCGCCGGGAGCCGTTTGCGGGTGACGCCGGAGGCGACCATGTTGGCGTCGCACAGGATCGGTGCACCGGCGCACAGCGCCTCGCGTGCCTTCGCCACCACCTGCGGGGAGTAGGAGAGGTCGCGGACGAGATCGGTCATCCCGCAGGCGTGGATCATGCGGACCGCGACCCGGGAGACGTCCGTCGGCAGCCCGCCGAGGTCCGCCTCGGCACGGATGGTGGCGAAGGACTGGCGGTAGATGGACGCGCCGTCCTTGTCGTAGTCGAACACTGTGCCCTCGTTGCCCTCGTTCATGTCGTGGTACGGGCCGCCGCCACCGCGCCGGCCAGTTCTGCCGCCGTCACCGTCACCGACGGTGCCTCCCGCAGGCCGTCGCGCACGGTGACCCGGTAGGACCCCTCGCCCGTCGCCAGCACGTCGACCCAGCGGCCACCGGGGTGCCCGCAGCGCCGTTCGCACCCGGACCAGTACACCGGCAACGCCCCCGAGCCACCAGGGCGTACGGACGCGAGCGCGGCGGCCGCGTCGGCGCGCACGTCGGCGAGTGCCTTCGCACAGCCCGGGCGGCCCGCGCAGGCCCCCGCGCGATGCCAGGCGGACGCCGCGGACGTGACCAACCCGGCCTCCTGCGCCAGGGCGGCGGCTCGGTGCGCCCGCGGCTGCGGATCCGTACCGGGCGCGAGCCCCGGGACGATGACGCCGCGCCAGGGTGTCACACGCAGCCCGCCGTCGCCGTACCGGTCGGCGGTGCCGGCGAGCAGCCGCCCCTGGGCGGCGGTCAGCCGGCCCAGCGGGGCGGCCACCGACAGGGCCGGCCGGCCGCCGGGGCCGGTGACCACGCCCGGCCCGGGCGGGGCGCCGGGGGCGACGGCGACGGCGGCGGGGCAGGAGGGGATACCGGCGGCGTCCAGACGCCGGGCCAAGTCCTCGGGTGCGGGCCGGTGTTCGGACGGCAGCTCGCGCAGCCGCCAGGCGCGCGTACCGCTCGCGCGCTGCGCGGCGAGGAACCCGGCGGCCGCCAGGGCCGCCGCCCGCGGGGCGTCCCGGTCGGCGACGCGCAGGCCGGGACCGGTGGGGCCGTGGCACAGCAGGGCACCGTCGGCGCTTGCGATCAACGTCACATCGGGGGAGAGGGCGACGATGTCGCCGCGCCCGTCGTCCAGACCGAAGAGGAAACGACCGGAGAGGTCGGAGAGGTCCGGTTCGCCCGAGCACAGGAGACGGTCCAGCTCCCGGACCCACTGCGGTACGCGGCCGTCGCCGAGAGGGGAGGCCGCGATGTTGCGGATGCGGTCGTGACGGTCGGACGGCAGCAGGCCCGCGGCGCGCAGCCGGGCGGCCAGCTCGGCGCCGCAGGCGTCCGCGAGGCCGCGCAACTGGACGTTGCCACGGGAGGTGAGGTCGAGGTGGCCGTCCCCCAGCGCCTCGGCGGCATCCGCCAGCGCGGCGGCCTGGTGCGCCGTCAGCAGCCCGCCCGGCAGCCGCACCCGGGCGAGCGCCCCGTCGTCCGCGGCGTGCAGACGCAGCGCGCCGGGACAGGCGTCGGCGCGGTCACGAGCGGGCAGGGCGGGCATGCGGGGAGCATACCGACGGGTCGTGGCCTGCGGGGCTCCGCCCCCGGGGCCGAATGCCGCGCTGCGCGCGGTGTCCTCGAAGCCGGACGGGCCGAAGTCACCCCGCCTCGCTACTATGACTGCGCCAGCGACGGCGACAGGGGAGGAAGCCGGTGCGATTCCGGCACGGTCCCGCCACTGTGACCACGGTCGAGTACGCCGAGTACTGCCGTGGGAAGTCAGGAACTCCTGCCGTCCTCCCACCGCCCGGGGCGCGGACCCCGAGGAAGGCCTGCCGTGATCCTGCTCCTGTCGACGTCCGACACCGACCTGCTCAGTGCCCGTGCCGCCGGCGGCCCGGTCCCCTACCGGCTCGCCAATCCCGCCCGGCTGCCGCTGGACGAGCTGCCCGGCCTCCTGGAGGGCGCCGATCTCGTCGTCGTCCGGCTCCTCGGCGGCATCCGCGCCTGGCAGGAGGGGCTCGACGTGCTGCTGGCCGGGCCGCGGCCGGTCGTCGTGCTCACCGGCGAACAGGCCCCCGACGCCCAGCTGATGGAGACCTCCACCGTCCCCGTCGGCATCGCGGCCGAGGCCCACGCCTACCTCGCCCACGGCGGTCCCGCCAACCTGGAGCAGCTCGCCCGCTTCCTGTCCGACACCGTGCTGCTGACCGGGCACGGCTTCGAGCCGCCGGCCGCCGCGCCCGCGTGGGGCGAGCTGGAGCGCACGCCCAAGCCGGGGGCGGCCGGCCCGCTGGTGGCCGTGCTCTACTACCGCGCCCACCACATGAGCGGCAACACCGCCTTCGTCGAGGCCCTGTGCGGCGCGATCGAGGACGCCGGCGGCCGCGCCAAGCCGCTGTACGTCGCCTCCCTGCGCGCCCCCGAGCCGGAGCTCGTGGACGCGCTGCGCGACGCCGACGCCATCGTCACCACCGTGCTCGCCGCCGGCGGCACGCGACCCGCGGACGCCTCGGCCGGCGGCGACGACGAGTCGTGGGACGCGGGGGCGCTGGCCGCCCTCGACGTCCCCATCCTGCAGGCGCTGTGCCTGACCGGCCCGCGCAGCGCGTGGGAGGAGAACGACGAGGGCCTCTCCCCGCTGGACGCCGCGACCCAGGTGGCCGTACCGGAGTTCGACGGGCGCATCATCACCGTCCCGTTCTCCTTCAAGGAGGTCGACGAGGACGGCCTGCCCGCCTACGTGCCCGACCTCGAACGCGCCGCCCGCGTCGCAGGGATCGCCGTGCGCCACGCCCGGCTGCGGCACATCCCGGCGGCCGCGAAGCGGCTGGCGCTCGTCCTGTCCGCCTACCCCACCAAGCACTCCCGCATCGGCAACGCCGTGGGCCTGGACACCCCCGCCAGCGCCGTCGCCCTGCTGCGCCGGCTGCGCGAGGAGGGCTACGACTTCGGCGACGAGGCGGTTCCGGGGCTGGAGTCGGGCGACGGCGACGAGCTCATCCGCGCCCTGATCGAGGCCGGCGGCCACGACCAGGAGTGGCTGACCGAGGAGCAGCTCGCCCGCAACCCCGTGCGCATCCCGGCCGCCGACTACCGGCGCTGGTTCGCCGCCCTGCCCGCCGAGCTGCGCGAGGCCGTCGAGGAGCACTGGGGCCCCGCCCCGGGCGAGATGTTCGTCGACCGCAGCCGCAACCCCGAGGGCGACATCGTGCTGGCCGCGCTGCGCCGCGGCAACCTGCTGATCCTCATCCAGCCCCCGCGCGGCTTCGGCGAGAACCCCATCGCCATCTACCACGACCCCGACCTGCCGCCCTCCCACCACTACCTCGCCGCCTACCGGTGGATCGCCGCCTCCCAGGAGGACGGCGGCTTCGGCGCCGACGCCATGATCCACCTGGGCAAGCACGGCAACCTCGAATGGCTGCCCGGCAAGAACGCCGGCCTGTCCGCCGCCTGCGGCCCCGACGCCGCCCTCGGCGACCTGCCGCTGGTCTACCCCTTCCTCGTCAACGACCCCGGCGAGGGCACCCAGGCCAAGCGCCGCGCCCACGCCACCCTCGTCGACCACCTCGTCCCGCCCATGGCGCGCGCCGAGTCCTACGGCGACATCGCGCGCCTGGAGCAGCTGCTCGACGAGTACGCCCAGATCTCCGCCATGGACCCGGCCAAGCTCCCGGCGATCCGCGCCCAGATCTGGACGCTGATCCAGGCCGCCCGCCTCGACCACGACCTCGGCATGGACGAGCGCCCGGACGACGACGGCTTCGACGACTTCCTGCTGCACGTCGACGGCTGGCTGTGCGAGGTCAAGGACGCCCAGATCCGCGACGGCCTGCACGTGCTGGGCGCCGCGCCCACCGGCGAGGCCCGCGTCAACCTCGTCCTGTCCATCCTGCGCGCCCGCCAGATCTGGGGCGGCACCGCGGCCCTGCCGGGCCTGCGCGAGGCGCTCGGCCTGGACGAGTCCGCCGCGACGCGCACGACGGCGGACGACGCGGAGGCCGAGGCCCGCGCCCTGGTGGAGGCCATGGAGGCGGCAGGCTGGGACCCGGCGGCCGTGCCCACCGAGCGCGGCGAACAGGTCGCCGCCGTCCTCGACTTCGCCGCGCGTGAGGTCGCCCCCCGCCTGGCGGGCACCACCGACGAGCTCGACCACGCCGTCCACGCCCTGGCCGGCGGCTTCGTCCCGGCCGGCCCCTCCGGCTCGCCCCTGCGCGGCCTGGTCAACGTGCTGCCCACCGGCCGCAACTTCTACTCCGTCGACCCCAAGGCCGTCCCCTCCCGCCTGGCCTGGGAGACCGGCCAGGCCCTGGCCGACTCCCTGCTGGAGCGCTACCGCACCGACAACGGCACCTGGCCGCAGTCGGTCGGCCTGTCCCTGTGGGGCACGAGCGCGATGCGCACCGCCGGCGACGACGTCGCCGAGGCCCTGGCCCTGCTGGGCGTACGCCCGGTGTGGGACGAGGCGTCCCGGCGCGTCAGCGGGCTCGAAGCCGTACCGCTGGAGGAACTGGGCCGCCCCCGCATCGACGTCACCCTGCGCATCAGCGGCTTCTTCCGCGACGCCTTCCCGCACGTCATCGGCCTGCTCGACGACGCCGTACGCCTCGTCGCCTCCCTCGACGAGCCCGCCGAGCACAACCACGTGCGCGCCCACGCCCAGGCCGACCTCGCCGCCCACGGCGACGAACGCCGCGCCACCACCCGCATCTTCGGCTCCCGTCCCGGTACGTACGGCGCCGGCCTGCTCCAGCTCATCGACAGCCGCGACTGGCGCACCGACGCCGACCTCGCCGAGGTCTACACCGTCTGGGGCGGCTACGCCTACGGCCGCGGCCTGGAGGGCCGCCCGGCCCGCGAGGAGATGGAGAGCGCCTACAAGCGCATCGCCGTCGCCGCGAAGAACACCGACACGCGCGAGCACGACATCGCGGACTCCGACGACTACTTCCAGTACCACGGCGGCATGGTCGCCACCGTCAAGGCCCTGCGCGGCACCGCGCCCGCCGCCTACATCGGCGACTCCACCCGCCCGGAGACCGTCCGCACCCGCACCCTGGTCGAGGAGACCTCCCGCGTCTTCCGCGCCCGCGTGGTCAACCCCCGCTGGATCGCGGCCATGCGCCGCCACGGCTACAAGGGCGCCTTCGAACTCGCCGCCACCGTCGACTACCTCTTCGGATACGACGCCACCACCGGTGTCGTCCCCGACTGGATGTACGACAAGCTCGCCCAGACCTACGTCCTCGACCCCGAGAACCGCTCCTTCCTGGAGGACGCCAACCCCTGGGCCCTGCACGGCATCGCCGAACGCCTCCTGGAGGCCGAGAGCCGCGGCATGTGGGCCAAGCCCGACGCCGGGACGCTCGAAGCCCTGCGGCAGGTCTTCCTGGAGACCGAGGGCAACCTGGAGGGCGGCGCGGACGGCGCCGAATGAGGTGATCGACGCGTAGCCGACGGTGCCCCGGCCTGGAGTGCTCTCCCATGACTGGGGGATTACCCGGGCCGGGGCACGGTCTCGGCCTGACGCCGGGACGGATATGGGGCGACCGCCACGGAGTGCACTGGGTGGACCGGGAGCGGCTGCGGGCCTGGGCGGAAGAGGGCCGGAGCCTGCACCAGGTGCTCGGGCTGGGGCCGCCGGCCCGGCACCGCACGTTTTGAGGGTCGGGCTCCGCTTTCCATAGGATCACCTGAATGATCTACAGGAAACGGGCGGCAGCGGGGATTTGTGCCCTGCTGGCCGCCTTTGCCGGGGGTGCGGTGCCCGCGAGCGCCGCCGACGGGCCCTCCAAGGACTCGCCGAAGGTCGAGCTCGTGCTCGACGTCAGTGGCTCGATGAAGGCACAGGACGTGGACGGGCAGTCGCGCATGGCGGCGGCCAAGGAAGCGTTCAACGAGGTCATCGATTCCGTGCCGCAGGGTGTGCGGCTGGGGATCCGGACGCTCGGGGCGACGTACGCCGGGGAGGACAAGGCCATCGGCTGCCGGGACAGCGAGCAGCTGCACCCGGTGGGGGCCGTCAACCGGACCGAGGCCAAGAACTCCGTGGCGCGGCTGCAGCCGACGGGCTGGACGCCCATCGGGTACGCGCTGCGCGGCGCCGATCAGGACCTGGACGTCGGGGGCGGCACCCGGCGCATCGTCCTCATCACCGACGGCGAGGACTCCTGCGGCCAGCCCGACCCGTGCGACGTGGCCCGTGAACTGGCCGCCAAGGGCACCCACCTGACCGTCGACACGCTCGGCCTCGCCGCCGACGACAAGACGCGCGAGCAGCTCAGCTGCATCGCCGAGGCCACCGGCGGCACGTACACCACCGTGCACCACCGCAAGGAGCTCTCCGGCCGCATCAAGCAGCTCGTCAAGCGGGCCGACACCCCCGTCCAGACGCCGCGGGCCACCCAGGGCGGCGCCTCCTGCGCCACCGCGCCCGAGATCGGCGCCGGCATCTGGACCGACCGGGAGCGGTTCGGCGAGCACCGCTGGTACCGCGTGAAGGTCAAGCCCGGCCAGGAGCTGCGGGCCTCCGTCAGTGTGGCCGCCGACCGGGCCGTCGAGCGCGACTACGGCGTGCTGCTGCGGGCCGTGAGCGAGGGCGGGCAGGAGCTCGTACGGGGCTCCGACGCCGGCAACGGCCGCACCGACGTGATGTCCGCCGGTCTGCGCCGTCCCGTCTACCGGGCCTCGAAGGACGACAAGGACCCGCGCACGGTGTGCCTGGAGGTCTCCCAGTCCTTCGCCGCCCCGCCCTCGGTCAAGCGCGAACCGGGCCTGCCGGTCGAGCTGGCCGTCGACGTCGTCAAGGGCCCGGACGACCCCTCGGACCTCGCCGCCTTCGGCCTCGGCCGCGGCTGGGTGCTGCTGCTCGTCCTCGGCGGCACGGGCCTGCTGGCCGGTCTGCTGTGGGGTTGGCTGGCGCGCTGGCGCGTGGCCGTGTGGAGGGAGAACTGATGTACGTCAAGCGGCTCCTGGCGGCCACGGTCGCCGCCGGTGCGGTGCTGCTGGGCCTCGGCCCCGCCGCCACCGCCGACGAGGGCAGGCCCGCGCCCAGCGAGGCCGGTACCGCCTTCCGCACCGCCGTCGCCGTCGAACAGGGTCAGCGGGCCACCGCCGACGCCTCCACCGGCGACTACCTCTACTGGCAGTTCCCGGCGGGCGCCGGGCAGCAGCCCACGGTCAAGGCCACCGTGAACCTGCCTGAGTCGGCCACCCGCAACGGCACGTCCACCTGGCAGCTGGACGTCTTCGACGGGCTGCGCCGCCGGCAGGCGTGCGCCTCCGGCGCACCCACGCAGCGAGCGGCGCGCGAGGAGGCCTCCGTCACGCTCACCTGCACGCTGCGCACGGTACGGCCGTGGGCCGAGCGGTGGGCCAACGACCCGCTGCCCGGCGCGTACTACGTGCGCCTGACCGTCGCCGACGCACCCGACCGCGACATGGGCCTGCCCGTGCACGCCGAGATGCAGGTCACGGCGGACGACGCCGGCGGGGCGCGCGCCGAGGGCGGCTCGCTCGGGGCGCCGCTGCACGCGGCCGCCGTCACCGAACCCGAGGACGGCTGGAACGGCAGCTGGTGGTCGGGCCGCTGGGGCTGGACCCTCGGCGGCGCCGTCCTGTGCGCCCTGGCCGCCATCGGCGGCTACACCCTCACCCGTCACCCGCGGCGCAGGTGACACCGGTGGCGGCGCCCCGGCCCCGGGGCGCCGCCACCGGCACGCCGGGCATCAGGGCCGTGCGGACTCCTCGCCGTCGACGGCCTGCAGATACAGCTCCAGCAGATCCTCGGTGAAGTACGAGCTGTAGGAGATGTCCGGGGTGTCCCCACCGGTGTGGTAGCCGCCGATGACCCCCACGACCGCATACCCGGTGGCCCACCGCACCAGGAACGGGCCACCCGAGGTGCCGCCCACGTAACCCGCGCAGGCGATCTCCAGGAAGTCACCGGGTGCGGCCGGATCGGTGCTGGTGTAGCGGTGCGTGGAGGAGGTGCAGTCCAGCGGCTTGGGGTACTTCGCGTCACTGCTGCCCGGATAGCCGATCAGACGCACGTCCCGGTGGTCGTACCCCGGCCGGATCGCCAGGTCGAAGGCGCCCACCGCCTCCTGCACGTCCGCACCGTCCGCGCGCGGCCCCATCCGCACGATCGTGAAGTCCCAGCGGGCACCGCCGTTCGTGCCCAGGTCGTAGTAGCGCTGGTCGATGTAGATGTCCTCGACCGGGAAGACACCGTGCGGCTTCAGGCCGTCGTGGTACTGCGGCACGAACGACAGCCGCTTCTTCGGATCCGGCGAGCGCAGGCAGTGCGCGGCACTGACGGCCAGGTCGCGGTGCGGGCTGCGCACGACCGTACCGCCGCAGAAACGGCCGGTGTTCTGCCCGTCGGTCCAGAAGAACGTACCGACCTGCGGCAGCCCGTCGAAGGGATGACTGGGCGGTACGGGATCCCCCGGAACGGCGCCGGGGCGTCTGCCGGCCGCCTCGGCCGGCAGCGCCGCCTTCATGCGCTCCGGGGTCCAGTACGCCTCCGCCGTGGCGGCCGAGGCGCGCGGACCGCCGGCCGCCGCCGCGGCCGGGGCGTGGACGAGGGCGGTCGCCGCCGTCAGCAGCAGACCGGCGAGGACGGCAGCGAGACGTCCGCGTATGACGAGAGGTCTGTGGCGCATGGACGGTTCCTTCCTGCAGGCAGGGACGGACGGAGCGAGCGTGTCATCCTGCCGCTGCCGGGACGGCAGTGGTGAGTCGTCGACGCGACAGGATTCATCACAACGACGCACAGCACTGTCAGTGGCGGCCGGTAGCCTGTGGGGCACCAAAGACGGCCCATGGGGTGGGGAGTACGTGATGGTCGATCCGATGTCGCTCGAAGCAGTCACGACCGCGGTCACGGCCGCCGCCGGAGCCGCCGGCACGGAGGTCGGACGCCGGATCTGGGGATCCCTGGCCGACCTCGCCCGGCGCACCTTCGGCCGCGGCCACGAGGACGGCACCACGACCGCCGGGACCGTGCCCCTGCCGCTCGACCCGGCCAGCCCGCAGGAGACGCAGGCACTGGCCGCCATGCTGTTCGGACGGATGCTCCACGACGAGGCCATGGCCACCGAATTCCGCCAGTGGCTCCAGAGCGCCCGCGCCGCGGACATCGCGGTGGCCGGCGACACGGTCACCGTCAACAACACGGTGTCGGGCAACGCGCGGGTGCGCACCCTGTACCAGGGACAGAACATCAACGTGACGGGCACGCGGTGACCCCGCCCGCTTCGCGGGAGCCCGAAGCACAGGAGGTGCACAACGACTTTTCCGGCACCGCCGATCAGGCATTCCAGGCCGGAGGCAACATCACGATCAACGACTACCGTTCCCCGGCGCGGGAGCGGCCGCCGGAGATGACCTACCAGCCGCCCGCCGCTCCCCTTCGCTTCGTCAACCGCGCTCAGGAACTGAATGCGCTGCGCGGTCGGTTGACCGGGGGCAGTACGGCCATGGTCGTCCTCAGCGGCATGCCGGGCGTCGGCACGTCGAGCACTGCTCTGCGCTCGGCCGAGGACATGGGCGACTTATATCCCGGCGGCGTGCTGTACGTGGACTTCGCCGAGCTCGCCGGGGTTTCGGGTGGCGGCGCGGACGTCCGTGGCGCACAGTCCCACGTCCTGCGCAGTGCCTTCGGCGTGGCGGACCGGTACCTGTCGGTGCCGGGCGCCGAACTGGCGGCCCGCTACCGTGACAAGACACGCGAGCGCGGACCGATCCTGCTCGTCCTCGAGAACGTCACCCACCCCGCACAGGCCAGTGCGCTGATCCCCGCTGCGGCCGGGAGCGCAGTCGTCGTCACCAGCCATCGACGTCTTGAGGAACTCGTGATGGACGGCGCCCACCTCATGCCGCTGGAACCGCTCGACGCCCCGCACGCGCTGGAGCTCCTGGCCACGCTCTGCGGCGCCCACCGCGTGGCATCCGAAGCGCAAGCAGCGGCCCGGCTGGTCGAGCGCTGCCAGGGGCTGCCACTGGCCCTGAAGGTCGTCGGTGCACGGCTTGCCGGCCGGCCTCGGCTCGGCCTCGCCTTCGTCCTGGAGGAACTGGAGGCCGAGAGCAGCAGACTGGCCACGCTCTCCAACGGCTCCGACGACCCACGCCACAGCGTCTCCGCCGCACTCGGCGTCGCCTGCCGGCATCTGCCGCCCACCGCGCTGCGGTTGTACCGGCTGCTGGGGCTGCTGCCCGGGCGTACGTTCCACCTCGATGCCGCCGTCGCCCTGGACGACAGCGACAGAGCCGCCGTCGGGCCGCTGCTGGAGGAGCTGCGGGCGGCCAGCCTCGTCGACGAGGAGATCGTCGCCGGGCGGCCGACAGGGCGCTACACCATGCACGACCTCGTCCGCCTGCACGCCCGCGCCCTCGCGGAGACCGACGACGATCAGGCCCGGCACGCGGCGCTGTGCCGGCTCGTCGACCACTACACCGTCCGCACCGCCTTCGCCGACCGGGCGGTGATGCCGGCCGACCGGCTGCGCATCACGGATCATTCGGTGCTGCTCGCCGGGCACGAGGACCCCTTCCCGGGGCCGGACGCCCGTGACCGGGCACTGGACTGGCTGGAGGCCGAACGCGCGGGCGCCCTCGGCGTGCTACGCACCGCCGTCGCCCGCGGTCTGGACCGGCAGGCGGCCGAGCTGGCCGAGGGCCTGACCGCCCTGTACCTCAACCACCGGCACCTGACGGACTGGATCGAATCCGGCAGGCTGGGCGCGGATGCCGCGGCCCGGCTGGGGCACCGGGCCCTGGAGGCGCGGCTGCGCAGCCTGCTGTCCCGGCCGCTGATGGACATCGGCCGCTCCGGGGAGGCGCGCAAGGAGCTCGACCGGGCCCTGGAGCTCGCGGACGGCACGCCCGATCTCGTGCTGCGCGCGTCGGTGCGCGAGTTCTCCGCCCGCTACTGGGACGCGCGCGAGCCGGCCACGGCCCTCGCCCAGTACGAGGAGGCCCTCGCGCTCAACGCCGAGGCCGGGCAGTGGCGTGGTGTCGCGCTCGTCCTGTACTTCATGGGCTGCACGCAGGACGCGACGGGCGAGCACGGCCGGGCCCTGGCGACACTGGCCGACGCGCACGACCGGCTCGCGGCGATCGGCGACCGCCGGATGGCGGGCCGGGCCCTGGCCGCCCTTGGCGTGGCGCACGTGCACGCCGGCAACACACGGATCGCCGTACGCATCCTGATGCGCGCGGCGTGGGCGCTGCGCAGGCAGCGCGCCCGACCCTACGAGGCGCAGGTCCGCGAGACCCTCGCCGACCTCGCCCTGCGGGACGGCAGCCGCACGCCGGCGCGCCGGCAACTGGCCCGTGCCCTGGAGCTGCACGCCCTGGACGGCGGTCCCAAGGAGGCGGAGCTGCGCGAACGACTCGAAGCGCTGGGGGAGGGCTAGGCCGTGTCCGGCGGATCTTCGTCACGCGCCACCACGGCGCCCCGTAGGGGCGCGGGGAACTGCGCGACAAGCCACGACGCGCCCGCAGACGAAGTGCCGTGCTGCGCCCGGACCCCGCGGGGGTGATACGTCGTCTGCAGGCCGCCGGTGGCTGAT
>NZ_JBFAPE010000039.1:0-49002 GCF_040675615.1 Streptomyces sp. NPDC049585 | reverse complement strand
GCCTTCGCCCGGCGTGGCGGGCGCACCGTATCCGGTGCAGCGCCCCGTAGGGGCGCGGGGAACTGCGCGATCGGCCACCGGCGGCCTGCAGCCGACGAACTCGCGGATCGGCACGGCCCCCCACCCCTACGGCTCCCCGCAGGGGACGCGTGGCGCGGGCCTCACCACACGTCGCCCGGGCGCCAGTCGCACGTGAGCTCGCCGGCGGTGTCGACCCGGGTGCCGTTGACCGGCAGGACGAAGACGCCGCCGGCCTCCTCCGGCATGCGGTACAGGCCCGTCGGGGCGAGCACGGACAGCGGGCCGTGCCAGGGCTGCCAGCCGCGGCCCGTGTAGAGCGGCACGGCCTCGTCCGAGGCGCCGAGCGCGCCCAGCTCGTACGCGCCGTCGCGCAGCACCCGTTCCAGCGCGGCCATCACGGCCGAGGCGTGGCCTCGGCGGCGCCGGTCGGCCCGTACGGCCACCCCCTCGACGTACCCGGTGCGCAGCGCCCGGCCGGCGTGCAGGAGCCGGCGCTGCACCAGGGAGCCGTGGGCGAGGACGGCCCCGTCCTCGTCGAGGACGAGGGCGTGCATGCCGCCGACGGTGTGGTCCCAGTCGTCGTCGGTGAAGTCGTCGAAGGCCGTGTCCAGCAGGGAGCGGACGGCGTCGAGCTCGGCGGCCGTGAGGTCGCAGGTGTGCGCGGAGCGTATACGCATCGGCATGGCGGCGGTCCCTCGCGTCGGCGGTGGCGTCATTGTGCCGCCGCGCGCCCGGGTGCCGCACCTGGTTTCCCTCGTCCCGGCTGCGGGCGTCAGAGCTGCGTCAATACCTGCCCCCGAGGCGGCCGACGCCCGAAATGTCCCGAACGTTGGCCGTAAGGTCGACGGTATGCGGCGAAGCGAACACCGTCGCGACACGTGAAAGACAATGGGGCCATGGGACGCGGCAACCTTCGCATCTATCTCGGGGCGGCACCGGGCGTCGGCAAGACGTACGCGATGCTCTCGGAGGCGCACCGCAGGGTGGAGCGCGGCACCGACGTGGTCGTCGGCTTCGTGGAGCACCACGGCCGCCCCCGCACCGAGGTCATGCTGCACGGCCTGGAGCAGGTGCCCCGCCGCGAGATCACCTACCGCGAGTCGCCTTTCACCGAGATGGACGTCGACGCGATCCTGGCCCGCCGCCCGGCCGTCGCCCTCGTCGACGAGCTGGCCCACACCAACGTCCCCGGCTCCCGCAACACCAAGCGCTGGCAGGACGTCGAGGAGCTGCTGCAGGCCGGCATCGACGTCGTCTCGACCGTCAACATCCAGCACCTGGAGTCGCTCGGCGACGTCGTCGAGTCGATAACGGGCGTGCGCCAGCGCGAGACCGTCCCCGACGAGGTGGTGCGCCGCGCGGACCAGATAGAGCTGGTCGACATGTCGCCGCAGGCGCTGCGCCGCCGCATGGCGCACGGCAACATCTACCAGCCCGACAAGGTCGACGCCGCCCTCTCCAACTACTTCCGCCCCGGCAACCTGACCGCCCTGCGCGAACTGGCCCTGCTGTGGACGGCCGACCGGGTCGACGAGTACCTGCGGCAGTACCGCACCGAGCACGACGTCTCCCGCATCTGGCACGCCCGCGAGCGCATCGTCGTGGGGCTGACCGGCGGCCCCGAGGGTCGCACCCTCATCCGCCGCGCGGCCCGCATGGCCGCCAAGGGCTCCGGCAGCGAGATCCTCGCGGTCTACATCGCCCGCAGCGACGGTCTGACCTCCGCCTCCCCCAAGGAGCTGGCCGTCCAGCGGACGCTCGTGGAGGACCTGGGCGGCACGTTCCACCACGTCATAGGGGACGACGTGCCGGCCTCGCTGCTGGAGTTCGCGCGCGGGGTCAACGCCACCCAGATCGTGCTCGGTTCCAGCCGCCGCAAGGCCTGGCAGTACATCTTCGGCCCCGGCGTGGGCGCGACCGTCGCCCGCGACTCCGGCCCCGACCTCGACGTGCACATCGTCACCCACGACGAGGTCGCCAAGGGCCGTGGCCTGCCCGTGGCCCGTGGCGCCCGCCTCGGCCGCGGCCGCATCCTCGCCGGCTGGCTGGTCGGCGTGGGCATGCCGACGCTGCTCACCCTGCTGCTCACCCAGGTCATCCCGGCGGACCTCGGGCTCGCCAACGACATGCTGCTGTTCCTGTGCGCGACGGTGGCGGCGGCCCTGCTGGGCGGCCTGCTGCCGGCGCTGGCCTCGGCGGCCTTCGGCTCCCTGCTGCTCAACTACTACTTCGTCGAGCCGCTGCACCAGTGGACGATCACCGACCCCAAGAACATCATCGCGATCACGATCTTCGTCTTCGTGGCCGTGTCCGTGGCCTCCGTGGTGGACCTCGCCGCCCGTCGCACCCATCAGGCCGCCAGGCTCCGGGCCGAGTCGGAGATCCTCTCCTTCCTCGCCGGCAGCGTCCTGCGCGGCGAGACCAGCCTGGACGCCCTGCTGGAGCGGGTGCGCGAGACCTTCGCCATGGAGTCGGTCGCCCTGCTGGAGCGGGCCAGCGAGGTCGAGCCGTGGACGTGCGTGGGCAGCGTCGTCACCGGCACCGGCACCCAGCTGCTGCGGCCCGAGGACGCCGACGTCGACATGCCCGTCAGCGACAACCTCGCCCTGGCCCTCTCGGGTCGCGTGCTGCCCGCCGAGGACCGGCGCGTCCTGGCCGCCTTCGCCGCCCAGGCGGCGGTCGTCCTCGACCGGCAGCGGCTCGTCGACCGGGCCGAGCAGGCCCGCCGGCTCGCCGAGGGCAACCGCATCCGCACCGCCCTGCTGGCCGCCGTCAGCCACGACCTGCGCACCCCGCTCGCCGGCATCAAGGCCGCCGTGACCTCCCTGCGCTCCGACGACGTCGCCTGGTCGCCCGAGGACGAGGCCGAGCTGCTCGCCGGCATCGAGGACGGCGCCGACCGGCTCGACCACCTCGTCGGCAACCTCCTCGACATGTCCCGCCTGCAGACCGGCACGGTCACCCCGCTGATCAGGGAGATCGACCTCGACGAGGTCGTCCCCATGGCGCTGGGCGGCGTGCCCGAGGGCAGCGTCGACCTCGACATCCCCGAGTCGCTGCCCATGGTCGCCGTCGACCCCGGCCTGCTGGAGCGCAGCGTGGCCAACATCGTCGAGAACGCGGTCAAGTACAGCCCCGGCGGCACCCCGGTCCTCGTCTCCGCCAGCGCCCTGGGCGAGCGCGTCGAGGTGCGCGTCGCCGACCGTGGGCCCGGCGTGCCCGACAGCGCCAAGGACCGCATCTTCGAGCCCTTCCAGCGCTACGGCGACGCCCCGCGCGGCGCCGGCGTGGGCCTGGGCCTCGCCGTCGCCCGCGGCTTCGCCGAGGCCATGGGCGGCACGCTGACGGCCGAGGACACCCCCGGCGGCGGCATGACCATGGTCCTGACCCTGTGCGCCGCCGCCGGCCGCCCGCCCGTACGGCCGGACCTGCCCGCCCAGGTCACGACGTGAGCCCCGGCGCAGCGTACGGGCCGTACGCACACAGCAGACAGAACCGAACAGCAGAGGTGGATGCCGCATGAACCGGGTGCTCGTGGTCGATGACGAGCCGCAGATCGTCCGCGCCCTCGTGATCAACCTCAAGGCGCGGAAGTACGAGGTCGACGCCGCGCCCGACGGCGCCACCGCGCTCCAGCTCGCCGCCGCGCGCCACCCCGACGTCGTCATCCTCGACCTCGGCCTGCCCGACATGGACGGCGTCGAGGTCATCAAGGGCCTGCGCGGCTGGACCCGGGTGCCGATCCTGGTGCTCTCCGCCCGCCAGACCTCCGACGAGAAGGTCGAGGCGCTCGACGCGGGCGCCGACGACTACGTCACCAAGCCCTTCGGCATGGACGAGCTGCTGGCCCGGCTGCGCGCCGCCGTGCGCCGCGCCGAGCCGGTGGGCGCCTCGGCCGCGGGCGACGACGCGATCGTCGAGACGGCGGCCTTCACGGTCGATCTCGCGGCGAAGAAGGTCAACCGGGGCGGCACCGACGTCCGCCTCACCCCGACGGAATGGCACCTGCTGGAGGTGCTGGTACGCAATACGGGGCGTCTCGTGAGCCAGAAGCAGCTGCTGCAGGAGGTCTGGGGCCCCTCCTACGGCACGGAGACGAACTACCTGCGCGTCTACATGGCCCAGCTGCGCCGCAAGCTGGAACAGGACCCCTCGCACCCCAAGCACTTCGTCACCGAGCCGGGGATGGGCTACCGCTTCGAGGCGTGACGGTACGGGCCGTCGCCGCTGCTCCGGGGGCACTCGTGCCCCGCTACGCTGGGGGCATGAGTGCCGAACCCCGTTCCGACAAGCCGACCGGCCGTTTTCGCCGGATGCTCGACCGGCTTTCCACCTCGCAGGAGGAGCTGCACCACGCCGAGCTGCAGCAGGACACGGCGGCCACCGGCTGCGCGCGCATATGCGACTGCGACGACCGGGACATAGTCAAGGTCACCGGCACGCTGCGGACCGTCACCCTGCGTCCGCGGGCCGGGGTCCCCGCGCTCGAGGCCGAGCTGTTCGACGGTTCGGGCGCGATCGACGTCGTATGGCTGGGCCGCCGCTCCATCGCGGGCATCGAACCCGGCCGTAAGCTGATCGCCTCCGGCCGGGTCTCCATGAGCCGCGGCCGGCGGGTGCTGTTCAACCCCCGATACGAACTCCGACCGCTCGGACAGGAGTAGCCGTTGTCGTCCATCGACAAGATGACGGACCAGCAAGCCTCGCAGCACCCGCACGGGACGGACTCCCGGGCGGCCACGGAAGCCGCGCTCTTCGAGGCGTTCGGCGGCGTGCGGGGCATGGTGGAGACCACCGTCCCGGGCCTGGTCTTCGTCGCGCTCTACACCGTCAAGCGGGACATCCACATCGCCGCCATCGCCGCCCTCGGCCTCTCCCTGGTGCTGGGCATCGCCCGGCTGGTGGGCCGCGACACCCTCAAGCACGCCTTCAGCGGCGTCTTCGGGGTCGCCTTCGGCGCCGTCTTCGCGATGATGTCCGGCGACGCCAAGAACTTCTACCTGCCGGGGATGCTCTACACCCTGGGCCTGGCGATCGCCTACATCGCCTCCTCCCTGGCCGGGTTCCCGCTGATGGGCCTCATCCTGGGCCCGATCTTCAAGGAGAACCTCTCCTGGCGGACCCGCAACCCCGGCCGCAAGGTCGCCTACACCAAGGCCAGCTGGGCCTGGGGGCTGATCCTGCTCGCAAAGTCGGCGATCCTCTTCCCCCTGTACTGGTGGGGCGACGCCACCCAGCTCGGCTGGGTGAAGGTGGCGCTCGGCATTCCGCCGATGCTGCTCTCGGTCTACCTGACCTGGATCTTCCTGTCGAAGGCGCCGCCGCCGATCGACGTCTTCGCCGAGATGGAGGCCGCCGAGCGCGCCGAGCGCGAGGCACGGACCGAGGCGGGCTGAGGCCGGCCGGACGGACGCGACGAGGCGGGCTGAGGCCGGCCGGCCGAACGGACACGACGAGGGCCCCGGGACGACATGTCCCGGGGCCCTCGTCGCGTACGCAGTGCCCGCGTCAGCCCGTCGTGTCCTCGCGGCGCACCGACAGCAGGTCCTCCAGCTGCTCCTCGCGCGCCGGGGCCGCCACGAACAGCAGCTCGTCACCGGCCTCCAGCACGTCCTCCTTGTTGGGGGTCAGGACGCGGTTGCCGCGGATGATGGTCACCAGGGCGGTGTCCTCCGGCCAGTCGACGTCCCCGACGCGGGTGCCGGCCAGCGCGGCCTCCGGGGCCAGGGTGAGCTCCACGAGGTTGGCGTCGCCCTGGCTGAAGCGCAGCAGGCGCACGAGGTCGCCGACGCTCACGGCCTCCTCGACGAGGGCCGACATCAGGCGCGGGGTGGAGACGGCGACGTCCACGCCCCAGGACTCGTTGAAGAGCCACTCGTTCTTCGGGTTGTTCACCCGGGCCACGACGCGCGGCACGCCGTACTCCGTCTTGGCCAGCAGCGAGACGACCAGGTTGACCTTGTCGTCACCGGTGGCGGCGATCACCACGTTGCAGCGCTGCAGCGCGGCCTCGTCCAGCGAGGTGATCTCGCAGGCGTCGGCCAGCAGCCACTCCGCCAGCGGCACGCGCTCCACCGAGATGGCCGAGGGGGCCTTGTCGATGAGCAGCACCTCGTGCCCGTTCTCCAGCAGCTCGCCCGCGATCGAGCGACCGACGGCTCCCGCGCCGGCAATGGCTACCCGCATCAGTGAGCCTCCTCGGGACCGGCAGCGAAGGCCGCCTCGACCTTCTCCACCTCGTCGGTGCGCATCATCGCGTGCACCAGATCGCCTTCCTGCAGCACCGTGGCCGAGACCGGCAGCATCGCCTCGCCCAGGCGGGTGATGAACGCCACCCGCACCCCGGTCTCCTCCTGGAGCCTGCTCACCTTGTGACCCACCCAGGCCTCGGACACCGGCACCTCGGCCAGCTGGACGCCGCCGCTCGGGTCGCGCCACAGCGGCTCCGCGCCCGAGGGCAGCAGCCGGCGCAGCATCTGGTCCGCCGTCCAGCGGACGGTCGCCACGGTCGGGATACCGAGCCGCTGGTAGACCTCGGCACGGCGGGGGTCGTAGATGCGGGCGGCCACGTTCTCCACGCCGAACATCTCGCGGGCCACCCGGGCGGCGATGATGTTGGAGTTGTCACCGCTGCTGACGGCGGCGAAGGCGCCCGCCTCCTCGATGCCCGCCTCGCGCAGGGTGTCCTGGTCGAAGCCGACGCCGGTCACGCGGCGGCCGCCGAACCCCGAGCCCAGGCGGCGGAACGCCGTCGGGTCCTGGTCGATGACCGCCACTGTGTGGCCCTGCTGTTCGAGGGTCTGCGCGAGGGCCGAGCCCACCCGCCCGCACCCCATGATCACGATGTGCATTACGACTGCCCCATGCTCCGGACTACCGCGCTGACCTGCACCAACAACCTGCTCACAACTTTCTTCCCGATCTGCTGGCCCCGCGAACTTCCGGTACGCGGGTACGCCGCGGCGCGCCCGGTGGTGGCGTGCGCCCCGCGTCGGCGCATGCCACCACCGTATCCGCAACGCTCCGGCGAGCGGGCGCCAGGACCGCCGACCGGGAAGGTGATCAAGCATGACCGGAAGTGATCAAGAGATACGCAAGGTTGTTCGGGAATGCGTGACGAAGATCGGACAGGGGGTCACCGTGGTGGTTAGGATGATCGCCGTATTCCGCTTCGGACGGGACGTCAGGACGCCGACCTGTCCCGCCGTGTCCATGCCCCCGTCGTCCAAGAGGAATTGATGTCGCATCACATACCGGAGGTGGTGATCTGGTGCCTGGCCATCGCGCTGACCGCCGTCGCGGTCCTGCTGGTGCGCCAGCGGACGATCACCAACGGAGTGCGCCGGCGCGTCGCCCAGCTGGAGGAGAGCCTCCGCGCCCGTGACGAGGAGACGGCCCACCTCGTCGGCGTACGCCTGCCCGCCGTCGTCGACGCCGTCGGCCAGGACACGCCCCCGCCCGGCCCCCTCGACGAACGCCTCGCCGGCACCGCCTTCGCCCACGACCTCCAGGCCGTCATCGAGCTCTTCGCCCGCGCCGTCGACAAGGCCCAGGCCCGCGCCGACCAGTCCGCCAAGGCTGCGCTCAAGGCCTCCATGCGGGCCCTGCAGGGCCTCGCCCACGAACAGCAACTCGCCATCTCCGAGATGCAGGAACGCCACGACCACCCCGACGTGCTGCGCGACCTGCTGGAGATCGACCACGCCAACGCCCAGTTCGGCCGGCGCGCCCAGGCCATCGCCGTCCTGTGCGGCTCCTGGCCCGGCCGGCAGCGCGTCGCCTCCCCCCTCACCGACGTCGTCCGCGGCGCCACCTCCCGCATCCGCGACTACCGGCGCGTCCGCGTGCACGGCCCCGCCGACGGCGACCTCGCCGTCGTCAGCCGCGCCGTCGAACCCGTCGTCCTCGCCGTCGCCGAACTCCTCGACAACGCCGCCCGCCACTCCCAGCCCAACACCACCGTCGAGGTCGGCATCCAGCCCGTGCACAACGGCGCCTGCGTCATCATCGACGACGCCGGCGTCGGCATGGACGGCCGCGAGGTCGAGGAAGCCGTCGCCATGCTCGCCGGCCGCCGCCCCGTGGACGTCTCCCGCCTCGGCGACCCCCCGCAGTTCGGCTTCCCCGTCATCGGCGTCCTCGCCGCCCGCTACGGCTTCAGCGTCTCGGTCGACACGCGCTCGCCCTACGGCGGCGTACGGGCCGTGGTCTTCCTGCCCGCCACCCTCCTGACCCAACTCGACGTCGACGGCCCGTCCACCACGCCACTGCGCCCCCGCCCCCCGGAGACCACCCCTCCGCCCCCGGACCTGCCACCCCTGGCGGACCCACCCCGCCTGATGCCGCGCGCGCCGGGCGGCGCGGTACCGCCTGCCGGCGGCAAGGCCTGGCCCGACGGCGCGGCCACCGACGCACCCGCGGCGCGCCCGCAGGCGCGCGGCGCTGGCGCGGCCGCGCCCGGGCGTCCCGCCCACGGGGCGCCTGCGGACGCGAACGCCTGGCCGGACGCCGCGGCGGCGGGCCACCTGCCGGCTGAGGGCGCTGCACCGTCTGCGGCCGACGGCCGCGGCTTCCGGGCTGCGGACCTGGACGCGCCGCAGGCGCGTGGTGCCGGTGCGCTGCCGCCGTCCGAGGGCGCGGCCGCTGATGCGCTGCAGGCGCGTGGTGCCGGCCCGGTCCCGCCTGCCGGTGGGGATGCGTGGCCCGATGGCGCGGCGGCCGATGCGCCGTCCGGGGCCGACGGCCGCAGCTTCCGGGCTGCGGACCTGGACGCGCCGCAGGCGCGCGGTGCCGATGCGGACGCCTGGCCGGGCGGCACGGCAGGCGACTTGGCGCCTCAGGTCGGCAGTCGCCGCAGCCCGGCCACGGACGTGCCGCAGGCACCCGGTGCCGGCCCGCTCCCGCCTGCCGGCGGTGATGCCTGGCCGGGCGGCACGGGTGCTGCGCCGTCTGCGGCGGACGGCCGCGGCTTCCGGGCTGCGGACACAGACGCGCCGCAGGCGCGTGGTGCCGGTGCGCTGCCGCCTGCCGGCGGGGATGCCTGGTTCGGCGACGTGGCCGCTGATGTGCCGCCTGAGGCCGATGGCCGCAGCTTCCCGCCCGCGGGCGGGCACGCGCCGCAGGCGCATGGTGGCAGAGGCCCGTCCGGGGCCAGTGCGCCTGGCGCCGGTGGTGTACCGCATGCCGACCACGGTCGCGGCTTCCCGCCCGCCGGCGCGGACGCTCGCTCCGGCGTGCCGCAGGCCCCTGCGGGTGCGCCCGGCCCCGGCGGCGTACCCGCGGACGTGGACGACTGGCCCGAGCGCTCGGCTGCTGGTCCGCTGCCCGCGGACGCCGACGGTCGGACCGTCTCCGGCCGCTCCGGCGCCGCACCGTTCGGCGCAAGCCGTCACGGCTTCGCGGACGCGGACGACTGGCCCGAGGGCTCGGCTGCAGGCCGTACCGGCGCCCCCCGGGCCGGGGGCGAGCCGTTCGGTGCCGGTGCCGGTGGTCGTGGCGTCCCGCCCGTCGACGCGGGTGGGTCGCCGTCCTGGCGTCCGGCCGAAGGCCACCCGTCCGGGCCCGGCACCGTGCCGCCCGCCGACGCCGACGCCGCCCCGCGGCCCGGCACCGTGCCGCCCACCGACGCCGAGCCCGCCGCGCCCGCCGCGTCCGGCGAGCCCGGCGAGCCCCCCGCGCCGCGGGAGACCACCGCCGGGGGGTTGCCCAAGCGGCGGCGGCGGGAGCCTGCCGCCGGGCGGCGCGCGGCGGGGGCGCCTGCGGCGCCCGTGGCGGAGCGCACCGCGGAGGAGACCGCACGGCGGATGGGCGCGTTCGCGCGTGGCACCCGCGCCGGCCGCACCGACGGGCGCGGCCACCGCTACCAGCATCCGGAAGACGAAGGGAACCCGTACGCGTGAACGACCACCTGAACAAAGACCTGGGCTGGATGCTGGACGAGGTCGTGAAGATGCCGGAGGCCCGGCACGCGATCCTGCTGTCGGCGGACGGCATGCTGCGCGCGCATTCGCGCGGTATCGACCGCGACGAGGCGGAACGGCAGGCCGCGGCGCTGTCCGGTCTGCAGTCGATCAGCCGTTCCACCAGTGATTTCTGTACGCATCCGCAGCACCACGAGACGGCCTGGCGGCAGACGCTGATCGAGTTCGCGCACGGCTACGTGTTCCTCATAGCCGCGGGCCCGGGCGCGTATCTGGCGGTGTCGACGTCGGAGAACGTCGACATGGAGGCCGTCAGTTACCGGATGCAGAAGACCGTCGACCGTCTCGGCAAGGAACTGGTGACGCCGCCGCGCCAGTGGCAGGGTGTTCCGGGCAGCCCGGCATGACCCCGCCGGCGTCGCGCCGCGACAAGGGGCTCGTACGCCCGTACGTGGTCACCGAGGGCCGCTCGCATCCCACCCGTAACACCTTCGACCTGGTCACCCTGGTCATGGCGCACGGGGACCGGCCCCTCGGGGGCCTGAGCCCCGAGAAGCGTGCCCTCATGGAACTCTGCCTCGGCGGCGCGCTGTCCGTTGCGGAGATCGCCGCGCATCTGATGCTGCCCGTCAGTGTCGTCAAGGTGCTGCTCGGCGATCTCGTGGACAGCGGTCATCTCTCCACCCGGGCCCCCATCCCCTCGGCGCAGTTGCCCGAGGCCCAGATCCTGCAGGAGGTGCTGGATGGACTCCGCGCTCGCCTCTGACGCCGCCGCGCACGGCTCGCACGGCTCCCGCTATCTGCCGGGGACCGTCCGCACGGCGGTCAAGATTCTTGTCGTCGGTCATTTCGCCGTCGGCAAGACGACGTTCGTCGGTTCGTTGTCGGAGATCCGGCCGTTGCGCACGGAGGAGACGATGACGCAGGCCGGCGCGCTCGTCGACGATCTCGCCGGGATCGAGGGCAAGACGACCACGACGGTCGCCATGGACTTCGGCCGGCTCACGCTGAACGACAGTCTCGTCCTGTACTTGTTCGGCGCACCGGGTCAGCAGCGCTTCACCCGGTTGTGGCAGGACATGACGGAGGGCGCCCTCGGCGCCCTCGTGCTCGCCGACACCCGGCGGCTCGAGCAGTCGTTCGACGTGATGGGTCTGCTGGAGGAGCACGGGTTGCCGTACGCGGTGGCGGTCAACCACTTCGACGGCGCGCCCGTGTACCCGCAGGAGGAGGTCCGCGAGGCGCTGGACCTGCTGCCGGAGACCCCGCTGGTCACCTGTGACGCCCGTGACCGCGTCTCGTCGACCCGTGCGCTGATCGCCCTCGTCGAGTACCTGCAGCGCCGCAGCACCGTTCAGGAGCCCGTGTGATGCACCACTCCGACGCCGGGCCGGGCCCGACGCCGGTCCCGGGCGGTTGCCCGGCACATCAGCAGCAGCCCTATGCGCCCCACCAGGGGCCGTACACCCCGCTGTACGGCCCCGACTTCGCCGCCGACCCGCACGCCGTCTACCGGCGGCTGCGGGAGTACGGCCCGCTGGCTCCGGTGGAACTGGCGCCGCGGGTACGGGCCGTGCTGGTCACCGACTACCGGGCGGCGCTGGAGGTGCTGCGCAGTCCGGAGCGGTTCGGCAAGGACGCCCGTCGCTGGCGGGCCTTCGTGGAGGGCCGCGTCGAGGCGGACAACCCGGTCGTGCCGATGATGGCCTACCGGCCGAACTGCCTGTTCTCCGAGGGCGAGGACCACCACCGCTACCGCCGCGCCGTCGACGACAGCCTCTCCCGGATCGACCCCAACGCGCTGCGCGGCTACGTCGAACGCAGCGCGGACGCCCTGATCGACCGCTTCACCGCGCTGGGCGAGGCCGATCTGCTGGGTTCGTACGCCAAGGTGCTGCCGCTGCTGGTCTTCCAGCAGCTCTTCGGCTGTCCGCCCGCGCTCGGCGACCGCCTGGTGGAGGGTTTCTCCGGCATCTTCGACGGGGTCGATGCCGAGCGCGCCGACACCCTCATCACCACCAGTCTGCTGGAACTCATCGAGCTCAAGCGCCGCAAGCCCGGCGCGGACGTCACCTCCTGGCTGATGGCGCACCCGGTGCAGCTGTCGGACGAGGAGATGCTGCACCAGCTCGTCGTCCTGATCGGCGCCGGCACCGAGCCCCAGCAGAACCTGATCGCTAACGCGCTGCGGCTGCTGCTGTCGGACGACCGCTTCGCCGGCGACCTGGCCGGCGGCAGCATGCCCGTCGACGACGCCCTCGACGAGGTGCTGTGGCTGGACCCGCCGATGGCCAACTACGCCGTGCACTACGCCGTGGCCGACACCGAGCTCGCCGGGGTGCCGGTGCGCGCCGGCGAGCCGGTCGTGGTGAGCTTCGCCGCCGCGAACACCGACCCGTCGCTGCGCTCGGACCGCCGCACCGGCAACCGTGCCCACCTGGCCTGGAGCGCGGGTCCGCACCACTGCCCGGCGAAGGACCCGGCCCGGCTGATCGCGGCCACCGCCGTGGAGAAGCTGCTGGACCGGCTGCCGGACATGGAGCTGGCCGTGCCGGCCGACCGGCTGGTGTGGCGCCCGGGCCCGTTCCACCGCGCGCTGACCGCGCTGCCGGTGCGCTTCCCCCCGGTTCCGGTGCCCGCGCAGGTGCCCGTACCCCGCTCCGTACCCGCCGGTGGCGGCTACGGGCGGCATGCGGGGGCGCCGCCCACGGATCCTGGCGCAGACACCTCGTCCCCCCACTCCCCGCACCCGTCCGGGCCGCAGCCCGACGGGACCGAGACCTCTGGAGACCGCCGATGGAACGTTCCGCCCGCCCCGTCGTCGCGCTCGACCCCACCGGCCGTGACCTCCACGGCGAGGCCGCCCGCGTCCGGGCCCACGGGCCGGCGGCCCCTGTGGAGCTCCCTGGCGGCGTGGTGGCGTGGGCAATAACGTCCCAGTCCCTGCTCAAGCGGCTGCTGACCGACCCCCGCGTCTCGAAGGACCCGCGCCGCCACTGGCCTGCCTGGATCAACGGTGAGATCTCGCCGGAGTGGCCGCTGTACACGTGGGTGGCGGTGACGAACATGTTCACCGCGTACGGCAGCGACCACAGGCGCCTGCGCACCCTGGTGGCCAAGGCGTTCACCGCCCGCCGCACCGCGGCGCTGCGCCCGCGCATCGAGGCGATGGTCGCGGACATCCTCGACGGCCTGGCCGCGCTCCCGCCGGGGGAGCCGACCGACCTGCGCGAGGGGTACGCGTACCCGATCCCGATCCAGGTGATCTGCGAGCTGTTCGGCGTCGAGGACGCGGACACCCGCGAGGGGCTGCGCCGCTGCGTGGACTCGATCTTCCACACCTCCGCCGACCCGGAGGAGGTCACGGCGACGTACAGCGAGCTGTACGCCCTGCTGCGCGGCCTGGTCGCCGCCAAGCGCGAGACGCCGGGCGACGACATGACGAGCGTGCTGATCTCCGCCCGCGACGAGGACGACTCCCGGCTGAACGAGCAGGAGCTCGTCGACACCCTGCTGCTGATGATCGGCGCGGGCCACGAGACCACCGTCAACCTCCTCGACAACGCCATCCACGCCCTGCTCGCCCACCCCGACCAGCTCGCCCTGGTCCGGGAGGGCCGGGCGGGCTGGCAGGACGTGATCGAGGAGACCCTGCGTGTCCAGGCCCCGGTCGCCAACCTGCCGCTGCGCTACGCGGTCGAGGACATCGCGCTGGACGAGCTCGGCAACGGTGGGGGAGTCGTGCTGCGCAAGGGCGACCCGATCGTCGCCGCGTACGCCGCGGCCGGCCGCGACCCCGAGATCTACGGCGACGGCTCCGACGCCGCCCGATTCGATGTGATACGTGCCACCAAGGAGCACCTTTCCTTCGGGCACGGCGTGCACCACTGCCTGGGCGCTCCGCTGGCCCGGCTGGAGGCCGAGATCGCGCTGCCGGCACTCTTCACACGGTTCCCAGAAATGGAACTGATGACTCCGGATGAGGGCCTGCAACCCGTGGAATCCTTCATCTCCAACGGCCACCGGTCACTGCCCGTGACGCTGCGTCCCCGCCGCTCCTGAGGCCCCCGGACGCCCGCGCAGCGCCCGCGGATGCCCGCGGGCGCAGGTCTTAACGGCCTCTTAACGCACTTTCGTGCCCATGGGCAGCCGGGTGGGCGCGACCGATATCGAGCCCTTACGATCCTCTGCGTGTCCAAACTGACCGACCTGCCGAAACGGATCCTCATCGGGCGGGCGCTGCGCAGCGACAAGCTGGGGGAGACCCTCCTGCCCAAGCGCATCGCCCTCCCCGTCTTCGCGTCCGACCCGCTCTCCTCCGTGGCGTACGCACCAGGCGAGGTGTTGCTCGTCCTGTCCGCGGCAGGCGTCTCCGCCTACCACTTCAGCCCCTGGATCGCCGTGGCGGTCGTGGTGCTGATGTTCACGGTGGTCGCTTCGTACCGCCAGAACGTCCACGCCTACCCCAGCGGAGGCGGCGACTACGAGGTCGCCAACGTCAACCTCGGGCCCAAGGCCGGGCTGACCGTCGCCAGCGCCCTGCTCGTCGACTACGTCCTGACCGTCGCCGTCTCCATCGCCTCCGGCATCGAGAACCTCGGCTCCGCCGTCCCCTTCATCATCGAGCACAAGACCGCCTGCGCCATCGGCGTCATCGTGCTGCTGACCCTGATGAACCTGCGCGGCGTGAAGGAGTCCGGCAAGCTCTTCGCCATCCCGACCTACGTCTTCGTCGGCGGCGTCTTCGTGATGATCGCCTGGGGCGCCTACCGCGGCCTGATCTCGGGCGACAGCATGAAGGCACCCACCGCCGACTACACCATCAACGCCGAGCACCAGGGGCTCGCGGGCTTCGCCCTCGTCTTCCTGCTGCTGCGCGCCTTCTCCTCCGGCTGCGCCGCCCTGACCGGCGTCGAGGCCATCAGCAACGGCGTCCCCGCCTTCCGCAAGCCCAAGAGCAAGAACGCGGCGGCCACCCTGGCCCTCATGGGCGGCCTGGCCGTCACCATGTTCTGCGGCATCATCGGCCTGGCCATGGCCACCAACGTGCGCATGGCCGAGGACCCGGCGACCAACCTGCTGAACCACGGCGTCCCGCTCGGCGAGGGCTACACCCAGAACCCGGTGATCTCGCAGGTCGCCGAGGCGGTCTTCGGCAGCGGATCGTTCCTCTTCGTGGTGCTGGCCGCCGCCACCGCCCTCGTGCTGTTCCTGGCCGCCAACACCGCCTACAACGGCTTCCCGCTGCTCGGCTCGATCCTCGCCCAGGACCGCTACCTGCCGCGCCAGCTGCACACCCGCGGCGACCGGCTCGCCTTCTCCAACGGCATCGTGCTGCTCGCCGGCGCCGCGGCCGTCCTCACGTACATCTACGGGGCCGACTCGACGAAGCTCATCCAGCTCTACATCGTCGGCGTCTTCGTCTCCTTCACCCTCAGCCAGACCGGCATGGTCCGGCACTGGAACCGCCTGCTGCGCGGCGAGAGCGACCCGGCCGCGCGCCGCCGCATGGTGCGCTCCCGCGCGATCAACGCCTTCGGCGCCTTCCTGACCGGTCTGGTGCTGGTCGTGGTGCTGCTGACGAAGTTCACGCACGGCGCCTGGGTCGCCCTCCTCGGCATGGTGATCTTCTACGTCACCATGACCGCCATCCGGAAGCACTACGACCGGGTGGCCGAGGAGATCGCCGCCGCCGACGAGCCGGGCGACGAGACCGTCCGCCCGTCCCGCCTGCACTCCATCGTCCTGGTCTCCAAGGTCCACAAGCCCACCCTGCGGGCCCTGGCCTACGCCAAGCTCATGCGCTCCGACACCCTGGAGGCCCTGAGCATCAGCGTGGACGCCGCCGAGACCAAGGCACTGAAGGAGGAGTGGCACCGGCGCGGCATCGACGTACCGCTGAAGATCCTCGACTCGCCCTACCGCGAGATCACCCGGCCGGTCATCGACTACGTCAAGAGCCTGCGCAAGGAGAGTCCGCGCGACGCGGTCAGCGTCTTCATCCCCGAGTACGTCGTCGGCCACTGGTACGAGCACCTGCTGCACAACCAGAGTGCCCTGCGCCTGAAGGGCCGGCTGCTGTTCACCCCCGGGGTGATGGTCACCTCCGTGCCCTGGCAGCTCGACTCCTCCGAGGCCGCCCGCAAGCGCGCCCGCAAGCGCGCCGAATGGAACGCCCCCGGCTCGGTGCGCCGCGGCCCGGTGACGGAGCCGAAGAAGGAAAAGGCCTCGACGAAGAAGTAGGCGCGCACGCAGGAGGCGCGGCGTGGAAGGGGTGAGCGGGGACGTAGACTGGACGGCTGTCCCGCCTCACCCCTTTGACGTACCTGGAGCCGACCGACATGACCGACGCACCGCAGAACTCGCTGGTCGGCGAGGAGTACGAGGTCGAGGTCGGCCCGGTGGCCCACGGCGGCCACTGCGTGGCCCGTACCGAGGGCGGCCGTGTCCTCTTCGTCCGCCACGCCCTGCCCGGCGAGCGCGTCGTGGCCCGCGTCACCGAGGGCGAGGAGACCTCCCGCTTCCTGCGCGCGGACGCGGTGCGGATCCTGACCGCCTCCAAGGACCGCATCGAGGCCCCCTGCCCCTTCTCCGGCCCCGGCAAGTGCGGCGGCTGCGACTGGCAGCACGCCAAGCCCGGCGCCCAGCGCCGCCTCAAGGGCGAGGTCATCGCCGAACAGCTCCAGCGCCTGGCCGGCCTGACCCCCGAGGAGGCCGGCTGGGACGGCACCGTCTCACCGGCCCCCGGCGACAAGCTCCCCGCGGGCGAGGTCCCCGCCTGGCGCACGCGCGTGCAGTACGCGATCGACGCCGAGGGCCACGCGGGCCTGCGCAAGCACCGCTCCCACGAGGTCCAGGTCATCGACCGCTGCCTGATCGCGGCCGAGGGCGTGAGCGAACTGGGCATCGAGAAGCGCCAGTGGCCCCAGATCGCCTCGGTCGAGGCCATCGCCGCCTCCGGCTCCGCCGACCGCCAGGTCATCCTCACCCCCCGCCCCGGCGGCCGCCTGCCCATCGTCGAACTGGACAAGCCCGTCTCCGTCCTGCGCATCGGCGAGAAGGACAAGGCCGTCCACCGCGTCCACGGCCGCCCCTTCGTCCGCGAACGCGCGGACGAGCGCACCTACCGGGTCGGCGAGGGCGGCTTCTGGCAGGTCCACCCCAAGGCCGCCGACGTCCTGGTCCAGGCCGTCATGCAGGGCCTCATGCCCCGCAAGGGCGACATGGCCCTCGACCTCTACTGCGGCGTCGGCCTCTTCGCCGGCTCCCTCGCCGAACGCGTCGGCGACAAGGGCGCCGTCCTCGGCATCGAATCCGGCAAGCGCGCCGTCGAGGACGCCCGCCACAACCTCCAGGACCTCGACCGCGTCCGCATCGAACACGGCAAGGTCGAGGACGTCCTGCCCCGCACCCGCATCGACAGCGCCGACATCATCGTCCTCGACCCCCCGCGCGCCGGCGCCGGCCGCAACACCGTCCGCCACCTGGCCACCCTGGGCGCCCGCCGCATCGCCTACGTCGCCTGCGACCCGGCCGCCCTGGCCCGCGACCTCAAGTACTTCGCGGAGGCGGGGTACGCCCCCGTGACGCTGCGGGCGTTCGACCTGTTCCCGATGACGCACCACGTGGAGTGCGTGGCGATCCTGAAGCGCACGGCGTAAGGCTTCTGACCTGCGGCTTTGCTGGGGCGCGTTATGTGCGATGTGGGCGTTACGGGCGATATCTTGACGCTGAAATGACGCTCGTGACGCTCATTTGACGCTCGTTCTGATGGGCTGTTAGGTGTTCTCGATTGGGTAGATCAACACCTGCTGCCCGTACCTCCGCTGGTGTCATCGCGGACGTGAGAACTGGTGTCCTGCAGAGCCGGCCACGCGCCCGTTCGACGATGGTGGCCGTTGCCGTGCCGGTGGTCCGTGTCGTCTTCGGTGCGGTGCGCTCCACGGAGCCGGGGTCGCGACCGCGAAGTCAGCGTTGTTTTCACTTCATCGTCTGATTCGGGCGTGCTTGGTGAGGCACCTATTCTGCAGATGGGCGGTTACCCGTCCAGACGATCCGACGCGTGAAACCGCCCCGCTCCCAATACTTTGCCCGGCGCAACTCTTCTAGGGCCTCCGCGTCGATGCCGAGGTTCGTTGCGAGGGCGCGCACGACTTCCAAGATGTCAGCAAGCTCTCCCGGAGCTGCGGCGTCGTCCGCCGATAGAAACTCGGCGACCTCTTCGGTCAACTTTTCCCGGAGCCTTCTGCGGTATTCGATGGGTGAGGCGACGTACGTGATCGGCTCGCGTCCCTCAGCGCGGATGATTTCAGGGATCCTGTCCCTTACCAACTTTCCGGAACTGTCCATTTGCTGCCTCTCTGGATCGGGCAGGACGTGCCAGTCGTGCGCTGCGAGCGGGAGTTGCGCCACCACTGACTCGTACGCCGCACGACCAGCACCTGAGCGCCGCACCGGCTCTCGGCGCTGGAGCGATTGTCAGTGCCGTGTGCCACGCTCCACCCTATGACCACTACCCGGATGGAGGGCTCTTGCCTGCCCTCGTATCGCCCCCTGTCAACGCTTGCGTTGTCCGAGCCCGAGGACCACGTCCGTGAACTCACCGACTGGGTGGAGCATGCCTCCGCCGTCACCAGAGTCCCCGGGGCGCAGAACGTCTGGGATATGGCCTACAAGTGGCTGCGCCTCGCACAGGGCCTGCGCACGATGACGTTCGACATGTCGTACGACGATGGCAGTATGTGCTCGGCGGGCTGCGACTTTGACGCTGTCTGGACCGAGATGATGGAGAAGTGGCAGCAGCACCACGTCCGTCTTGGCTACCTGCGCGCAGCACTTGAAGGATTTGTCCGGCTGCTGCACCCGGACGCCACGGAGCCCGGGGTGGCTGTCGAGGCCGCCGAACGACGGCTGCAACACCACGCCGAGGCATGGCCCGTCCATGCTCGCGCGGTCGTCGACCATTTGCGGACGCATGCCCCGGACGGCGCGCCGGGTGCCAGCACGCCGGTGGGGGCAGCGGTGGCCCAAGTGATTGCCCTGCACGAGATGGCCGTCCGGGGTCGTACCGTCATCCCTGAGCCGGACAGCGACGCGGACGGGAACGTCTTTCCCACCGGGCACGCCGAGGTCTGCGCGCTGAGGGAAGCCTCCACGGTGCTGCTGCTGGGAATCCAGCTGCTGATGGCGGCAGCGGTGCAGGAGGACCGCGTCGCCGTCTTCGAGGACAAGTACCTTCTCGACGGCATGTGGATTCCCGACCGCTCAGGCGGCAGCCGATGGGTGGATGAAGAGATGCCCTACGGCGAGTACCTCACCGTCCTCCACCTTCAGCCCGGTGAGCCGCCCGAGCTCTGAGTCCGCCACCGCCAGTGCCCTGCGCCGGCCACGTTGGCACGCCAGGGCAAATGATGGGTGGAGGCCCGAAGCAATGACTTCGGGCCTCCACCCATCGCGGCCTGCTCGGCACGTTGCGGATCTTGTCGGCCTGGTGCCATGCCTCCGCCTGTTCGGCCAGGACCTTCGCTCGATGGCGCTCGACTTGCAGCTTTCGTGCCTCGGCAACGGCCGCGTACCAGCGGCGCCGCTGCTCGGCCTTGCGGAGCTCCTCTTCCTGTTCTCGACGTTCGGCCGCTGCTGCGCGGTCTTCGAGATCACGCAGCAGGTGTCCCAGCCGGGATTCCAGTGTCCATCGCGCGCCATCGCGGTAGCTGTAGGAATACTGGTACCAGCTTCCGGCAGGTGCGCCGAGTTCGAGACGCCCGTCGAACTCGTGGTCGTACGCGGGGATCTTCGTCCAGGGATTGCGTTGCTGCTGACGGATCTCCTGCGGTGTCGCGTCGTGCGGCACCTTGGTCGTCCGCTCCGTGAGCGCGAGGGGGAGAGCGTGCCCGCGGACGACGATGACCAGCTGGTGTACGGCCTTGCCACGCTGAAGGTCGGTTCGGGTCTCCACCTGATAGCCGCGGCTTTCCGCTTCGGTCAGGAATGCGTGCATGATCCGCAGCGCCCGGTCGACCTGCTCACGTGACACATGCAGAGGAATCACCTCGGGTGTTCCACGTGTGTCCACCACGGTTTTGGACCTGCTGCAAGCCTTGCGTGTCGCCCGGACCAGCCGGTGGGGCCGGTCCAGCACAGCAGGTACATCAATGGTCGGCACCGGAGCCGGCTGGGCGGCCTTTTCGGCCTCCTCGTCGACCAGCGTGAAGACGCAGTCGCCGCGCTGGCGCCCAGTCCAGCGCAGCTTGTGCCCAGCCGGTACGTGACCGTGATGGAGCGCGTCGTAGTAGGAGGCACGCCACCGTCCACGGGTTCGGGGGCCGGGATCGGGCACAGTCAGCTTCCCGGCAGTGGCGGACTGGAGCCGCCAAGGCGGATCGGTGAGGCTGTGGCAGACCAGCGACCAAGGACGCCACCCGCCGGTGACCGCGCCGGTCACGGACCAGCCCATCGCCCGGCTGTCCTTCCACCCCAGCCACGTACTGGCCATCGCGGGCAAGGACGGGCGCATCCGGCTGTGGGACACCACCGCTAGCCAGCCGGCCGCGCACCCGCGGCTCCTGCCCCACGGCCCCGACGATGCCGTGGTCGTGGCCTTCAGCCCAGACGGCAGCCGCCTGGTCGCGGCCGGCCACAGCGGCGAACTGACCCTCTGGGACACCACCAAGGACCCCCTGCACCCGGCACTCCTGACCACCTGGCAGAGCCCGCACGCGACCATCGATGACCTGGCCGTCAGCCGCGACGGACACACCGCCGCCGCCCTCGGCCACGACCACACGGTGACCGTGTGGAACCTTGACGCCCCGCAGCACCCCGAGCCCCACCAGCTCCCCCGCAAGAATCAGGCGTTCGACAGGATCGCGCTCAGTGCGGACGGCCGCACACTCGCCCTGGCCGAGTACTCACCGAACTGCGAAGTATGGATCGCACACCTCGGGCCGGATCGCGAGAGCACGGAGCCCGGCCACCTCTTCGACTCCGTCAGCACCGTCACCAGCCTGGCCCTCAGCGCCGACGGCACCCGGCTGGCCGTGGGCCATATCGACAACGGCGTGCACCTGTGGAACGTCCGCGAACGCTGGCACGCCACCGACTTGCCGCAGACGGACGGCACCGTGGGCGTCGCCTTCGGGCCGGATAGCTCCTCACTGACCGTGGGCACCCGCACCGGCGGCAACGCCCTGTGGCACCTCCCGGCCCACCTGACTGGCCACACTGCCTCCATTACCGCCCTGAAGACCAGCCTCGACCGGAAACTGGCCGTCACTACCAGCCAGGACAAGACGGCAGGAATCTGGCGCCTTGACTCATACCGAGAACCCCCGCTGGTGCACAAACTCGCCTGCGAGGACCACGCCCTGCGTAGTGCGGCCTTCAGCCGCGACTCCCGCACTCTGGCTCTGACCACCTACGCCGAAACCTCAAAGGCGGCCGTATGTCTGTGGGACATCAGCAACCCCGCCGACCCCCACCAAATCGACCACTGGACACCGCAGGTGGGCGGCAACGACATCAACGCTGCCGCGTTCAGCAGGGACGGCCGCACCCTGGTGACCGGAGGCAACGACGGCCAGACCATCTTCTGGGACATCACCACGCCCGGGCACCACCGCGAACTCACCCGACGCGGCGACGGCCACACATTCGACGATGTCGTCGCTCTGACTGTCCTCCCCAACAGCAGTGCCCTCGTCATCGGCACCACCCGGCAAGGAGCGCAGCTGTGGGACCTGCACAACCCCCGTGAACCACGCCGGCTCAGGAAACTGCCCGGTGCCGTCAAAGTCGCCAGCCTGGCCGTCAGCGACAAGGGCCTACTGGCCATCGGCACCTACGACGACCACAACGTCTACCTCTGGGACGCCTCCGATCCCCGTCAGCCCACCCCTCTTCCCACTCTCAGCGGCCACACCACCCCCATTTGGACAGCAGACCTCACCCCGGACGGCGCCCGCCTCCTCACCACCAGCGGTGATAAGGGCGGTCCGCTCCGCATCTGGAACCTCAGAGCTCCCCATTACCCGCAACTCGACGCCGTCCTCCACGGCACCATCGGCGTCAGCGCCTTCGCCCCAGAAGCCGACTCACTGATCGCAGCCACAGGCGACAAGACCCTGAACAGCTGGAACACCAACGCTCGAACCGCGGCCAAAATTCTCTGTGCACGAGCCGGCACACCCATGACCGCAAACGAACTCAACCTCTATCACGGCGCTGACGGGCCGGCCACACCCTGTCACTGATTCCCTGGCAGCCCGGCCGGCATAGAGGCGGATGCGTTGACCGGACGTAATCCCGACGTACGCGGCGGCGACAGTGCACAAGCGAGATGGTCATCGACGTGGGCGACGGGCGTCCTTTGCCCGAGCTGACGTTTGACTTCGAGTTCCGCGCGCCGTCCCCCCGCCGAACCCCAGCACGCCAGGAGGACGCAGCGGGGGCAGGTCGTGCGGACGCAGACGATGACGTTTCGGCTCGGCAGTCGGCCGCAGCCTCCGGGGCCCCACGCCATGCGGCTCGCGTGTGTCGTACGCGAGCCGCATAGGTTCCCGCTCTCGGGCTGTCGCGGTGGGGTTCACCAGGGCGTGGGCCCTCCAGAGCGCGAGGTGGCGGATGCGACCGTCGCGAACAGCATGCTTGCTCTGACTGCCGCCCTCGTCGGCCTGGCCGCCGACACCGCCCGGCCGACAGCTGTGGCCGCGGCTGACGCTCGTATGACGCTCCGAGTGCTTCCGACGGCCGTCGCTCGCCCCGAATGCCATCGCTGACCTGCGGTTTCTTCCGGCATCCCGCCTGACGACATCTTTTCGATGACGCACCACGTGGAGTGCGTGGCGATCCTGAAGCGGGTGGCGAAGGAAGGCTGACCTGCGATTTACCTGGTGTGCACGATGTGCGACATGGGCCTTAAGGGTGAATTTCTGACGCTGAAATGACGCTCGTGACGCTCTCCTGATGGTCGCGCTATGAATCCGCCCGCCAGATGGATCGCTAGATCCGCTGGCGGGCGGGTTGTGTCGGGCTGGAGAAGATGCTCCGCGTTATGCCGTGCCGCTGCCCAGCCAACCGGATGCAACCGCGACCCCTTGATCAGTGACCAGGCTGAACCCCTGGTACGACCGGTATGCCGACGAGATCGCCGGCGCCTGCCGACCGGCACTGACCACTGCTCTCGGCGCTCATCGTGGTGGGTCGTCATGTGATGCACTCGTTCCATCGCCATGTCGCCTTCTCTCTGGCACGTGAAGCTTCGGAACCTGAGGAAGAGTTGTGGCAAAGGTGGGCCATGGGCGTGCTGAAACTCCATGCTCTGTGGCGTCACCCATAGCGGGTCGCGTTCCTGGTTGTTCAGGTGCCCCAATCCACCCGTACGGGCTCGCGGGCCACGGCAATGGCACCGTCGAAGTCGGCGAGGCGTTCGGCGAGGGTATTGGTGGCGATGCGGGGAGGGAGGGCCACCGAGAACTTCAGGCCGCGGACGGCTCGCGGGTCGACGGTGGGCAGGGTGAGGGAGTCGGGGAGCTCGGCACGGGCCGTCTTCCAGTCGGCGGGGGAGAGGTCCTGACGGAGCCGGATATGGGTGTCGGTGGGGCGCTGCACGGGGTCGGCGAGGCTGCCGAGGGAGGCGGCGAGGGTGGCGTTGGCGCGGTAGCCGGCCCAGGTCCACCAGCGGACGGCGTCCGCGTCGTGGACCAGCAGGGTGCCCGCCGGGTGTACTTCGTGGGGTGCCCGGTCCATGCGGAGGTCGGTGAGGGCCGCAATGGCACGGCGGGTGAGGCGGACGTCGGGGTCCGTGCCGAGGAGGACGTCGCGCATGGCGCGGGTGAGGACGTACGACAGACCGCGGGCTTCGCTGCCCTGCCACTTGGCGATGCCGCCGTCCTCAACGGGCTCGACGAAAGCGCGGCGTCGGGCCCAGTCGATGAAGGTGACCTGCCAGCTGCGGCCGGCCAGGAGCAGGCGGCGCGGGCCCTGGCGTTCTTCCGTGAGGACGGTGGGATCGGTGGTGCCGAGCTCGGTGCGTCCGGCGAGCACGGTGAACTCGGGAGGTGCGGTGAAGGAGGCGGTCAGCTCCATGAAGTGCCGGCGGCCGAAGTGCCTCTCGGCCTCGGGGCCGATGAACAGCATGCCGCCGTCACTGTCGAGGAAGCCGCCTGCGACCAGGTGGGACAGGATGGGCGCGGCGGAGCGGTCGAAGGGCGTGAGGCCGTTCCACTGCTCGGGCCACAGACGATCTCCGATGCGGTGTTCCTGCAGGGTGACGGCAAAGAGTTGCTGTGCGACCAGGTGCCGGGGTGAGGGCGGCGGGGTGACGGATTCCACCCAGCCGCGGGCCCACAGGGTGAGCAGGCCGGCGGCTTGGAGCAGGGTGTCGGGCCGAGTGGCGAGGAACAGGCAGTTGCGGGAGGTTCCGGTGCGGCGCCCAGTGCGGCCGATGCGCTGCAGGAAGGAGGCCACGGTGCTGGGTGAGTCGATCTGAATGACGCGGTCGAGGTCACCGACGTCGATGCCGAGTTCGAGAGTGGAGGTGGAGACGATGACGCAGTCGCGGGCTTCGGCGAAAGCCTGCTCGGAGCGTGCGCGCTCGTCGGGGGAGAGGGAGGCGTGGGAGAGGAACACGGTGACGCCGCGGGCGCGCAGTGCGGCACCGAGTTCTTCCACCTGCTTGCGGGAGTCGCAGAAGACGAGCCGTTTCTCGCCCCGGTGCAGGGCGGAGATCACCTTGGCGGCGTTGGCGAGTGATCCGACGTAGTCGAGCTCTACCTCTCCAGGGGGACGTGGGAGCTCGGTGCTGCTAGTGGTGCCGTTAGTGGCGGGCAGAGTGACGCCGGGGGCGACGACCCGGCCGAGGCGGTCGGCGGGGCGCGCGCCCTGGAGCCAGGTGAGCAGGGCCTCGGGGTTGCCGACCGTGGCGGACAGGCCGATGCGCTGGATGCGGCGGCCGGCCAATCGCTCCAGACGTTCGAGTACGGCGAGCAGGTGCCAGCCACGGTCGTCCCGGGCGAAGGCGTGCACCTCATCGACGATGACGGCACGCACTCGACCCAGCATGTGCGCGTGGTCGGTCTTGACGCTGATGAGCATCGCTTCGAGGGACTCGGGCGTGGTGAGCAGGAAATCGGGGGATTCGATGCGGATGCGACGGCGTACGGACTCGGGGGTGTCACCGTGCCAGAGGGCGGCTCGGCGCCCCAGCCACTGAGCGTAGCTGTCGACCCGGTGCACCAGGTTGTTCAGGAGTGCCTTGAGCGGGGCCAGGTAGAGGACGGAGGTGCCGGTCCAGTGCTTCTCTCGCATGGCGGACAACAGCGGGAAGGTGGCGGCCTCTGTCTTTCCGCCCGCCGTCGGCGCGAGAAGGACCGCGTCCTCGCCGTCCATCAGCGGATGCACGGCGGCCTTCTGCAGGGGGCGCAGATCGGACCACCCGAGCGTGTTGACGATGTGGTGCAGGACTACCGGGTCGAGGCGTTCCAACGGGTCGGTGTCGCGCCGTTGCTCCTGCACGTGTGTGACTCCTGCGCTGGTCGTCAGAGAATGGGGCTTCGGAAAATGTGTCTTCAGAGTTCGAGCTCGAGGTCGTCCGCTGAGGCGGCCGGCACGGGCGCGGCGAAGTTCCGTTCGGCGGCGGTGAGATCACCGCTGGCCACGGTTAGCTTGTAGTGAGCGCGTGGGTCGAAGTCGGGGAACTGGTCGATCCGGTCGAGTACGTCTCCGACGAGCTTCTTCAGGTACAGCCGTGGGGCTACTCCGACCTTTCCGCCGAGGGCCCCGCCCACAGCCCGTGCCAGGTCGGTGAGGTACGCGTCGTCGGCGAGCTGCTTGATCCGGTCGGGGGACTGGGAGCCTTCGGCGTACAGGTCACGGATGGTGGCGCCCAGACCGGTCAGTGCCTCCTCGGTGAATCCAGGCAGCCGGATCTGGACGGCCCGGGGGTTGTCGAAGCGGGGGTCGGTGGTGAAATCGGTGGCGAGGCGCTGAGCGAGCGGTGCGAGTCGCTGCACGCCCTGCTGTCCGTCGTAGAAGGCGGGCGTACCGGTGATGACGAGGTACAGGCCGGGGAAGCGGCCGGAATGGACCTCGTCGATGAGCTGCCGCAGCGCGTTGAGTGCCTTGTCGCGGGCGTCGGAGCGGACCCGTTGCAGGGTCTCCACTTCGTCCAGGACGAGGACGAGTCCGGCGTGCCCGGCGTCCCGGAGTACGGTGAGCAGGCCCTGCAGGAAGCCGAAGGCACCGAAGTGGTCGAGGTCGCCGCGGACGCCGGCGCTGCGCCGCGCGGCTGCGGCGACGTGCGGCTGGCCACCGAGCCAGGCCATCACCGCAGCTGCGGTGGCCTCGTCGCCGGCGTCCAGGGATTGCTTGTATCCGCGCAGGGCGGTGGCGAACGCGGGGGCCTGCCGAGACACTTCGGCCAGGCGGGCGGTGAGCAGCCTGTCCACGGCCTCCGGCAGCTCGCTCTCGCCTGCGCCGTCGGCGAGTGCGTCCTCCTCCAGTGCGTAGAACCAGGCGTCGGCGACCGGGCGCAGGGCGCTGGGCGGGAAGCTTGCAGTGGCCAGGCGTTCGGTGAGTCGCCGGTAGACCGTCTCCAGCTTGTGCAGGGGGGTCTCGGTCTCCGACACCTGCACCTCAGCCACGGCAAAGGTGCGCCGTTTGGCGCGCTCGCCGAGCCAGCGGGTGAAGAAGGTCTTGCCGGAGCCGTACTCGCCGCGCACGGCCTTGAACACCGAGCCGCCGGCGGCGACGGTGTCCAGTTCCTCGTCGACTGCCTGCTCGAAGCGGCCGAGTCCGGTGGCGAGCAGGTCGAGGCCGCTCTCGGGGACGGCGCCACGCCGCAACGCATCCACCACGGCCCGCCGTCGCACGACGCCGACCGGTGCGGCGGTCCCGGATGCTGAAGATCCAAACGCGTTCACCCGAACAGTTTCCCACCCGGCCGCCGCATACGAATCGCAACGCAAGGACGAACAGGGCTGGTTGCGGCACGCGACTCACGGCGGCGAGCCCGGTCGATTACGGCTCCGGCTAAATTGAGCCTGACGTGGCATCACCTAGGCTTTCCCCCAGCGTGAAACATCCGAGGGGGGACCTTGAGTATCGATTCGAGCACGGCGCGGCCGACCACTCGGCGACCGGCGTCAGCGGGGCCGCAGTTCGGGCAGGCCCTGTTGCCCGGCACGGAGACAGGCACCGAGGGCATGCGTCAGCGGCTGATGATCCTGCAAGGCAGGCTGGAACGCTGCGCCACTGTGTTGCGGGCTCACCAGGAGACCGTCACCCGCGTCCCCCGGATGGATGCCCTTGCTCTCGGCCTGGTTAAGGATGATCAATGTCTCCTGCGCGACGTGCAGCAGTGTGACGACGAGGCTGGCGCAATCGATGATGCGCTCACCGAACTCTTCCAGGAGCTCATGGGGGCCGACCTGAAGTCGGTCCGGCGCCGGCAGGAAGTCGAGCGTCTTTCCGGTCGGCTCAGGGTCTCACCCCCGTACTCCCCCGGTTGGAACTCGGCGGACGAGATCTCGGAGACCTTCGCTCACGCTTCGTCGCCGCTGCTGAGGGTGGAGGGCGGGAGCCTCTTTGGGCCGACAGCCTTGTTCATCAAGCGCTACGCCAAGCACGCGACGTTTACCCGCACCATGTACAAGGACGTCACCTTGCGGATGACGACGCTCTGGCAGGTTACCAAGGAGGCTCTCGACGGCCCCCTTCTCCAGGAACCCACGGTGATGGACTTGGAGGGGATCGACGAGCTGCACCACAGCCAGTTCGAGCAGCTGATCGCCGACCTCCTCGACCGCGACGGATACCGGATCATCCGCTCGGGTGGGGGCGCTGGCGACATGGGCGCCGATGTCCTCGCGGCCGACCCCCTCGGGAGGTTCGTGATGGTGCAGGCGAAGCACTTCACCGGCGGTGGTGGTTCGGTGGGCCAACCGGTCGTGCAGCACCTGTACGGCGGGGCCATGGCCACGCACTCCTCGACATTGGCCGTCGTCGTGACGAATGGAAGGCTCACTGGTGGGGCGAAGGGGTGGGCGGCGGAAGACTCCCGGGTGCGACTGATCGGCCGCGAGGAGTTGCGGCGGTGGGCGGAGAACGGGGAAAGCCTGGAGTCGGTCCTCAAGGGCACAGGGCCTGCATAGAGATTGCACCCGTCTCCACATGGCCGGCCGGACACCCATGTGGAGATTGGCCCGGCCGTTTCGCGGACCGGGCGGGGTGGTGAACCGCCCCGCCCAGCGCCGCCGCAGAGCTCCGGTTCACAGCCCGAACTGCTCGACCAGCTGGGCCCGGTGCAGACGCAGGGTGCGGTTGTCGGGGAGGATCTCCAGGATCTGGGTGCCGTCGTAGTTGAGGAGCTGGGCCAGGGTCGCGGCGAAGCCAGGAGCACGGGTGGCGGGGTGGCCGGCGCGTTCGGCGAGGGCGGTCATCGGCAGGGTGCCCGCTTCGACGAGCGCGGCCAAGGCCTTCGGGAGGACCGCCTTGTCGCGTGGCTTACGGGCAAGCAGGTCCAGTTGTGCCTGGTACAGCTCGGTGGCCATGAGGCGTTCCACCAGAGCGGCGGCTGGGTCCCCTGCCGCGGCGGGCGCCGGTACGGTCACAGACTCCATCGCAGAAGGGGCAGGTTCCTGCGGTACGGCCGGCGCGACCTCGTCCTCGCCGAAGAGACTGATGGCTCCTTCAGATACGGGCGGGGCTGCCTTCGTGGTCTGCTTGCGACGTGGCCGTGTTACAGAGGTGCCGGGCGTGGCGGCGACGTCGGCTCCGATGGCCTTGGTCTCCACTTCGACACCGTCTTCAGCGTCTTCCACCCACCACGAGGGTGCTGGGTCGCCCAACTCCCGCCACGCCGTGGGCGGCTCAGCGCCGAACGGCAGCAGGGCGAGCAGCGGGATGGTGAACTCGGCGAGGGTCGCCCCGCCGTGGTAGCCGGCCTTCAGCGCGGTGTACCGGGTGTCATGGTCTCGCAGCGCAATGATCTGTGATCCGGGCTCCGGCCAGACCACCCGCGGCCCGGCCAGCTCAATCTCGGCCTGAGTGACGGGACCACCGGGGGTGCGGTGACGGGCCGAGGCGATCACGGCGCCGGTCACATCGAGTTTGCTGCTGCGTCGCTCGATCACATGGCCGTGGTCGGAGGTGAGCAGCACGGTCATGCCGTTGGCGCGGGCGGCTCGCAGCAGGGGCTCCAGGCCGCCGATCTCCTTGGCCTCCCAGGTGCCGTCGTTGAGCTTCTGCTCCTTAGCGAGCCGATCGTCCACGGTGTTGAGGACGACCGCGACATGGGTGTGCTGGTCGGCGAGCGCGTCGCTGAGTGCGGTGGAGAAGGGCGAGCCGGTGTCGGGACTGCGCAGGTCTTCCTTGTGGAAGACCGCTGCTGGGGCCCCGTTCCAGCAGGGGTGCTGGGGGAAGAGCCGCTTCTCGTCGTTCTGGTCGCCCTTCATCAGGGTGCCTGCGAACAGTGATGTGCGGGAGACGGCGGTAAGTGTGGGCAGCGCAGCGGCCACGGCACGCCGGGCCGGTGCTCCGGCCGCGTCCTGCAGCGGATCGAACTCGGACCAATGTCTGTGCAATTCCTCGCCCAGTTCGGCTGCGATCGCCGCGCTCATCCCGTCGACGAGGAGGAGCAGGACGCGCCGGCCGGGGCAGGCCACGATGGGCGCGACGACCCGATCCAGAAAGTTTTCCACGGTGAGCATGGCGCCGGGGGTGGTGCCGTCCGCGGTCCATACCGCGAGCCGTTCGGAGAACGCGCGGTCCATCTCGCGGCGCTTTGCTCGCGCCTGCACGCCGATCCGACTGTAGGCGTCGGCGAGTACGCCGTCCGCATCGCCGCCCGCTTCCAGGTGTTCCAGGGCCCGGTCCACCCAGCCGAGTTCGCGGATCTGGAGGGCGGTGCCGTCGGCTACCGAGGCGATGTCGGAGTCGGGCTGGGACGCGAGCCACCGCCGCAGCCGCACCGCCATCCGTACCCGTTCGATACGGGTGCGGGTGGCGCCGTCGGAGGCCAGGGCGTGCTCGGCCAGCGCGGTAACGGCGGCCGTGACCGTCTCGGTACCCCCGTCGGCGAGGGCGCGTCCCGCGGCGGTGAAGCGTGCGTCGAGGCCGGCCGCGAGCAGGGGGCTGGCCGCGGCGGCGGTCTGCGCCCCGAACTGGGTGACGAGCTGTGCGGCCCGGCGCAGAACCGGGTCGGCGAGTCGATGTTCGCCCCGGTCGATGAGGCCGCGCACGTATGCCTCGCCGTTGCGCCCGAAGGAAGTCAGGAGTCTGTCGAGTTCGTCGCCTTGGGCGGGCGGCTGGTCGCCGAGCCACCGCTCGGCGCGACCGCGTGCCCGATACAAGTCGTGGTCGGCCTCTGCGTGTCCCCACAGGGCCGCGCAGACGACCGCGTATGCGGCCGCGTCCGCACCGTGCTCGGCGTCCACCAAGGCGGTGACAATCCTGCCGGTGGGGCCACCGTGCTCGGGTTCGGAGAGGAAGCGGGCTAGGCCGGCCCGTTCCGGTCCGCGCAGGTCACGCAGGAGGTCGGGGCCGCCGGGGGTGAGGGTCCACCGGAACAGTGTGACGGGGTCGATGCGGTCTCCGTCGTCGTGTGCGGCCGGCCCGCCCAACGCGTCCGTGTTGTGGCGGTCGAGCCTCAGCCGTCGCCTCGCCAGCCGCGTGAGGGCCTCGTCGCGGGAGAGCAGTCCCTTGCCGAGCGAGGGCCAGCCGCGGGTTGCCGCTGCGTCGAGAAGCGCTTCGGCAGCCCAGGTCTCACTGCGCAGCCGCCCGTCGAGACCGCGCGCGTCGAATGCCTCCTGTACGACCTCCCAGTTGTCGACGGACCGTATCCTTCCGCCGTAGACGCGGGCGAGCAGCCCGGGGTCGAGGTCGGTGTCCTCGCGGTCGGTGAGGACGACCAGGACCTTGGGGTCGGGAGGAGCCGCTGCATCGAGATGGCTCAGGATCTGCTCGTGCACGGCCAGCACCGACGGCGCGACGGCCACCCGCGCCTGCAGCCCGCCCGCTGTCTGCTGCACGGCGGGCCCGTCCCAGATGGGAGCGGCCCGCAGCAGCAGTACGCGAACCGCGCCGTCGCCGAGCCGGCTGCGGGCGGCGAGGTACTGGCGGACGGTTCCAGCGGACAGCCGGGCAGGGCCGGCAGTCGCGGAAGCTGTGGTGACGGTGTCGGGCATCAGTCGACGACCTTCCAGATGACCTCGACGGTGGCATTCGGCTGCTCGGCCGCCAGCGCCGCGATCGCCGCCTGCAGTTCGGCGGCGGCCCGTGCGGCGGTGGTCCGCCCGCCGCCGGAGCGGGCCGCGGGCCGCGACGATGCACGTGGGCCCGGCCGCTGCGTCGACTCCGGCAGCACCAGCGGGTGGGCGGAACCGCCGTTCAAGTCCACGCTGTCGGAGCTCGGCGGCGGAGTGGGCGACGGCTGGTGGTGCTCAGCCGGGGTCTGGCGAGACCTCAGCAAAGACAGCACCTCCCGGCTGCTGGCGTTCAACACGCCCGGCAGGTCGGGGTAGTCACCCGGGTCGCCGGCGGCGGCATCCCGCACCCGGTCCAGGACGGCCGCACCGTCCACGCCGAGGGTGTCGGCCAGACCCAGCTGGTCCCAGCTGGTGCTCTGCAGCGCGCTGGCGACCGTCCCGGCGCTCTTCAACGACATGCCGCACCGGTGGGCGGTGAAATCGCCGAGGTCGAAGCGGGCGAGCCGCTCCACTACGGCCTTCGCCTCGATGCCCGCTTCCGTCACCTCCTTGACCAGCTCCTGCGCCCGTCGAGCGAGGACGAGCCGGGGTGAACCGTCATTCAGCTGGAGGAAGTCGCGATGCTTCTCCAGCTCCCCGACGAGCCGTCCGGCGTCCTGGGCGAGCGCGGCGGCGGCCCGCTTGATCTGCCCGGCGAACTGGTTGACGATCCGCCCGCGCCGCAGCTGCGGCGCCCGGTCGCCGAGCACGGTCTCGAAGCGCTTGCGCGCCTCCGCCCAGTCGCTCTCGCCAGGCAGTTGCTGCTCGCGCAGGGCATAGTCCGGCTTCAGCTCGTGCGGTGCCGGCGCGGGTTCGACGGGAACGCCGCCGCGCACCCACACCCGGTCGGTCATCTCCGCGTACGCAGCGGCGAGCAGTCGGCGCAGTGGCTCGGGCAGTCCGCGCGGCTCGGATTGATCGCTCCAGTCGGAGAGCTTGACCAGGGTCGGCTCGGCGGTGCCGTTCCGGCGTGCCTGGGCGTTGAAGTGGTCGGGCCAGGCCGTGGACTGCCGGTAGTACGCCTCCCGCATGGCACCGAGCCCGAGGCCGCCCGCGATCCGCGCCATGGTCTTGCGGTCCTTGGAGTCGACCTCGACCTGCCCGTCGCGGTCCTCGGCGGCCTTGCGCACGTACTCGAAGACGGCCCTGATCTCGGCAGGCTTCACAGATTTGCCTGTGCCGTCGGGGTCCAGGTCGGGGTGGGCGGGGTACTGGTGGGCGAGCAGTTTGCCGGCCAAGTCGCGGGCGGCGGCATCCAGGGATGCGCCGAGCGGAAGCCGCAGCTCGGGGACATCCTGCTGGGCGACCAGATGGGTGTCGAAGCTGAGGTCGACGACCCCTTCCTGCTTCTGGGCAAGCCCGTACGCCTGCCGCAGTGCCTGGATGACGCGCTCGGTAAGGATGGCCAGCTGCGACTGAAGCATGCCCTTGGCGCGTGCCTTGTCGTCGGCGTTGAGGCTGCGCGCGAAGTCGGAGTCGAAGCGGATCTCGTCGGCGAGGGCCTTGTCGATAACGACGAGGCGCTCGAAGTCGCCCCGGGAGGCATCGGTCAGGTGGGTGGGCAGCCAGGCCAGGGTGCGTGAGTCGCCGCCCGGCTTCTCCCGCAGAGCGCGCAGCCGCTGCAGGTCGTCCATCGGACCGAACTCGCCCTCGTCGTATGGCAAGTCGACAACGAGTCGCCAAGCGTCATCCTGGCTGGGCCGCAGGGTCGCCTCGGGCAGCGAGTCGACCTCGGCGACGTTACCGAAGACCACCTCGACCTGCCGTTCGGTTCCCCTCCACACCAGGTTGAGCACGTCGTACGCATCAAAGCCGCCGGGCCCATCGCTGACGCCGAGCGCCTCCTTGAGCAGGCCGCGCATCTTGGCACGCCGATTGCCCTGGTTGTTGTGGACCTGGGCGTTCGCGAGGACGGCGTCCAAGTCGACACCGGTGAGTTCCAGACGCACCACCGCACCCGGCCCGGTACCGGTCACCTTGATTTCAGGGAAGGTCGCCGCCCACTCCTTCGCCTTCTGCTCGAGCCGACCGACCTCGGTGCCTGCGATGCGGGTGGTGATGGAGCCATGGTTGAGGGCGTGCAGCCGCGCCAGGGTGAGATCGGCGAGCGCCGGGACGCTGGGCGCGAGGGCGGAGAGCAGCAGGGTCTGAAGCAGCCGACTGTCGCCGGTGAAGTCGCGGCAACGGGCGGCGAGCTGCGGGTCGCCAAGGGTACCGGGACGGCGCCGGTACGCCTCGACCTGGTCCTCGGTGACCTGGTTGGTCTTCAGCAGGTACGGGCGAAGCTTGTCCCGGTACAGCTTGTCGGCGGCTTCGAAATGAACGCTGGTCTCGCCGCTGAACGCCTTGTCACCGCCGCCCGCGATCGCTGGGTACAGATCGCCGAGTGGTACGAGCTGCCCGAGCCGCCAGTCGTCGCGGTGGTCGACGAGCAGCTGGCTCATCAGCTTCAGGCCGGTGCGGGAGCGCTGCAGCGCGGCGGAGATGTGCACCAGGGTGTCCATGAACGCCGGCGGGAACGGGTACGTCCGCCGGAAGGCGTCCTCGTCCGCGCCCGTGGTGGACTTGTCGTGGCCGAGCAGGGTGTCCCACACGTCCGGGCCGAGCTTTTTGGCTTCGGCAAAGGCCGCCTCCACCTTCGCCTCGGCCTCGGGGGTGTTGGGCTTGAGCAGGCGGGCCTGCGCGATCTGCGGGAGGTTGCGGTCCTCCAGAACGATCTTGTCGAAGCGGCCGCCGCTGAGCTTCAGACTGTCCTGGACGGCGGCCTCGGCGGCCCCCGACATTTCCTCGCCGACCAGTTCACGCAGGTCGCGCTGGCGGGCGATGAACGACACCACCGGGATGGCGCGCCGCTCGCCGCCGCCCTCCACAAAGTTCGTGATCTTGTCGGCTTCGCGGGAGACGAACTTCTGGTCATGGATGCGGGAGGCCAGCCAAAGGATCAACTCGTCCATGAAGAGGACGAGACCGTCGTAGCCGAGGGACTTGGCATGCGCGGCTATGATGCCGAGCCCCTTGTCCAGCGAGACGAACCCGTCGGCATCCTCTGAGGCGCTGCGCGAGAACGACGGGAACAGGGTCTGGGTGAGGTCCTGCACGAGACGCGCCCGCAGTTCCCGCGGCGTGGAGGGGTTCTCCAGGTCGAGGTCCTTGGTGTTCTCGTGCTCCTCCGGCGCGTTCACTGCTTGGTCGAGCAGCTCGGTGGTCCAGGAGAAGGAGTCGCCCCACTCGTCTTCCTGGCCGTCGCCGGCGTCGGCGAGCTGCTCGATCACCCGGTCGTCACCATTGCGGCGGCGCTGCTCGGCGAAGTCCTCGAAGAGTCCGTCGGTCCGGTAGACCTGCGGCAGCGGGCATCCGGGGTGGAGTTTCCGTACGTGCTCCACGTACTTGCCGAGCACACGCTGCTCCAGGGACTTGGAGCCCAGCATGTGGTACGGCACCAGCAGGAACTTGCGGTCGTCCGTATCCAGCCAGGCGTGCCGAGCCCGCACCGGGTCGAGGTCGCCGCGCTCCCGGGCGGCCTGGTTCCGCGACAGCAGCGCGTAAAGCACTGCCATGAAGTGCGACTTACCGGAACCGAACGAACCATGCAGGTAGGCAGCCTTCGACGAGCGGCTGTCCAGCGCCGACTTGATCAAGTCGAGTGCCTCGTCGAAGTTGCCGAGCAGCCGGTCGGTGACGACATAGTCCTTCAGCGCCGCCTCGGCCCCCTCGGGGGTGACCGCCTCGTTCAGCTTCAGCACGAAGTCGGAGGTGGACACCGACTCCGGGATGTCGATCAACTCCCGCAGCAGCGGCCGGTCCTCGGGACGAGGGGTGTTCCTGCTCATGAACGCCATGGTGTGTCTGCTCCTCGCCCTTCTCAGGCGGACTGTGTGCCGCTGACGGCATCGGTGACGGTATTCGTGTCGGCGTCGGTGAAGGACGTCTGGACGGCGGCCTTCGTGCTCGTGCGCTGCTTCGGCACAGCGGCCTTCTTCGCGCCACGTCCGCGCGTGGCCGCGGACGGACGCCAGGCCCGCAGCGCATCGTCGGTCAATCCGAGCTCGCCCTGCTTCTGCTGCCGGAACGCCAGGATCTCGGCGGCCGGCGACGCCCCGAACTCCGGGTCGTACTCGCCGTACCACTGCTCCAGCCACGGTTGCAGCTCAAGCAGTCCGGCCAGGTACGGCACGATCTCGTCGTCACCGAGCCCGGTCTGCTGAATGTACGAGGCGAGCGCGAGGGCTTGCTCCAGGTGATCCCAGCCGGCCCACCCGTACAGCTCCGGCGACTGCGTGTTGACCGTGCCGTATGAAATGAACCGTTCCTTGGGCACGTCGAGCTTGCCGCGCGCACGCCAGTAGCTCGGCTTCAGGAAGTCCGCCGAGGTGTACTTCGGCGGCACGGGCGTCCGCTCACGGACCTTCCGCTTGGCGGGCTCGTCGGGCGCTGCGTCCTCCTCGCGCTGGAGGTCCCAGACGTGCTCCCAGTCGGCGCGCTTCTTCAGCGCGGCCGGCTTGTAGCGGAGGGCGGGGATGAAGGGTACGTGCTCCTCGGCGAGCAGCTCGCGCAGGGTCTTCGCGAGGTCCTGCCGGGGTGCGTACAGCTCGGCGACGGACGTGAAGTCCTCGTCGGTGGACAGGTTTTCGGTGAGGCGAGCGAGGGTGGTGACGGTGGGATTGCCGCTGGCGTCGAACCAGTGCGCACGGTCCTCGATACGGTCGAGCAGCCAGGACTTCAACGCCTTCTGCCGCATCGCATCCCAGCCCTCGGTGGCCCAGCGCCGCTTGTACTCCGGGCGCTCCACCATGCCGATGGCACGGTTCGACTCGATGACCTCGATCCGCCTCTGCACGAGCGCCCGGTAGTCGGCGGGCCAGTGCACGGGAATCTCCTTGATCGGCGTCGAGCCGTGCCGCTTGAACCACTCGTCACTGGCCTCACCGGCAGCAACTCGGCGCGCGAGTACGATCTCGAAGGCACGCTCGCCGAGGGCAAGTTCGGGGACGGTGGAGGGGTCGGGCAGACGCAGGTCCTCAGAATGCAGCTGGTAGAGGGAGTAGACCTGCCAGTCCAGCTCCTCCTGGAGGGCGATCATGCGGGCGCGGGTGGAGTTGTAATGGACCTGAGCTTCGCGGAGGGCGGTGGCGGTGGGGATGGCCTCAGCGGCGAGGGCGACGGGGGCCGTCGTGGAGAGTTGCTGGGCGAGGGCGTCAAGCTCGGTGGCGAGAGCAGTGGGGTATTTGGAGGGGAGGGGGAATTCCTGGAGCTTGGTTCCGGTGAACTCGTAGAAGCGCTCCCATGCCTGCGATTTGTAGCCCTCATTTACACCCTGGCTACCTTTGTCGTGGCTCACCATCTTGAGCCAGAACCCGGCTGTGGAGCTATTGAGCAGCCCAAGCAGCCGCACGTGCTCCTCCTCGGTTGCTCCCTTTCGAAGCTTAATCACTGGCGCGGACTGCTTGAACACCTTCCCGCCCCGATCAAGCACAAAGTGGTTGTGCGTGGCCACAAACGAGAAGGCGATCGAAAGGGATGTCTTGTACGCCGAGGCGGTGTATTGCATGTAGTCCCACCACTGTAAACCCGCAGCGGCCATATCACCCTGGAATGTGCGGCGGACGGTTAGAGGAGTACGGAGAGGCCACAGCTCATCGGCAAGGTCCGATGCCTTAATTTCCGGGGCGTAGGGGAACCAGATTGCCTCCTCTGGCGTGGCGCGCCAGTCGCGGACGATTTCACCGATCACGAGCGGCCGCAGTCCCTGTCGGTCGGCCATCGCGCGGTACGTGGCCCGCATCGGGCGAATGTACGCTTCGTCAGCGCCAGCTCGGATCGCCCGGCCGATCGGCGGGTCGATGACCTGCTTCAGGGTGCGTGGGGAAGTGGAGTCGAGCGCTTCCAGCATTTCACGCCCGCCATCAGCCAAAACCCAGGGTTGGTGACCGAAATACCGTTCGCGCTCGAGGTCATCCACCGAGACCCACCGCCCCGTGCTTGCCGGACGGTCGATCTGCTCAACGATCGCCCGCCACACCAAGCCCTCCTCTGCCATCTCTGGCGCCGAAGGTTCCCCCTGCACACTCCGGACCGTGCGGATCGTTGCCTGTCGCTTTGCCCCGTCCCTCGGCCGGCCCACGAGGATCACCGTCGGCGTCCCGTGCCCCGGGATGTACGCCCCTGACGTGTCGATGACTTCGGTGAGTTCGATCTTGTGCGCGAAGTACTCCTCAATGAGCTTCGTGCCGAACTCTCGCTTCATGAAGGAGTTCGCCGTGATCTGGCCGACCATGCCGTAACCGTTTCCGTCAACTCCGCCTTGCTTGGCCAGTTCGAAGAACCGCTGGGCGAAGGGGACGGACAGCGCGTACGTCCCCGCGCACGCGTCGTACAAGTCCCGGTACAGCTGATTGAGCTTCTTGTCCTTGACCGTGATGTAGGGCGGGTTGCCCACCACCACGTGGTACCGCCCCTCGTCCAGGATTCCGGGATACTCGTGCACGTCCTCCGTCGCATACGAAAAGTCGGCCAGCGGGTCACCAGGTGCGCTGCTGCCCTCCTCCTCAAAGGCGAGCCCCAACTGCAGCTCGAGTTGCCGGTCCTTGATGAGTGAGTCGCCCACTGCGAGCTGGATGGGCCACTCGTAGCGCCCCGCCTCCTCGAAGGTCCGCATGTTGCTCGCGGCCATCGCCGCGACCAGCAGACGGAAGCGGGCCACCGCAACCGCGAACGGGTTGAGGTCAACCCCGTGCACCGACTCGAGCGCCGCCCGCACCTGCTCGTACGAGCCCACCTCGGGCCGCTGCTCGGCCCACATCCGTACCAGCCGCCGGAACGCGCCGAGCACGAAGTGGCCAGACCCGCAGGTCGGGTCGATCATCTTCAGCTCTTCGAAGCCGAACTCCTGTACCGCCGGGGTCATCGTCCGGTCGAGGATGAATTCCTCCACGAACTCCGGCGTCTGCAACAGCGCATACGTCTTACGGGCTGCTTCGCTCAAGTCCTGGTACAGGTCGCCCAGGAACCGGGTGTCCCAGCCCTCGGTGCCGTCCTTGCTCAGCGGGTCGCGGAAGTCGTGCACGAGGGCCGGACCGCCTACACCTTCGTCCCCGCTGCCCTCGCTGGCGCGCTGCTCCCTCCAGAACGCGAGCAGCGCGCCCGCTCCGTCGTGCGAGAGCGGGATCTGGTAGAGCGGGTTGTGGTTGCGGTCGAAGAGCAACCGCCCGGCCTGCCCGGCGCCCAACTCGGCGAATGCCGTCTCCAGCCACCCTCGGTACGTCGGGTCGGCGTCCTTCTCCAAGTACTCCTCGTACCGAGCCTGCGCGGTCTCCCGCCCCGCTACGTCGGGGGAGGTGATGTACGGCTCGGCGATCAACCGGTTGTCCTCGCTGAAGCGGACGAAGACCGTGCCGAGCACCCAGGCCACCGCGACCTGGGTGATCCGCTCGCCGAGCCAGGCATTCCAGGTCGCCGCTGTACGGCCTAACTTCCGTGCCTGGTCGTACTCGCCGCGCAGCCGCGTTCCGACCTCCGAGACGGCTTTGACCTGCTGCTCAAGGTCGGTCTCTGCCGCCTTGACCTGCTTCTGCAGGTCGGCGAGGAGGCTCTTGCGGTCGATCACGAACGGCTCCTGTGGAGAAATGGGAGAGGACGGAAGAAAGCAAGATCAGAAGGGAGGAATTGAGTCAGGCGTTCGGTGCGAGGTGTTTGCGCGTGACCCAGGCCTCGGGTACGACGATCCACTCGTCGAACCCCGCCTGGTACGGAACGCCCTGCCCGGCCAGCCGCGGCGCCCGCGCCGGATCGGACTGGGCGACGAGCAGCCACAGTGGGCTGCCGCCCTGCCGAGCCTCCTCCGCGAGCCGCCCGAGCAGGTCCAGCGCGTCGTACCGGGCCAGAACTGCTGTGTCGGTGAGTAGCAACGGGCCATGCCCTTCCGCCAGCCGCTCGCGCAGCCGCGGCTCGATCCGCCCCCACGCCTTGTCGGTGCGGATCCGCAGCTGCTGGTGGGCCCGGCTGCCTGGTTCGGCGGCGTCCGCCTTGAGGACGGTCTCCCAGGTCGGGCGGGCCGCCTCGGCGACCACGGCGCGCAGTTCGTCCACGAACAGTCCGGTCAGCGACACCGGTCGAGCCCCGTACGGCTCGTCGGCCAGCCACCGCACCGCATCCTCGGCACGCCGCTGGGGCACGGTCAGGACCCGGAAGCCGTCCTGCCGTGCCGAGTGCGCGAGCCGCTGCTCGGCCTTGACGGCGGCGGCGACGGCCGCGTCTGCGTCGTACTGGGTAGGGGCCGAGCGGCGCGCTGCCGAAGCGCCCCAGCTCGCCGAGGTAAGCCCGGCGGTGGTGTCTCCGTACGGGCGGTCCGGGACGAGCCGGAGTACCTTGTCGTAGCGGGTCGCCAGCTTCAGCTCGAAGCCGGCCTGCTTCAGGTCGCGGACCAAGGCGCTGCCCGTGGGCAGCTCGCGCGGAGCCAGTGGATCGGTGCCCAGGTCGGGGAAGCGGGTGGCGACCCGCTTGTGCAGCGCGTCCACCGTCAGACCCGGCTGCCGCTCCTCCTCCACGCCCGGCTGCACGGCGACGACACCGGCCTGGGTGATCCGCAGCGCGCGCACCAGGTCCAGGTCGCGCGGGTAGATCTCCAGGCGCGGGGTGAGCGCGGCCCGGGTGGAGGCGGCAACCGCGATTTCAGCGGTGCGCCGCTCGTCCCAGCCCAGGCTGCCCGGCGGCCGTCGCACCGCGTCCAGCTCGGTGAGGACCGTGCTCGCCGTCGGCAGGGACTCGAGCGCCGCGAGCCGGTCGGCCCGCACGCCCAGGTTCAGCGCGTATTCCTGCAGGGCAGGGAGCGCCGGGGTGTCCGGGCCGTCCACGTCCTCCCGGACATCCAGGGCGAGCAGGCCGAGTACCGGATCGGCGCCCTTGGGCATCCGGGCGTGGAAGTAACGGAAGAGGGGCGGGGACTCATTGTCGTAACTCTCACGCTCCACCACCGCACGCAGCAGCGACAAGGCGAGCGCGCGCCGGTCACGCCGCTCCACGTGCTGGGTACCGCGCCGGGCGATGAGCGCGTCGGCGAGCTCGATCACCGGGGCCACCCGGCCGCGCTCGGCGAGGAGCTCCACCACCTGCTCACGCAGCAGCGCGAGGGCGGGGTCGTTGTACCAGCGCTCGCGCGCCTTCTTCACGATCTGCGGGATTCGGCCCGTAGTGAGACCCACCGCATCGGCGACGTCCCTCTGCCGGACCCATGCCAGGCCCCCGGGCAGCGTGCCCGCCTCGTCGGGTAACCGCAGCAGCAGCCGGACCGCCTCGCGTTCTTTGGCATTGGAGCGGGCGCTGCCGCTGGACGGCTTCGGCACCAGGCGGGCGGCGAGTGCGTCCAGGCTCAGGCCACGCAGCACCTGCGGGTCGGTGACGTCTGCGTCGACTGCGGCGATCGACTCCGCGACCGCCCGCTCCAGGTCGGAGAGCTCCTGGCCCGCCGCCTTGCGGGCCTCCGCGCTGAGCGGCGCGGGAGCCGCCTTGCCCAGGCGTGCGTTCCACTCCTTCTGCCGGCGCTGGATCTCCTCCCGGGTACGCGAGCCCATGCCCGGCGCAGTGAGGAACTTCTTCGCCGAGTACTCCAGGACGTCCCCGACGGTGTTCAGCCCCATCGCGAACAGCTGCGACTGCGCCGCCACCGTCAGACCGGCCACCGACAGCGGCGTCTTCCGGTCGGCGCGCTCGGCCTGCTGGTCGCGGACCTGCTCAGCGGAGACGTCGTCGTCCTCCCGCCCGATCCGCGGCTCCGCCGCTGACCCGGCAACCGAGTCCGTGCCGCTTTTCGCTCCGCGCGTCGACTTCTCACCGTGCCCCGTGCTCGGCGCCGTCGTCTGCTGTGCGTCCAGGAATATCTTCTGCCAGGCACGCTCCATCGGCTTCAGGTCCGGGAAGCGGTCCTTCACGTCCCGGGCCAGGGCCTTACGGAAGAACGCCACGAGGCCGTCCCGGACGGCCGGCTCGAAGGCGTCGGCCACAAGCTGCGGGTACGGCCACTCCTTCGCATCCGTCTGCCGGGGCGTGACCGAGCCGTCACCCCAGCGGGGCAGCTCGTTTGACGCCATCTCGTGCAGTGTCACGGCCAGCGCATATCGTTCGGCGTGTCCGTCGTACGAGCCGCGCGTGATGATCCCTACGAAGGGGTCGAGATAACCCTCGGTGCCTGCCGCGATCTCCTTCGCCGGATACCCGGCGAGCGAGAAGTCGATCAGCACTAGCTGCCTGGTGCCGTTGGGGCGGATCCGGATCGCGATGTTGTCCGGCTTCAGGTCCCGGTGCCAGATCCCCTCCGCCTCCAGGTGCTCCACCGCGCCGAACAGGTACTTCCCGTACGCCTCCAGCTGGTCCATGCCCAGGCGGCCGTTGTCCCGCAGCTGGCGGGCGACGGTGTCCTCACGGCGGCGCGGCCCCTTGACCGTCCCGCCGTCCTGGTCCTTCAGCTCCCGACTGTCGCCCACGTACTCCAGGACCAGCACCCGGCGCCTGGCCAGCGTGAGCGGCTCGGGCTCGTACAGTGAGATGATGCTGGAATCCCGGTGGATACGGCCCAGGACCTCCGCCTCCCGATCCAGGACTGCGTGCTTGGCCTCGCTCAGCGCGACCTTCAGTACCGCCACCGGCAGGGTGCCGCTACGCCGTGGCTCGCCCTCCAAGTCCCGCACCAGGAATGCCCGCGCGGTCGAGCCCGTACCGAGCCGGCGCACGACCTCCCAGCGCCCGGCCAGCACATCCCCGGCCACCGCCTCCAGCGGATCTTTCTCCGGCTCGGACCGCTCCTCGCCCCCGGCTGTGGCCGAACCGCCGCCGCTGCCTGCACCTGCAGCCGTATCCCTGCTTTCCGGGACCTCCTCGACGAACGCCTGCTCGACGTACTCCAGCATTTCCAGGAAATCGTCGACCGTGGACAGACGCCGACCGGGCTCGTACGCAGTGGACGCTTCCACCAGATCGTCGACGTCCGGATGAAGACCGTCGACCAATGCGCTCGGGCGCAGACTCTCGCCGGCCTCCAGGCGTGCCATGACCTCGCTCTGGCTCGCGCCGGGCGCCTGCCCGGTGACCAGTAGATAGGTAAGAACGCCGAGCCCGTATACATCGAGGCGCACCGGATCGGCCTTCGGGATCTTCAGCTCCGGCGCCAGATACGGATCGGCCTGCTCCGCGACATGAAACCCCGACATGTTGCTCGGAGCCAGGGTCAGTGGCCGACCGCGGCTGACGCTTTCCCCGGTGGCGATCTGCCAGTCCGCGATCTGCGGCCACGGGCGCAGCCAGCGCTGTTCTTCGCTGAGCTCACGCCCGCGAGGGCCGCGGTCGCGTGGAATCACATGCACCGCGTGTGCCGAGAGCGTGCGGTGGTGGACCCTCCGGGAGTGCGCGGAGCGCACCGTCTCGGCAAGCTGCCGCACCAGAGCGAGGCGAGCCTTCAGGTCCAGACCGTCCCCGTGCTGGACCAGGTAGTCGTCCAGGCGCAGCGTCTCCGGATGGTAGTCGAAGAGGATTGCGGGGCCGGCGGGGTGCCCCGACGGCAGGTAGTTCTTCAGCTGCACCGCGCCTGGATGACGAAACCGGCTCAGTACCGACGCTTCGCGCGCGGCGGCTCGCTCCACCGAGCGCCGCTCGTCGTCGGAGGCGCCACGTTCGCTGAGGAAGACTCGTACCCGTGCCAGATCGTGCAGCTGGGAGTGGCGGCCCAGATAGTCGGCCCAGGTGGGCCCGGAGTCGAACGCCTTCGCCTCCAGGAGGTAGGAGCCCACCTCGTACTGGCGGCGGATCGGCGCGATACGGAGCTTCTTCAGGGCCGTATCGACAAGGCGGGACGTCGCGGCTGTGGTCTGGTACCGGGCGTCTCCCGGCGGTACGGCCAGCATCTCCACGAGCTGTTTGACCGTGAACACGCCATTCATATCGGCGGCCGGAAGGTTCACCCGAAGCTTGTCGTCGGTGAAGCAGACCGCTTCACCCACCCAGATTTTCGTTCGGTCCGCAGGTCGACCGGAGACACCGTTGACCAGACCCGCCAGCTCCTTGGCCTTCCGGTTCGACAGATGCAGCGGGTTGCCATGCCGACGGCTGGTCCCGCCCGGCGTGGTCTGCACCCAGTCGTTGCCGCCGCCGTGAACCGAGCCGTGCCAGTCCTTGAGCTCGACGAGGAACACTCCGGCCGGTGCTACTACCAGGAGATCGACCTCACGGACGTGCCCGCTGTTCGCGGTGAACTGGAAGTTCGCCCAGGCGCGCCACGGTTCCTCGTCCGGTAAGCGCCTGCGGATCGCCTCAAGACCGCGGCGCTCGTGCTCGTACTCGGACTCGGTGACCGTTGTCCACCGGCCTTCCCGCATGCGGCCCCCCGCCTGTGTCTGTTTGTGCGCGTGTGCCCCCTGCCGCGTTCCTGCTCAGTGCGTCCAGGAAGCCCGGCTCAACCCTCGGACCGGATTCTAATGGGTTGATCCGACAACAAGAGGGGGCCGAGTTCTGCTCGTACGGGGCCGACGACCGCGGCGCCGGCCTCTATCTGGAGGTCGCTACCGTCGAGTTGGGCTATTTCAGTCGGTACGCGGAATGTTGGACGGAACAGGCGTCACTGACCGTCTACCTGGAAGAGTTCGCCGACGCCTTGGAGGCGCCGGGCCCTGTCAGAGGTGCCAGGTCGGGCCTCGCGGGCGGCGCCCTGGTGTGGGGGCCGTCGTTCTATCCCGATCCGGACCATCCGTGGCTGGAGTACACCGGCTGAACGGTCCAGTCGCAGACATGGGTGTGTGGGGGGCCGGCTCGGGGCCGGGCACCACAGACATGTTCAGGCGGTGCTGCTACGCCTTGCGCCAGACGCAGGTGGTGTGGGTGTTCGTGCAGTGCTCGAAGCCCGGGTTTTGGCGAAGACCCATCATTGTCGAGCAGGTGCCACGACGGTGCCGGGAACTCGTTGAAACGCGCCAGAGTACTGGACATCGGGGATGGACGCCCTGCCGCAGCGTTCCTTGCCCTTCGGGCCGTTCTGAGCCTTCCTAGTATCGGCGAGCAGGCCGAAGTTGCTGCTGTCGCCCATCTTGTCGGTGAAGAGCTGGGCGCACTGATCGCCGGAGGCCACCTTGTTGACGCCGCCGGGAAAGCAGCCGCTCTTGTGGGTGGTGGCCATCGTTTCCCAGCAGGCTCCCCCCGGGGCTACGGCGCCACTTGATCGCCCTCGGCTTGCCCGATCAGGCACCACGTAGAGCGTGTGGCGATCCTGAAGCAGGTGGCGAAGGACGCCTGAGCCGTGGGTGGCAGGGCATCACCCTGCCACTGGCCCCTCAGTGCCCCAGCCGCTCCAGGGCCTGGGCCGGGTAGCGGTCGCCGGCCACGGCCTCCGGGGGGACGGCCGCGCGCAGCAGGTCGAGGTCGGCGGGGGTCAGGGACAGGTCGGCCGCGGCGGCGTTCTCCTCCAGGTAGCGGCGGCGCTTGGTGCCGGGGATCGGGATGATGTCGTCCCCCTGCGCGAGCAGCCAGGCCAGTGCCGCCTGGGCCGGGGTGCAGCCGATCCGTGCGGCGACCTCTCCCACGGCCCGCACGAGGGCCAGGTTGCGGTCGATGTTGTCCTCGTCGAACCGCGGCCAGCGGCGGCGGTTGTCGTCGGGGCCGAGGTCGTCGCGGGAGGAGAGCGCCCCGGTGAGCATTCCGCGTCCCAGGGGGGAGTAGGCGACGACCGCAATACCCAGCTCGCGGCAGGTGTCGAGGAGTTCGCCCTCCACCACGTTCCGGGTGAAGAGCGAGTACTCGACCTGCACCGCGGCGACTGGGTGGACGGCGTGCGCCGCGCGGAGCGTGGCGGCGCTGACCTCGCTCAGGCCGACGTGGCGCACCAGCCCTTCGTCCACGAGGCGGGCCAGGGCGCCCATCGTCTCCTCGATGGGGGTGTCGGGGTTCCTGCGGTGCGCGTAGTAGAGGTCGATGTGATCGACGCCCAGGCGCTGCAGGGAGGCGCGGCAGGCCACCGGGACGTAGGCGGCCGAGGTGTCGACATCGCCCACCCGGCCCGTGGCCGCGTCGTGGCGCAGGCCGAACTTGGTGGCCACCACCACCCGGTCCCGGTCGCCGGTGTGCCGGCGCAGCCAGCGGCCCACCAGTTCCTCGTTGAGACCCTGCCCGTAGGCGTCCGCGGTGTCGAGCAGGGTCATGCCCAGCTCCAGGGCGCGGTCCAGCGTGCGCTGGGACTCCTCCTCGTCGGGCACGCCGTAGGCGATCGACATGCCCATGCAGCCCAGGCCGATCGCCGACACCTCGGGCCCGTGGGCCCCGAGCTTGCGGTACTTCATCGTTCGTTCCTTTCCATCGCGGGAAGAGCGGAGTACGCCCGGGCGACCTTCAGCAGCCACGCCACCTCGTCGGCGTAGCCCCCGCCCCCGGCCGCCTCCGGGCCGACGGACGCGGGCTCCCCGTCCGGCTGCTTGCGCTGGTCGCGCTTCGCGCGCAGGGCCGCTGCCACAGAGACGGCCTGGACGCGTGCGCGCAGTGCGTCCCCCGCCAGCCCCGCCTCCTGCGCCGACTGCCGGGCGGCGGCGATGACGGCCGGGGACGTGTAGGGCCGCAGGGCGAGCAGGCCGTCCTGTATCTCGATGACCCTGCGGTAGAGCCGGAAGTCGGTGCCCCCCGGCAGCAGCCGGGCCAGGGGATTGCCCGCCTGCGGGTCGAGCGCAATGCCGGGCACCGCCGTGGACAGCGCGTGCCACAGCGGATGCAGCCGCTGGTACGCGACGAAGTTACGGGCCAGACGCCGCCCCTCGGACACCCGGGGCCCCCACGAGGGCATCGTCAGCCCCGCCACCAGGAAGAAAATGCCCGTGCCGTTGGCGACCGGAGTCAGCAGTTCCCACTCCAGCGGGTCCAGCCCGCACTGCACGCTGATCAGGACGAACAGGCGGTTGAGGCAATAGACGAGGCACGCGCTCGCCCCGATCGCCGTGGTGTGCAACCCCCGGCGCAACCACTGCCGCCCCGCCACACGCCCGTACCGCAGACACAGCCGAATGATCTCGATCATCCCGGCGCCGAAGGCGCTGACGTACAGCAGCAGGTAGGTGGCCACGGCCGGGCGATGCGCGTTCTGCAGAAGGTAATGGGCGCTGCGCTGCTGCTGACCCCCGTGCTTGGCAGTGATCCACAGCCCCACCATGGCGACGGCCACCACGGCCGCGGCGAGGAGCCGTACGAGCGCCCGACGGCGCGCCTCCTCGCTCGGGTACACCCAGTAGACGATCGCGGTGAGGAACGCAGCACTGGAGGCCACACCGCCGAAGAGATGGATGCCCAGCGCCCCCAGGTCGTCCACGCCCACGGCAACGTCCACCGCCCGCGCGACGAGCGGCGTGGACAGCGTGAAGGAGACACCCTTGCAGAAGAAGGCGACGAGCAGCGCCCGCAGCGCAGGATCGTTCCTCCGGTGCCGCAGATCGCGCACCTTGTAGAGGAAGGCCAACGCACACAGGGCAGCACACGCCGGGAACACCACGGCCTTCACGTCACCCATGACATCCCCCGCCGCTCCCGCCGGACGCACCCCTCCACCGCCGACGCTGCCCCCGTACAACTGTCCGGCTGTGGGCGATGGTAGCTGGCGCCACCGACGAGCCGTCGGCGGAGTGGGCCGAAGCAGAGCCTTCACTCCTCCATGCATCGCACAGGTATTCTTGGGCCGATCTCGTCACTGCGGCCCGCCGGGCTTCCGGTCTGCCCGTCCTGATGCGGGCGCAACGGACATGCCCCCACCCGCACGAGTCTCTTCGTGCTGCTTGGGGGGCATTTCTTGTTGTTCCGTGCGTCTGCCGAGACCGTCGCCGTCATGGCGTTGGACGGCTCGCTCTTTCTTCATCTGAACGAGCAGTACTTCCACGTGCTCGGGCACCGCCCGGGGCCGTCGGAGGCGCGGTCGTGGGAGCGCAGCATCCCCGTGCTGGCCGCGGCCCTCAACGATGCCGGGCTCGGTGACGTCGAGGTCGTCCTCGAGTACGCGCTTCCGCTGAACAGCAGGCGTGTCGACGCGGTGCTCGCCGGAGTGCATCCGGTCACCGGTGCACCGTCCTATGTCGTGGTGGAGCTCAAGCAGTGGAGCCAGGCCGTACCGGACGAGGACGACGCCTCCCTCTGCCACGTCGAGAGGTATACGCGGCCCGTTCTCAATCCCATCGAGCAGGTGCGCCGGTACTGCCAGTACATCGCCAACTTCAACGGGGCCGTCGCCGGGCATCCGGAGCGCATCAGTGGCGTGGCGTATCTCCACAACGCCACCGAGTTCGGTGTCGCCGGACTGCGCGACATCGAGTGCGACGATCACGGACAGCTGTTCACCGCCGGCCGGCGCGGTGAGTTCCTCGACTATCTGCGCGCCAAGCTGAGCCCCTCGGTCCCTGGTGCTCGAGCGGCCGACGAGCTGTTGAACGGGAGGACGGTTCCGTCCCGGCAGCTGATGTCCGTCGCGGCGCAGGAAGTGCGCGAGCGGGAGCAGTTCGTTCTCCTGGACGAGCAGCAGGTCGCGTACCGGATGGTCCTCAACGCCGTGCGCAAGGCGAAGGAAGCCGATCACAAAGAGGTCGTCGTGGTCACCGGTGGGCCGGGCACGGGCAAGAGCGTCATTGCGCTCTCCCTGCTGGGGGAGCTGTACCGGCAGGGGGTGCCGGCGCTCCACGCCACGGGATCGCAGTCCTTCACCACCACCATGCGCAAGGTCGCGGGCGCGCGTAAGCGTGAGGTCCAGGATCTCTTCAAGTACTTCAACAGTTTCATGACCGCCGGTAGGAACAGCCTCGACGTCCTGATCTGCGACGAGGCACACCGCATCCGCGAGACCTCCGCCAACCGTTACACGCCGGCCGCTCGGCGCACCGGCAAGGCGCAGATCGACGAACTCATCGACGTGGCGCGAGTCCCCGTCTTCCTCCTGGACGAGCACCAAGTCGTGCGTCCGGGCGAGATGGGGACGGTGGCGGACATCCGGGCCGCCGCAGCGGTGAAGGGCCTGGGCTGCAGCGTGGTCCACCTCGACGGCCAGTTCCGGTGCGGCGGCAGCGACGCCTACCTGCGCTGGGTCGCACGGCTCCTGGGACTGGAACCGGGCGGACCCGTGCGCTGGGAGCCCGACGACCGGATGCAGCTGCGGGTTGCCGACAGCCCGGAGCAGATGGAGGAGTTCCTCGAAGGGCGCCGCGCCCAGGGGTACGGGGCGCGCATCTCCGCGGGCTACTGCTGGCCGTGGTCGCAGGCACCGAAGGCGGGGGAGCCGCTCGCGGCGGACGTGGTGATCGGGGAGTGGGCCCGCCCCTGGAACGTGCGGGGTGACCGGGGTGTGGCCGGCGCGCCGCCCGCGGCCCTCTGGGCCACGGACCCGGCCGGATTCGGCCAGGTCGGATGCGTCTACACAGCGCAGGGCTTCGAGTACGACTGGTCGGGCGTCGTCATCGGGCCCGACCTGGTGTGGCGGGGCGACAGGTGGGTCACGGACCGTACGGCGTCCAAGGACCCCGTGTTCAAGAAGTCGACCCCCGACGCCGATGTCGACCGCCTCGTCCGCAACACCTACAAGGTGCTGCTGACCCGCGGGATGATCGGCACCGTGGTGTACTCCACCGACCCCGAGACACGCGACAAGCTGAGGGAACTCGTGGGGTCGAGGGAGGCTGTCGCGGCGCTTTGAGACATGGGTGAGCCCGTCGTTCCTCCACCGGTCCCCGCGACTCTCTAAAACGTCATTTCACTTGGCCAGTCTGCGGTGACATATCAGGGTCGCGGCGATGGCCGTGAAGGCGAGGAAGTGTTCTGGCTTGCGCTCGTAGCGG
>NZ_JBFAPE010000038.1:0-49751 GCF_040675615.1 Streptomyces sp. NPDC049585 | reverse complement strand
GCTGCACTGGTACAACTACCACCGACCCCACACCGGCATCGGCGGCCACACACCCGCCAGCCGCGGAACCAACCTCGCCGAACAACACACCTAGGCGCCCCGCGCCCCTGACGGGGCAATGTGGTGCCGGTTTCGCGTTGTGCGTCTTCCCTCTCCACGGTCACGGGCGTACCTTCGGCCTCCGATCTGATGTGCCGTCAGCTCCGCCGGGTCGCCCCGGCTGCCGGCACCGACGAGAGGGGAACCCCAGGTGTCCCACGCATTACGTCATCCCGTGCGCCGCGCGGGCGCGCTCGCGCTCGCGGCGGCACTGGCCGGCGGTACGGCCCTGCTGACCGCCCCCGCCGCCCACGCCGACACGGTCGACGTCAACTACCAGTGCAAGACCCCCATCGGGGACCGCAGCGCGGTGTCCCCCATCGACATCAAGGCGGTCCCGAGCGGGGACGCCTACAAGGTCACGATGACCTTCCAGAAGGGCGTCTCCTCCAGCCCCGTCGAGCTGGGCAAGGGCGCCATGAAGCCGAGCGCCGTGATCAAGCTGGGCGGCGCGGACAGCGGCACCCTGGACGTCTCCGGACCGCCCAACGACCAGCCGATCCCGCCCAACACCCCCATCAAGATCAGTGACCTGTCGGGGACGTACACGCCGAAGAAGAGCGGTCAGGTCACCTTCACGGCCGGCACGCTCACGATCCTGGCCCTGGGCACCACGACCACCTGCACCCCCACCAACAACCCGAAGCCCTCCCTGAGCCTGGACGTCAAGGCCCCGGGCGGCAGCACCGGCGGCTCGACCGGCGGCTCCACGGGCGGGTCGACCGGCGGCTCCACCGGTGGATCGACGGGTGGGTCGACCGGCGGCTCCACCGGCGGGTCCACGGGCGGCGGCAGCACCGGCGGCTCCACCGGCGGCTCCACCGGCGGGACGACCGGCGGGTCCACCGGCGGCGGCCAGCTCCCGCAGACCGGGCCCGACGACTCCGCGCTCGCCCTGGGCACCCTCGGCGGCACCGTCCTGCTCACCGGCATCGCCGGCACCCTCTGGCTCACCCGCCGGCGCCGCCCCGCCGGCTGACGCCCCCGCCCGGCCCAGGGAGCCGCCCATGCCGTACCGCACCGCCGCCGCCCTGCTGCTGCCCGTCGTGCTGCCCGTCCTGCTCGTGCCCGCCGCGGCCCGCGCCGACGCCGGGCCCCCGTGGACGGCCGCGCCCGCGGCGGGGGACCGGCCGGCGGCGGCGCAGGGCCGAGGCGCCTTCTACCTGGAGGGCGCCGCGGGCGCCGTCCTCGCCGACCGGCTCTCCGTCGTCAATCCCGGCGACCGGCCCCGCACCATCGAGCTGCACGCCACCGGCGGGTGGATCGCCCTGGCCACGGCCCGGGTGGGGGTCCCGCCCCGCACCCGCGCCGAGGTCCCGCTCACGGTGACGGTGCCCGCCGGCACCCCGCCCGGCGACCACGCCGGCACGGTGGTCGCCGGCGGCGAGGGCCGCGTGGTCCGGGTGCCGGTGACCGTACGGGTGCGGGGGCCGGCCCTCTCGGCGCTGTCGGTCGAGCACGTCCGGGTCGGCGGTACGGGCCGGGGCGCGGTGATCGCGTACGAGGTGGTCAACCGCGGCAGCACCGTCCTCGCCCCGACGGTGACCCTCCGGGCCGAGGGCCTGTTCGGCGAGGTGCTGCGGCGGCCGGCCGCCCGGGTGCCCGCGTCCCTGGCGCCGGGCGCGAGGGCGCGGCTGTCGCAGGAGTGGCCCGGCGCGCCCCGGCTGGACCGGTTGCGGGTGAGCGTCACGGCGACGGCCGCCGACGGCGCGTACGCCGCCGCCTCGGCCGCGTACGTGCCCCTGCCGTGGCTGTGGCCCTCCCTGGCGGCCGCGGGCGCGGTGGCGGTCGCCGCGGCCGTCCTGGGGGCCGTGCGCCGGGCCGGCCGGCGACGGGCGCGTCCATGAGCGGCCCCGGCGTACGGATGCGGGGGCCGGCGCTCGCGCTGCTGCTCGCGCTCGTGCTCACCCTCGCGCATCCGGCGGCCGGGCGGGCCGCCGACGGCCCCCGGGCGGCCCTGGACCGCGCCGCGGCGCCCAAGGGCGCCTCCGTCGCGGTCACCGGCGCCGGCTGGCCGCCGAGCGCCCTGCTCACGCTCCTGCTGTGCGGGCAGAACATGACCGGCGGCACCAACGCCTGCGCCAACGCCGACGGCCGGGCCGTGACCACGGCCTCCGACGGCACCTTCCGCGCCGGCCTGCCGGTGGTGGCCCCGCCCGTGCCCTGCCCGTGCGTCGTCCACGTGGCGACCGTCACCGCCCCCGCGGCCGCCGCCGACGCGCCGCTGGCCGTCACCGGCCACCCGGTGGCGCCGCTGCCGCAGGGGAGCGGGCAGGAGCGGCTGAGCGTGCTGGAGGCCCGCCTGGAGGGCTCCGGCGGGCTGCTGACGTGGTTCGGCGCCCCGCCGAAGCGCCGCCTCGTGGTCACCGTCGCCGATCTCGGTGCGGCGCCGGTGAAGGACCCGCGCTTCCGCCTCGGCACGGCCCGGGGCGTCCTCGCCCCGACCTGGGAGGAGCGGCCCTGGCGCGGCACGCTGGCCCCGGGCGTCCGGCAGCGGATCGCCCTGGACGTGGAGCTGGCGGCGGGCGCGTACGGGCCGTACGCGGTCTCGCTGGAGTACGGCGGCCGGCTCCTGGTCGAGCAGCCCTGGGACGTGCCCCGGCCCTGGGGCGTGACGCTGTTCTGGGTGCTGCTGGGCACCGTCGTGCCGCTGGCGCTCTTCCGCGCCGGCATGGCGCTCGTCGACCGCCTGCGCCCCCGGCGTCCCGCCGCGCCCGCGCGGGCGCCCGACGAGGTGCCCGCGCTGCCCTGGTTCGCCCCCGGCTCGGGGCCGCCGGCCGCGGGGCCGGGGTGAGGGGGACGAGGGGCCCGGACGACGCGAAGGCCCCCGGCGCTCGCGCGCCGGGGGCCTTCGTCGTGTGCGGGGTGAGGGGAACGTCAGCGGACGTCGCCCATGAGGCCCTCGACCTTCTTGCGGGACGTCCACACCGCCGCGCTCGCGAGCACCGCGATGACCGCCTCGCCGAGGATCACGCCGACGCCGTTGAGGTCGACGCCCGCGGCGGAGAGCAGACCCGTGACGCAGTCACCGGCGGTGACGGCGAGGAACCAGACGCCGAGCATCTGGCTGGCGTACTTCTGCGGCGCCATCTTCGTGGTCAGCGACAGTCCCACGGGGGAGAGGCACAGCTCGCCCATCGTCTGGACCATGTAGATGCCGAGCAGCCACGCCGGGCTGACCTTCGCGCCGTCCGACGCCAGGCCCATGGCCGAGGCGAAGACGACGAAGGAGACGCCGATGGCGAGCATGGCCAGCGAGAACTTGACCGTGGTGGTCGGCTCCTTCTTGCGGCGCGCCAGGGCCAGCCACAGCGAGGCGAAGACCGGGGCCAGGGCCATGACCCACAGCGGGTTGACCGACTGGAACCACGAGGACGGGAAGTTCAGGCCGAAGACGTTGTCGGTGGTCTTCTTCTCGGCGAAGGTCGACATCGTCGAACCCGCCTGGTCGAAGATCATCCAGAACACGGCGGCGGCGACGAAGAACCAGATGTAGCCGCTGACCTTGGACTGCTCGGTGTCCGACAGCTCCTTGTCCCGCTTGATGCGGAACAGCACGGCGGTCGGGATGATCAGACCCAGGATGGTGATCGGGATGACCGCCCAGTTCAGGGTGAAGTGGCCGGTGCCGCCCACGATGCCGTAGAAGACCACCGCGACGCCCAGCCAGATCGCCGCCTTGCGCAGCACGACGTTGCGCTCGTCCTTGGACAGCGGCGACGGGACCGTGCTGCTGATCGGCGACAGGTTGCGGCTGCCGAAGAGGAAGAACGCCAGGCCGATGCCCATGCCGATCGCGGCGAGGGCGAAGCCCAGGTGCCAGTTGACCTCCTGGCCGACCGTGCCGATGACCAGCGGGGCGGCGAAGGCGCCGGTGTTGACGCCCATGTAGAAGATCGTGAAGCCGCCGTCACGGCGCGGGTCCTGCGGACCGTCGTACAGGTGGCCCACCATCGTGGAGATGTTGGACTTCAGCAGGCCGGAGCCGATCGCGACCAGCGCGAGGCCGGCGAAGAAGGCCGCCTGCCCGGGCAGGGCCAGGCACAGGTGACCCGTCATGATGACGCCGCCCGCGATGGCGACGGTCTTGCGGGGGCCCCAGACGCGGTCGCCGAACCAGCCGCCGGGCATGGCGAGCAGGTACACCATGGCGACGTAGACGGAGTAGATGGCCACTGCGTTGGCCTCGGACATGCCCAGGCCGCCGCCCTGGCTGCCCGACTTCGCGTCGGGACCGCCGGCGATCAGGTAGATGACGAGGAGGGCGCGCATGCCGTAATAGCTGAAGCGCTCCCACATCTCCGTCATGAAGAGGGGGGCCAGGCCGCGAGGGTGGCCGAAGAAGGTCGCGCCGCCGCGCGCAGGAGAGGTCTTCTCCTGCTGGGCTGCGTCCTTCGTCAGGCTGGACGCCATGGTCATTCCTAGGGTGCTCGGGACGCGCGGTGGTCCGGAGGACGCGCGCCCGGGTGGGGGTTGGCCGGCACCGGCTACTGACACCGTCCACCCCCCACTCCCCTGGGGCGCGGCTCCTCGGTCGGAGAAGCCGCAGGACAGCCGTACATCGGGATCCACGCCCTCGCGCACCTTCGCACGGGGACCCGGCCGACAGGTCAATCACTGTCCGTCCGGGCCGGCGGACCGGCCCCGCGTACTCCAGGGGCCTCCGGCGCGTGGATACGTTCCGAATGCCCTCCGCAGTACTAGACGTCCCGTCACCATACGGCACACCCCGCCGGGGTACGGAAGTCGTTGAGACGCGTATCACAGGCGAATCCGGAACCGTCAGCGCGCAATCGAAGGTGATAGCACTTTCGGTGAAGTGTTGCCCTAGGTAGCCCTCGGTACACCTCTGGCGTGCGCCCGAGCGGACTACCATCACTGCATGACCCGAGTACTGCTCGCCGAGGATGATGCGTCCATCTCGGAGCCGCTCGCACGCGCTCTGCGCCGCGAAGGGTACGAGGTGGAGGTGCGCGAAGACGGCCCCACGGCACTGGACGCCGGCCTGCAGGGAGGGGTGGACCTGCTCGTCCTCGACCTCGGGCTGCCCGGCATGGACGGTCTCGAGGTCTGCCGCAGACTGCGCACGGAGGGCCACACCTTCCCCGTCCTGGTGCTCACCGCCCGCGCCGACGAGGTGGACACGGTGGTCGGCCTCGACGCCGGCGCCGACGACTACGTCACCAAGCCCTTCCGCCTGGCCGAGCTGCTGGCCCGCGTGCGGGCCCTGCTGCGCCGCGGCACCGTCGACAACCAGCAGCAGCCGCCCGCCACCCATGGGGTGCGCATCGACGTGGAGTCCCACCGCGCCTGGATGGGCGAGGAGGAACTGCAGCTGACGGCCAAGGAATTCGACCTGCTGCGGGTGCTGGTGCGCGACGCCGGCCGCGTCGTCACCCGCGACCAGCTCATGCGCGAGGTGTGGGACACCACCTGGTGGTCCTCCACCAAGACCCTCGACATGCACATCTCCTGGCTGCGCAAGAAGCTCGGGGACGACGCCGCCAACCCCCGCTACATCGCCACGGTGCGCGGCGTCGGCTTCCGTTTCGAGAAGAGCTGACAGGGGACCGGTCCAGCCAGTGCGCCGCCGTCTGATCAACTCGACGCTCGCCGTGGTGCTCGTCGTGATCGCCGTCTTCGGCATCTCGCTCGTCATCGTCGAGACCCGCACCATCGAGAACAGTGCCCAGGAGAGCGTGCAGTCCGAGGCGGTGCGCCTGGTCAGCATCGTCGACAGCCGGCTGCTCGGCGGCGAACGCGTGGAATCGGGGGTGCTGCAGGAGCAGATCACCCCCGAGCGCTACGCCCGCATCGACATCCCCGGGCGGCAGGCCATCGAGATCGGCGACCGCCCCGAGGGCGGGATCATCACCGCCACGCAGAAGGGCGAGCAGGGCGAGACGGTCCGCGTCGAGGAGTCGCGGGCCACCGTCAGCCGGGAGATCGGCCGCACCCTGCTGGTCATCCTCGCCGTCGCCCTGCTCGCCGTCGTCGCCGCCGTGTTCCTCGCCGTACGCCAGGCCAACCGGCTCACCGCCCCCCTGACCGACCTCGCCGAGACCGCCGAGCGGCTGGGCTCCGGCGACCCGCGCCCGCGCCACCGCCGCTACGGGGTGCCCGAGCTGGACCGGGTGGCCGACGTGCTCGACGCCAGCGCCGAGCGCATCGCCCGCATGCTCACCGCCGAGCGGCGCCTGGCCGCCGACGCCTCGCACCAGCTGCGTACCCCGCTGACCGCGCTGTCCATGCGGCTGGAGGAGATCACGCTCACCGACGACCCGGAGACGGTCAAGGAGGAGGCGACGATCGCGCTGACCCAGGTGGAGCGGCTCACCGACGTCGTCCAGCGGCTGCTGACCAACTCCCGCGACCCGAAGACCGGTTCGGCGGTGGCCTTCGACCTCGACGAGGTCATCAAGCAGCAGATCGAGGAGTGGCGCCCGGCCGCCCGGGCCGCCGGGCGTGCGCTGGTGCGCTCCGGCAAGCAGGGCCTGCGGGCCGTCGGCACGCCCGGCGCGGTCTCCCAGGTGCTGGCGACGCTGATCGAGAACTCCCTGATGCACGGCGACGGCACGGTCGCCCTGCGCACCCGCGTGACGGGCAACCAGGCCGTGGTGGAGGTCCTCGACGAGGGCCCGGGCGTGCCGCCCGACCTGGGCGCGCGGGTCTTCGAGCGGACGGTCAGCGGGCGCAACTCCACCGGCCTGGGGCTGGCGGTCGCCCGCGACCTGGCGGAGGCGGACGGCGGGCGCCTGGAGCTGCTGCAGCAGCAGCCGCCGGTGTTCGCCCTGTTCCTCAGCCGCGAGGCCGAGCTGCACGGCTGAGCACCGGCACGGCTGAGCACCGGCACGGGCGGGGGCTACTTGCCCGCGCGCACCCGCGGCGGGGCCGAGACGAGGAAGGACTCCGCGGTCTGCACGGCCTCGCGCGCGGGCAGGGCGCGGAAGACCCAGGTGCGGTACGACCAGAAGCGGAAGACGGTGCCGATGCCGAGGCCGATCACGTTCTTGGAGACGTTGTCGGCGAGCGGGGAGGTCAGGCCCATCCCGTAGTGCGTCAGGGCCAGTATCCCGTTCTCGATCACCAGGCCGACGCCGCTGAAGAGCAGGAAGAGGCCCATCTCCCGGCTGCGCCGGTTCTTGTCGGTGTCCCGGTAGGTCCAGTAGCGGTTGCCGACGTAGTTCGTGGCGATGGCCACGGCTGTCGCGATCACGCCCGAGCGCACGACGGCGAGGCCGAAGCCGTGCACACAGATGTTGAAGACGACGAAGTTGACCACGAATCCGATGGCGCCGACGGCGCCGAACTTCGCGATTTCGCGGGCCAGCCGCTCCAGCCGGGAACGCACTGTGCGCCGTTGAGTCATGCCGTTCATGCTAACCAGCGGCTCCCCCGGGCGTCCCCGCGAGCCGGGTGAACGCGGAGCGACGCCCAAGTCACCTGTCTTGGAGGATCCTCCAGGGGTCGTCCCGGAGTGGTTCGTGCGTACGGATACCCTGGGGGCGTGACGTTCCCGGTAGTCGGCATGGTCGGCGGCGGCCAGCTCGCCCGTATGACCCACGAGGCGGGCATCCCCCTCGGCATCAGGTTCAAGCTGCTCAGCGACACCCCCCAGGACTCCGCGGCCCAAGTGGTCGGCGACGTCGTCGTCGGCGACTATCGCGACCTGGAGACCCTTCGTGTGTTCGCACAAGGCTGCGATGTGATCACCTTCGATCACGAGCACGTCCCCACCGAGCACCTCAGGGCACTGGAGGCGGACGGCATCCCCGTCCGCCCCGGCCCCGACGCGCTTCAGCACGCCCAGGACAAGGGCGTGATGCGGGCGAAGCTCACCGAGATCGGGGTGCCCTGCCCACGGCACCGGATCGTCTCCGATCCGGCCGATGTCGAGCGGTTCGCGGCGGAGGGCGACGGCTTCCCCGTCGTCCTGAAGACCGTGCGCGGCGGCTACGACGGCAAGGGCGTGTGGGTCGTGCGCAACGCCGAGCAGGCCGCGGAGCCGTTCCGCGCGGGCGTGCCCGTCCTCGCCGAGGAGAAGGTCGACTTCGTCCGCGAGCTCGCCGCCAACGTCGTCCGCTCCCCGCACGGCCAGGCCGTCTCCTACCCCGTCGTGGAGTCGATCCAGGTCGACGGCGTGTGCGACACGGTGATCGCCCCCGCGCCCGGCCTGTCCGACGAGCTGTCCGCGCACGCCCAGCAGCTCGCCCTGAAGGTGGCCTCCGAGCTCGGCGTCGTCGGCCACCTGGCCGTGGAGCTCTTCGAGACCCGCGACGGCCGCGTCCTGGTCAACGAGCTGGCGATGCGCCCGCACAACTCCGGCCACTGGACCCAGGACGGCGCGATCACCTCGCAGTTCGCCAACCACGTCCGGGCCGTGCTCGACCTGCCGCTGGGCGACCCGCGCCCGCGCGCGCCGTGGACGGTCATGGCCAACGTGCTCGGCGGCGACTACCCCGACATGTACTCCGCGTACCTGCACTGCATGGCGCGCGACCCCGGGCTGAAGATCCACATGTACGGCAAGGACGTGAAGCCCGGCCGCAAGGTCGGACACGTCAACACCTACGGCGACGACCTGGCCGACGTGCTCGAGCGCGCCCGCCACGCCGCCGGCTACCTGCGAGGAACGATCACCGAATGACAGCCAGCTCCCCTCTCGTCGGCATCGTCATGGGCTCGGACTCCGACTGGCCCGTCATGGAAGCCGCCGCCCAGGCCCTGACCGAGTTCGAGATCCCCCACGAGGTGGACGTCGTCTCCGCCCACCGCATGCCGCGCGAGATGGTGGAGTACGGGGAGAAGGCCGCCGACCGCGGCCTGAAGGCGATCATCGCCGGCGCCGGCGGCGCCGCCCACCTGCCGGGCATGCTCGCCTCCGTCACCCCGCTGCCCGTCATCGGCGTGCCCGTGCCGCTGAAGTACCTCGACGGCATGGACTCGCTGCTGTCCATCGTCCAGATGCCCGCCGGCGTGCCCGTCGCCACCGTCTCCGTCGCCGGCGCCCGCAACGCCGGCCTGCTCGCGGTGCGCATGCTCGCCGCCCACGACGATGCGCTGCAAACGCGCATGCGCGCCTTCCAGCAGGAGCTCAACGCACAGGCCACCGAGAAGGGCCGGCGACTGCGCGCCAAGGTCGAGGGCGCCGCCGGCTTCGGCTTCGGGAACTGAGCGCCGTGACCGACCTGCTCGCCCGCGCCCGCGACCTGCTCGCCGCCCACCCCGTCGTGGACGGCCACAACGACCTGCCCTGGGCCCTGCGCGAGCAGGTCCGCTACGACCTCGACCGGCGCGACATCGCCGCCGACCAGAGCGCCCACCTGCACACCGACCTGCCCCGGCTGCGCGCCGGCGGGGTCGGGGCGCAGTTCTGGTCGGTGTACGTGCGCACCGGCATGTCCGGCGACGACGCGGTCAGCGCCACGCTGGAGCAGATCGACGTCGTACGCCGGCTCGTCGACCGCCACCCGGACCAGCTGCGCGCGGCGCTCGGCGCCGACGACATGGAGGCCGCCCGGGCCGAGGGGCGCATCGCCTGCCTGATGGGCGCCGAGGGCGGGCACAGCATCAACTGCTCCCTCGCCACGCTGCGCGCCCTGCACCGCCTCGGCGTGCGCTACCTGACGCTCACCCACAACGACAACGTCCCCTGGGCGGACTCCGCGACCGACGAACCGGCCGCCGGCGGGCTCACCCGCTTCGGCGAGGAGGTCGTCCGCGAGATGAACCGCCTCGGCATGCTCGTCGACCTCTCGCACGTCGCCGCGAGCACCATGCGCGACGCGCTGCGGGTCAGCGAGGCGCCGGTGATCTTCTCGCACTCCTCGGCCCGCGCCGTGTGCGACCACCCGCGCAACATCCCCGACGACGTGCTGGCGGCGCTCCCCGCCAACGGCGGCGTGGCGATGGCGACGTTCGTCCCGAAGTTCGTCCTGCCCGCGGCGGTCGCCTGGACGAAGGCGGCGGACGAGAACATGCGGGCCCACGGCCTGCACCACCTCGACACCACCCCCGCGGCCATGGCCGTGCACCGCGCCTTCGAGGAGACCAACCCGCGCCCCCTGGCCACCGTGGAGACGGTCGCCGACCACCTCGACCACATGCGCGAGGTCGCCGGCATCGACCACATCGGCCTCGGCGGCGACTACGACGGCACGGCCTTCACCCCCGAGGGCCTGGCCGACGTCTCGGGCTACCCCAACCTCGTCGCGGAGCTGCTGCGCCGCGGCTGGTCCGAGGCCGACCTGGCCAAGCTCACCTGGCACAACGCCGTCCGGGTGCTGCGCGACGCCGAGGCGGTCGCCCGCGAGGTCTCCGCACGCCGGGGCTCGTCGATCGCCACGATCGACGAGCTGGACACGGACTAGATGGCCCGGAAGTCCCGGCCCGAGAAGCGTGGCTCGCGCCGGGGCAGCCGGACGCCGCTCAGCAGGATCAGCCGGCACGCCCGGTGCCGTTGCCCCGCGTACGGCTCCAGCAGCTGAAGCATCGCCGCATCGTCCGCCCCCCGGAACCCCGTGAGGGCGTAGCCCACGATCCGCGGCAGGTGCAGGTCGCCGGTGGTCACCGCGTCGGGGGAGCCGTTGGTGCGCTGCAGCGTCTCGGCGGCCGTCCACGGGCCGATGCCGGGCACGGCCTGCAACCGGGCGGCGGCCTGCGCGTCCGGCATCGCGGCCGCCTCCTCCAGACGGGCGGCCGCCCGGGCCGCGCGCACGATCGTCGCCGAGCGCTTGTCGTCGACCCCGGCCTTGTGCCACTCCCAGGACGGCACGAGCGCCCATCCCCGCGGATCGGGCATGACCCGCATCCGGGGCGAGGGCCCCGGCGCGGGCTCCCCGAAGCGCTGCAGCAGCAGCCGCCAGGCGCGGTACGCCTCGTCGCTGGTGACCTTCTGCTCCAGGATCGAGGGGATCAGCGACTCCAGCACCAGCCCGGTGCGGGCCAGCCGCAGCCCGGGATGACGCCGGTGCGCCTCGTGCAGGAGCCGGTGCCGGGGGACGAAGGCGGAGGGGTCGTCGTCCGCGCCGAGCAGCGCGGGCAGGCGGTCGAGCAGCCAGTCGCCCCCGGGCCCCCACGCCTCGGCCTCCACGGCCCCGCCGCGGGCGGTCACGCACAGGGTGCCGGGCCCCTCGGGCGTCCGGCTGGCCCGCCACAGCGTCCCGTCGGGACACACCCGGAACGCCGGATCGCCGGGCCCCCGCCCGAGCACGCCGAGCGTCACCCCGAGGTCCAGTGCCCCGTCGGGGACCCACGTACGCCTTGCCATCGTGGCCAGGGTACGCGCGTGGCCGTGGCTACCGGTCCGGCACCTACTGGTCCGACGAGAAGCGGATCGCGCCGTCGGGGATGGTCGCCCCGCACCACACGCGGGCGCCGGCGCCGAGCTCGTTGTCGGCGCCGACAACGGCGCCGTCGCCGACGACCGCGCCGTCGAGCACCGTGCGCGCCCCGATTCGTGCGCCCGCGCCGATGAGGGAGTCGCGGACGCCGGCACCCGCCTCGACGATCGCGCCGTCGAGCACGGTGCTGCCGTCGATGCGCGCGCCGGGCTCGATGCGGGCCCCGGCGCCGACGACCGTACCGCCCATGATCTTGGCGTCGGGGGCCACCTCGGCCCCCGGGAGGACCAGCCGGTCGCCGCAGCGCCCGGGCACCGCCGGGGAGGGGGCGCGGCCCAGGACCAGGTCCGCCGAGCCCCGGACGAACGCCTGCGGCGTGCCGAGGTCCAGCCAGTACGTGGAGTCGACCATGCCCTGCAGGTGGGCGCCGGCGGCCAGCAGCCCGGGGAAGGTCTCGCGCTCCACGGAGACCGGCCGGTCGGCCGGGATGGTGTCGATCACGGAGCGGTTGAAGACGTAGGCGCCCGCGTTGATCTGGTCGGTGACGATCTCCTCGGGCGTCTGCGGCTTCTCCAGGAAGGCGGTGACGCGCCCGGTGGCGTCGGTGGGCACCAGTCCGAAGGCCCGCGGGTCGGCCACGCGCGTCAGGTGCAGGGAGACGTCGGCGCCGGTGGTGCGGTGGGTGTCGACCAGGGCCTCGATGTCCAGGCCGGTGAGGATGTCGCCGTTGAAGATCAGCACCGGGTCGTCCGGCCCCGAGTGCAGGCGCGAGGCGACGTTGCGGATGGCGCCGCCGGTGCCCAGCGGCTCCTCCTCGGTGACGTACTCCAGGTGCAGCCCCAGGGCGGAGCCGTCGCCGAAGTACGGCTCGAAGACCTCGGCCAGGTAGGAGGTGGCCATCACGATGTGCTCGACGCCCGCGGCCCGGGCGCGGGCCAGCTGGTGGGTGAGGAAGGGCACGCCGGCCGCCGGGATCATGGGCTTGGGCGTGTGCACCGTGAGCGGGCGCAGTCGCGTTCCCTTGCCGCCGACCAGGAGGATCGCTTCTGGCGAAGAAGACAGCTTCGTCACGTAATCGTCTCTGCTTCCTGCTGGGGCCGGCCCGTGATCGGCGGCCAGTGTACGCAGAACGTGTGCTTCCGCCCGCGTCCGGTCACCGCTCGCGGGCCGGGCGGGGCGCGTTCCGGTCAGCGGCCCTGCAGCCGGGCCGCCTGCGCGCGCACCTGGGGCAGCCGGGCGTAGAGCCGGTCGCCGGGGCATTCGGTGGTGAAGCCGTCGCGGTGCCCGGAGATCGCCTTGAGCCGTGCGGTGGTGCCCTTCTTGAACCGGTTGCCGCCGGCGGAGACCAGGGATGCGGTGCCGAGGGGGTTGACGTCGTAGAGGCCGAGCTTCCAAGCGGTCAGGGTCGCCACGGCGTCGAGTGCGGCGGCGGTCGGGCTGCTCCTCCCAAAGGTGCCGAGCACGGCGATTCCCATGCTGTTGGTGTTGAAACCGAGAGTATGGGCACCTCTGACGGGTTTCGCCACACCGCCTGCCCGGCCCTCGTAGACGGTGCCGCACTTGTCCACGAGGAAGTTGTAGCCCACGTCCCGCCAGCCGCTGCTCACCACGTGGTAGCGGTAGATACCGCGGACGACGGAGGCGGACTGCGCGCAGCTGTAGCCGTTGCCGGAGGCGGTGTGGTGGACGAACGCGGCCCGCACTTTCTTGTCGTACGGGAAGCCGCGCTCGCGCAGCGACTCGTCGGCGCCCCAGCCGGCCCGGGTGACGATGCGGGGGCGCGGGCCGACGTAGCGGCCGGAGGGCTCGGTGACGTCGGCGGTGCCGTCGCCGTCGTCGAGGCCGGTCGGCGGGGACAGCTCGTCGTCGCCCTCGGGGTCGGGGGCGCCGTGCCCGTCGGAGATCGGCTTGTCCTGCGCGACGCCGGCCGGCTCCACCTTGGTGGCGGCGATGTCGCGGGCCGAGTCGGGCCGGCCGAGCGCGGGGATCTCCGTGGCGCCGAGGGGGGCCAGCGGGAGGTTGGCCGCGGAGGCGGCGTTCTCCTGCTCCGTGGGCGGCGCCGGGGTGATGCGCGCGCCCCGCGCCCGGCCGGTGGCCCGGCGCGGGTCGCGGCCGGGGTCGACGAGCTCGACGCGCAGCCCGGAGGGCAGCGGCCGGACCTGTGCCTGGGGTCGGCCCGAGGCCTGGGTGCCCTGCGCGACGGGTTTCGTCTCGGGCTGCACCCTGACCTGTACGGCGTCGGAGGCGCCCACCCACAGCGGCGCGGTGGCGCCACGCAGGCTGCCGCGCCGGGCCTCGGGGGAGTCGAGGTCGGGGCGGTCGTCGTCGTGCGTCTGCACGTCCTGCCACTCGGACCAGGTGCTGCTGCCCAGTGCCCGGGTGCGCACCTGGGCCCGGCCGTGCAGCTCGGTGCGGGGGTCGTCCCAGACGATGCCGACCAGGGAGAAGGGTTCCACCGCGCGGGCCGGCAGCCCCTGCGGGCCGCGCGGCCGGCCCCGTCCGGGCGCCCCGGTGGGGGCGCCCAGCGGCCGCAGGCGCAGCGAGTGGGTGCTGCCCGGCACGGCGGTGGGCGAGCCCGGCAGCGCCCGGGTGCCGTGGCGCGGCACGTCGGTGTGCGCCACGTGGAGGCGGGGGACGGGCGGGACGGCGGGGACGCCGGGTCGGGTGCGCGTCGCCGGGGCCGGCGTGGCCGGGGTGGCGAGGAAGGGCAGGGCCAGGACCGCGGCGCACGCGGCGGCGGCCGGGGAGACGAGATTTCCGCGCATACCAGAAATCGTTGACATATCCGTACTTGTCTGTCCATTCCTCGCCTGACGGCGAGTCGGGCGGCCGGGGCCGGCCCGCGGCCGGTCCGACCACCCGTCAGACGGGCCCGCCGCGTACCCTGGCGCCGATGAACGCCACCGACCGCACCCCCGCCGACCTGCTGCGTTCCGCGCTCGCCGCGGATCCCGCGCGCCCCCTGGTGACCTTCTACGACGACGCCACCGGCGAACGCGTCGAACTGTCCGTGGCCACCTTCGCCAATTGGGTGGCGAAGACCGCCAATCTCCTCCAGGACGACCTGAACGCCGCACCCGGCGACCGCCTCGCCCTGCTCCTTCCGGCGCACTGGCAGACCGCCGTCTGGCTGATCGCCGCCTCCTCCGTCGGGGTCACCGTCGACGTCGGCGGCGACCCGGCCGCGGCGGACCTCGTCGTCAGCGGCCCCGACGACCTGGAACGGGCGCGGGCCTGCTCCGGGGAGCGCGTGGCGCTGGCCCTGCGCCCCCTGGGCGGCCGCTTCCCCCAGCCGCCGGCCGGCTTCGCCGACTACGCCGTCGAGGTCCCCTCCCAGGGCGACCGGTTCGCCCCGTACGCCCCCGTGGACCCCACCGCCCCGGCGCTCGCCGTGGGCGGGCTGGAGCTGACGGGGGAGCAGCTGGTCGCCCGGGCCCGCGCCGACGCCGCCCGGGACGGCCTGGGGCCCGGCTCGCGCCTCCTGTCCGCCCAGGGCTACGACGGCTGGGAGGGCCTGTCGGCCGGCCTGTACGCCCCGCTCGCCGCGGGCGGCTCCGTCGTGCTGTGCCGCCACCTCGACCGGCTCTCCCCCGAGGCGCTGGACAAGCGCTGTGCGGACGAGCGCGTCACCGTGACGGCCCTCTGACGCTGCCGGAGCGCCGCACCCGCGCGATGATCGACGGTACGTGCGGCTCTCCACGGGCCGCACGGACCGCAGCCCGACGCGCAGGAGGGACGCACGCCAGCCGTGACGCCCGGCCCCGGTACGCCCGGCCGGCCGAACCGCCCCGGGGTCCGGGGGCCGCTCGGCCGGCCGGGCCTGCCCCGGCGCCGCCGCCGGCACCGCTGGCTGCGCGGCCTCGCAGCGCTCCTCGCGGTGCTGCTGCTCGGGTTCACGGCGCTCGGCTGGTTCCTCTACCAGCGCCTCAACGGCAACATCCGCACCGACAGCGCGACCGAGGAGGAGCTGCGCCGCTGGGAGAAGGAGCGGCCCAGCGCCCTGGTCGCCGGCGCCCAGAACATCCTGATCATCGGCTCGGACACCCGCAGCGGCACCGGCAACGGCCAGTACGGCGGCGCCGACGACAGCCAGCGCTCGGACACCACGATCCTTCTGCACCTGGCCGCCGACCGGAAGAGCGCGACCGCCGTCAGCCTGCCGCGCGACCTGATGGCGACCATCCCCAGCTGTCGCAAGCCCGACGGTACGTACACCAATGAGCGCTTCGCCCAGTTCAACTGGGCGTACGAGCTCGCGGGCACCGCCTGCACCATCCGCACCGTCGAGAGCATCACCCGGATCCGGATCGACCATCACGTCGTCCTGGACTTCAACGGCTTCAAGCGCATGGTCGACGCGGTCGACGGCGTCGAGGTCTGCCTGAACCGGCCCATGGAGGACCGCGAGGCCCGCCTCTCGCTGCCCGCCGGGCGCCAGGTCCTCAACGGCGAACAGGCCCTGGGCTACGTCCGGGCCCGCTACGGCGTCGGTGACGGCAGCGACACCGAACGCATGGGGCGGCAGCAGAAGTTCCTCGGGGCCCTGGTGCAGGAGGTGCAGAGCGAGGGCGTCCTGCTCAACCCCGCCCGGCTCTACCCCGTGCTGGACGCCGCCACCAAGTCGGTGACCACCGACCCCGGCCTCGGCTCGCTGAAGCGGCTGTACAACCTCGTGCGCACCGTGCGCGGCATCCCCGCCGACCGTGTGCAGTTCCTGACGGTGCCGCGCCGGCCGTACCCGTACAACAGCGCGCGCGACGAGCTCGTGCAGCCGGACGCCGACCAGCTCTTCGAACAGCTGCGCAGGGACCGCCGGGTGACGCTGAGCGCCCACGTCCGCCCCGCCGACGACAGGCCGGGTGCCGTCCGCCCCGGCCGCGAACCGGAACCCGAGGGCACCGACGGCGCCGAACCGCAGCCGCCGCCCCCGTCCGCCTACGCGACCACCACCGCGCCCTCCCCGCTGCCGACCGCCCCGCCCACGTACGAGGGCACCACCGCGGCACGGGGCAGCTGCGGCTGACAACCGATCACCTACGCGGTAAAAACGGGCGAACGGCCCGGCCGGCGCCCTGCCCCCGTGCTCGCCCGGGCAACCGTCCACGCGAAGGGATTGGGCAGATTGCCCAGTTGTAGGGGAGTGCAATTTGTCACGGGCGTCGCTTGACGCTGAACTGGGCGGATAGTGTGAGCGATCCCGGTGCGCACTGCCGGCCGACCGCGCACTGCACCAACGACACTCTCGTGCGCCTCATGGGGGGTAGGCGCCGCGTGGCACCGACGGAGGACTCAAGCGACCGTGGACGCGCAAGGCCGTGGGCGAGCGGGCGGCATCGATCCCGCCGACCAGTGGGTGTTCGACCCCGACACCGGCAGCTACGAGCTGCGTATCGATGAACCCGCAAGCCCCGACAGGGCCGCTTCCGGACCCACCACCCCGGCACCCAGCCGCCGCACCGCCCCCGCCAGAGCCACTGCCGCGCCCCGCAAGCAGCCGGGCACCCGCACCGTGCCGGGGCAGCGCGGCACGGGCGGCGGCCGCCGCGCCGCGGCCAAGGCCGCGACCGGGCGCCGGCGGCCGAAGCCGAAACAGGCCGCCAGGAAGAAGAAGGTCCTGATGTGGACCGGCGGCACCCTGGGCTTCGTGCTGGTCGCCGGCTCGGTGGGCGGGTACCTGCTCTACCAGCACTTCAACAACAACATCGACAAGGTCGACGTCGGCATCAACAACGACGCCGTCATCGACGGCCCGGTCAACATCCTGGTGATCGGCACGGACAAGCGCTCCGGCAAGGGCAACACCGGCTACGGCGACGACGGCAGCGTCGGCCACGCCGACACCACCCTGCTCTTCCATGTCTCCGAGGACCGGACGAACGCGACGGCGCTGTCCATCCCGCGCGACATGATCACCGACATTCCGGACTGCCCGACCAAGTCGGGCGGCAAGTCCCGGACGATCCCCGGCTCCAAGGGGGTGCGCTTCAACGAGAGCCTCGGCCAGGAGGACCGCGACCCGGGCTGCACCTGGCGCACGGTCGAGCAGCTCACCGGCCTGAAGGTCACCCACTTCATGATGGCCGACTTCAACGCGGTCAAGCAGCTCTCCGCGGCCGTGGGCGGCGTCGACGTCTGCCTCGCCAAGGACATCAACGACCCCAAGTCGCACCTGAAGCTCTCCAAGGGCCACCACAGCATCCAGGGCGAGGACGCGCTCGCGTTCGTCCGCACCCGGCACAGCGTCGGCTTCGAGAGCGACCTGGACCGCATCAAGCTCCAGCAGCAGTTCCTGAGCTCGATGATCCGGAAGATGAAGTCGGGCGACACCCTCTCCAACCCCAAGAAGCTCTACGACCTCAGCGACGCCGCGACCAACTCGCTCACCGTCGACACCGGCATAGGCTCGATCAGCAAGCTGATGAGCCTGGCCAAGGAGCTCAGCCGGGTCAACCTGAAGAACATCACCTTCGCCACCGTGCCCGTCGTCGACAACCCCGCCGAGGGCAAGGTCCACAAGACGGTGGTGCTGGACAAGCCGAAGGCCGAGCCGCTGTTCGCCATGGTCCGCCAGGACGTCTCGCTGACCGAGGTCAAGGAGAAGGAGCGCAAGCAGAAGGAGGAGGCCGACGCCAAGCAGGCCGCCCTCCTGCAGGGCCCCAAGGCCGCGCCCGCCCAGGTGCGGGTCAAGGTCCTCAACGGCAGCGGCAAGGTCGGCGCCGCCCAGGAGACCGTCGCCTGGATGCAGAACACCAAGGGCATGGGCCACACCAGCAACGGTGGCAACGCCGCGGGCGGCAAGAAGGACAAGACCGTCCTGGAATTCGCCCCCAACCAGGCCGACCAGGCCCGCCGCCTGGCCGAGGACATGGGCCTGCCCGCCGACGCCCTCAAGCAGACCGCGACCGACGCCGCGCCCACCGCGGAGATGACCCTCACCCTCGGCGCCGACTTCCACGGTGCGGGCACTCCCGTCACCGCGCCGCAAAAGGCCCCGGAGGGGATTCAGAAGGTCGAGGCGGACGATGAGAACATCTGTGCAAAGTGAACCCTGACGAGGTTCTTTCGCATCTCATTACGTAGCAGGACTCGAGCGGGACACACGTCTGCCCATCGGGCCGGTACGCACCATCCAAGGGGAGGGCCCGATGCGGCAGAGCAGTGGTGCGCGGAATGAGGCGGCCGGCAAGGCCGCCGCGACCGCGCCGAAGCAGCGTTCCGCGGAGCAGGAGACCGCCGACGGCGAGGCCGGCGCCCGGGACGGCGCCGAGGAGGCCGGATCCGGCGCGATATCCGGCCCCGCCGCACCCCCGGCGGGCGATCGTCCTCGCGGCGGCCGGCCCCGCCGCCGCATCGGCCGGATCCTGCGCTGGACCGCCCTCGGCCTCGCCGTCCTGATCCTCGGCGTGGCCGCGGCGGGCTGGTTCTACTACCAGCACCTCAACGACAACATCAAGAAGAACAAGCTCAACCTCGGCGACAAGCAGCTCGACCGCAGCGCCGCCAACGCCGACGGCCAGCGCCCGCTGAACATCCTCCTCCTGGGCTCCGACAGCCGCGGCAGCAAGGAGAACCAGGACCTCGGCGGCGCCCGCGACGACGCCGACCGCCCGCCGCTGGCCGACGTGCAGATGCTCGTCCACGTCTCGGCCGACCGCAGCAACATGTCGGTCATATCCGTCCCGCGCGACACCCGCGTGACGATCCCCAAGTGCACCGACCCCGACACCGGCAAGGTCTACAAGGAGACCAACCGCCAGATCATCAACACCAGCCTGGTCAACGGCGGCCCCGGCTGCACGGTCGCCACCTGGGAGGAGCTCACCGGCATCCCCGTCGACCACTTCATGATGATCGACTTCTCGGGCGTGGTGAACATGGCCGACGCCGTCGGCGGCGTCCCCGTCTGCGTCGACGCCAACGTCCGCGACGAGAAGTCCGGGCTGCAGCTGCCCAAGGGCAGCCACACCATCAAGGGCAAGCAGGCCCTGCAGTGGCTGCGCACCCGGCACGGCTTCGAGGACGGCAGCGACATCGGCCGCACCCACGCGCAGCACATGTACATGAACGCGATGGTCCGCCAGCTCAAGTCCGGCACCAAGCTCTCCGACCCCGGCCAGCTCACCGACCTCGCCGAGGCCGCCACCAAGGCCCTGACCGTCGACAAGGACCTCGGCTCGGTCAAGGCCCTCTACAGCCTCGCCGACGACATCAAGCGCGTGCCCTCCAACCGGATCACCATGACCACCATGCCGTGGGCCACCGACCCGCAGGACCCGGACGCGCACGTCATCCCCAAGCCCGGCGACGCCGACAAGCTCTTCTCGCTCGTCCGCAACGACATCGCCCTCGACGGCAAGGACAAGAAGAAGGACGACAAGGCCGGCGTGCCCACCGTGCCCGCCACCCGCAAGGCCGACATCGCCGTCACCGTCTTCAACGGCACGGGCACCGCCGTCGAGCCGCCCGCCACCGGCCGCGGCTCCGACATCGCCGCCCTCCTGGTCAAGCAGGGCTTCACCAAGGCGATCGCCGACTCCACCCCGCGCGCCCAGGCCGACACCACGATCACCTACCCCCGGGCCACCCAGCGCGCCGACGCGCTCGCCGTGGCCAAGGCCCTCGGCCTGCCGGAGAGCGCGGTGCGCCACTCGCCCGAGGTCCGGCAGATCACGCTCGTGGTCGGCGGGGACTGGCGTACGGGCACGACGTACCCCAAGGCCGCGGCGGACGACGACGCCGCCACCACGCCCGAGCCGGGCGCCTCGGCCTCGGCCTCCGCGTCCGCGTCCGCTTCCGCCAAGCCCGGGGAGGGCCGGAAGGACGGCGACAACAAGGCTCCCGAGAGCTCGGACCCGCTCAACGGCGCCGACACCTCGGCCTGCATGAAGGTCAACCCGGCCAATCGCTACTGATCGCTACTGACCGGGTCGGCCTTCCCTGCGACTACGTCACTTCACTGCCGGGCGGCGGCTGGCGATGACCTTCTTCGCCAGCGAGCGGGGGCTGGTGAGGAAGCCGTAGCCCCACGACATGTGCATCGTGGCCAGCGCCAGCGGGATCCGCACCCGGGCACCGGCCGGCAGGCCCTTGCCCGCCGGCACGGAGCCGGCGGCGATGGCCGCCAGGTAGCCGGCGGGCACGACGAAGCCCCACGGGGTGACGGTCGCGCCCACCACCGCACCGGCCGCGATCGCGCAGACCGCGGCCGGCGCGGCCAGGTAGCGCAGGTTGATCGAGCCCTGGTGGTAGCGGGCCACCACGTGCCGCCAGCGGCCGTAGTTGCGGTACTGCTTGGCCAGCTCCTTGACGTTGGGGCGGGGACGGTAGGAGACCTTGAGCTCCGGCGAGAACCAGATCAGCCCGCCGGCCTCACGGATGCGGAAGTTCAGCTCCCAGTCCTGGGCGCGGATGAACTCCTCGTTGTAGCCGCCCTGCTGCTCCAGCACCTCGCGCCGGAAGACGCCCAGGTAGACGGTCTCGGCCGGGCCGGCCGCGCCGCCGGTGTGGAAGGCGGCGTTGCCCACGCCGATGCGCGAGGTCATCGCCGCGGCGACGGCCCGCTCCCAGTCGTTCTCGCCCTCGGCGTGCATGATGCCGCCCACGTTCTGGGCGCCGGTCTCCTCCAGCAGCCGCACGGCCGTGGCGATGTAGTCCGGGGAGAGCATGCCGTGCCCGTCGACCCGTACCACGATCGGGTGACGCGAGGCCTTGATCGCCGCGTTCAGCGCCGCCGGGGTGCGACCCGAGGGATTCGGCACGGTGTGGACCCGGGGATCCTCCCGGACCAGCTCCGCGGCGATCTCGTCGGTGCGGTCCGTGGACGGACCGAGGGCGATGACCACCTCCAGCTCACCGGCATACTCCTGCTCCAGGATGTGCCGCACGGAGGTGCGCAGATGCCGTTCTTCATTGAGCACCGGCATGATCACGGAAACGGCTGGCAGCTGCTGATCGGGCATGGTTCCTCGGGAGTACGGGGGCCGGGGACCCGGCCACGTTACCGCCAATGGGCGAAGCGGCTCCGCCCCGGCCGGGTGGTGGGCCCGCCCCGGACGGCGTGGGGCCGCGGACAGTTCATCGTATGGGCCTACCGTGCTGCTGCAGTGCGCGAGCTTCCCCCGCCGTGCTCCCCGACCGTCGCGGAGGTTACGCAGTGACCGCACCCGACCGCTCCTTGCGCACCTGTCCGCCCCGCCGCCGCCCGATCCGCCACCGCCGGCCCGCCGGTCGCCGCCCGCGCTGGGGCATGCGGCTGGCCACCGGGGCCGCCGTGGCCGTGCTGGGCACGGGGGGCATCGGGCACGCCGTGGTCACCGGCTTCGCCGGCGGCATCGGCCGGGTGGACCCCTTCGGCGGGCTCTCGAACCGGCCCCAGGTCAGCCGCGGCACCAATGTCCTGCTCGTCGGCACCGACGGCCGCGACAGGATCACCGAGGAGGAGCGGCAGCGCTACCACCTGGGCGGGGTGCCCTGCCACTGCACCGACACGATGATGCTGGTGCACCTGTCGGCCGACCGCGAGCGGGCCACCGTCGTCGGACTGCCCCGCGACACCTACATCGAGATCCCCGAGCGCACCGACGAGACCGGCCGCATCCGCCCGGCCCACGGGCAGAAACTCAACGCCGCCTACGCCGAGGGCGGCCCCGGCCTGACCGTGCTCTCCGTCGAGCGCCTCACGGGTGTGCACGTCGACCACTACCTGGAGGTCGACTTCACCAGCTTCATGAAGACCGTCGACGCCGTCGGCGGCGTCCAGGTCTGCAGCGCCCGGCCGCTGCACGACACCTACACCGGCCTGGACCTGCCGGCCGGCACCAGCACCCTCGACGGCGGGCAGGCCCTGCAGTACGTGCGCTCCCGGCACCTGGACGGTGCCGCCGACCTCGGCCGCATGCAGCGCCAGCAGCGCTTCCTCGCCTCGCTCATGCACCGGGCCACCGACGGCGGCATCCTGCTGAACCCGGTGAAGTTCCGGCAGGTCGCCTCCACCGTCAGCGGTTCGGTCCGCGCCGACCGGGGCCTGGGCACCGCCGACCTCGTCGACCTGGGCCGGGCCATGCGCGGCCTGACACCGGCCTCCGCCGAGTTCACCTCCGTACCGGTGGCGGTCGCCGACTTCCCCGTCCCCGGCATCGGCTCCACCGTGCGCTGGGACGAGGCCGCCGCCGGCAAGCTCTTCCAGGCCCTGCGCGAGGACCGGCCCGCGGGCGCCATCCCGCGCGCGCCGCACCGGGTGCAGGACGCCAAGCCCCAGGGGCAGCCGCCGGCCCGCGTCGACGTGCCGCCGGAGCGCATCCGGGTGCAGGTCCTCAACGGCACCGGCCGCACGGGCCTGGCCAAGAGCGCCGACGACGCGCTGCGGGCCACCGGCTTCCTCACCACCGGGCGGCCCGCCGACGCGGCGCCCCCGGCCACGGCGCGCACCCTGATCACCTACGACCCGCGCTGGGACCGCTCGGCCCGCTCGCTGGCCGCCGCCCTGCCGGGCGCCGAACTGCGGCCGATGCCCGGCCAGGGGCCCGTGCTGCAGGTGGTCCTCGGCACCGACTTCACGCGGGTGCACCCCGTGCATGCCGAGCAGCCCGCGGAGCAGCCCGGCGGGCTGTCGGTGGTCACCGGCGACCAGGCGGTCTGCCCGGAGGGGTGAGCGGGGAGCCGCTCAGTCCTCGATGCCCTCGGCGGCCCGGTTCTGGCGGAGCTCCATGATCGCGCGGCGCCGGGCGAGCCGGTGGGTGCGGCGGATCTGGGCCTCCTGGTAGCGGCGGCGGTCCCGTTCGGTCTCGGGGAGCACCTGGGGCACGGCGCGCGGCTTGCCGTCGCCGTCGACCGCGGCGAAGACCAGGTAGGCGCTGCCGACCTGGACGGGCGGCGCGGCCTCGTTCCAGCGCTCGGCGAGCACGCGCACGCCGATCTCCATGGAGCTGCGTCCGGTCCAGTTCACCTGGGCCTTCACATGGACGAGGTCGCCGACGCGTACCGGTTCGAGGAAGGCCATCTCGTCCATCGAGGCGGTGACGGCGGGGCCGCCGGAGTGCCGGCCGGCGACCGCACCGGCGACGTCGTCCACCAGTTTCATGATCACGCCACCGTGGACGGTGCCCAGCAGGTTGGTGTCGTTGTTGGTCATGATGTGGGACAGCGTCGTGCGGGACGCCGAGGTCGGCTTGCCCGGTATGTCGGACTCCGGGTTCCGGTCCTGAATGGTCATGTCCACCACTGTATGCGGGCCCGGGCCCACCCGCGGCGTTTGCATCAGCTCTGCAACAGCACTGCCCCGGTTCCGTCCGCACCCTGGGAGACCGGGCGCCACGGAAGGCACACTCGGGAGCATGAGTGATTGGCCCGATGGGCGGACGCACACACGCCGTGCGGGCCCGCCCGCTCAGTACCAGCCGCCCCGTGGCTACGACGCCCCGCACGGGCCCGGCCCCCAGGGCGGCCCCCCGCAGGCCGACGGCTACTCGGCCGGACAGGTCTACGGGCGCGGCGGCGCGGGCCCGGCCGGCCCGGGAGCCCCCGGGCAGCGCGGGAGGACCACCGCCCCCGACTGGCGCAAGCGGCTGAAGATCGGGGCGATCGCGCTGGTCACCGGCCTGGTGGTGGTCTCCGTGGGCACCTACTTCTGGGCCGACGGCAAGCTGCGCCGCGAGGTCGACCTCTCCTCGGTGCCCGACCGGCCGCCGGCGGGCGAGGGCACGAACTACCTGATCGTCGGATCCGACAGCCGCGAGGGCCTGTCGGACGAGGACAAGAAGGAACTGCACACCGGGTCGGCCGACGGCAAGCGCACCGACTCGATGATGATCCTGCACACCGGCTCCAACGGCACCACGATGCTGAGCCTGCCGCGCGACTCGTACGTGACGATCCCGGCCTTCAAGGGCAAGCAGTCCGGCAAGCGCTTCCCGGCCTCGACCCACAAGCTCAACCAGGCCTACTCCGACGGCGGGCCCGAGCTGCTGGCGCAGACCATCGAGTACAACACCGGCCTGCGCATCGACCACTACGCGGAGATCGGCTTCGGCGGCTTCCGCAACCTCGTCGACGCGCTCGGCGGCGTGCAGATGTGCCTGGACAAGCCGCTGAAGGACCGCGACTCGGGCGCGGACTTCAAGGCCGGCTGCCAGGAGCTCAACGGTGCGCAGTCCCTGGCCTTCGTCCGCCAGCGGCACCAGGAGGCCGACCAGGACCTGGGCCGGATGCGCAACCAGCAGAAGTTCCTGAACACCCTCGCCAAGCAGGCCGCCTCCCCGTCGACGCTCCTCAACCCCTTCCGGCTCTACCCGGTGATCGGGTCGGGCCTGGAGACGCTCATCGTCGACAAGGACATGGAGCTGTGGGACCTGACGTCGATGTTCTGGGCGATGAAGGGTGTCACCGGCGGTGACGGCAAGCAGATGACCGTGCCCATCTCCAACCCCAACCTGCCCACCCGCAGCGACGGCGTGGCCGTCAAGTGGGACACGGCCAAGGCCAAGCAGCTCTTCGACCAGCTGAAGAAGGACCAGAAGGTCACCGTCGGCGACCAGTGACCCTCAGGCGGTGGGCGGCTGCGGACCCGTCGCGTCGATCACCGCGAAGACGGCGCCCTGCGGGTCCCGCAGGACGGCCATCCGCCCGGCCGCCATGTCGAACGGCGGCTTGAGCACCGAGCCGCCGGCCCGCACCAGGGCGTCGGTGGTGCTGTCGGTGTCGTCGACCGAGAAGTACGTCAGCCAGTGCGAGGGCGAGCCGGGCGGGGAGTTCTGCAGCCCCTGCATCCCGCCGACCACCCGGCCGGCGGCCTGCAGCGAGAAGTAGCCCTCCACCTCCTCCATCGGGGCGGCGGAAAGGCCCAGGTTCTGCTGGTAGAAGCGGGCGGCCGTGTCCGGGTCGGCGGTGTTGAGCTCGTTCCACACCACCGCGCCCGGCTCGTTGACGACCTGCGAGCCGATGAACTCCTTGGCCTGCCACAGCCCGAAGACGGCGCCCGTGGAGTCGGCCACCACGGCCATCCGGCCCAGGTCGAGCACGTCCATGCAGTCGTAGAGCACCGTGCCGCCGCCGGAGGAGATCGTGCGCGTTGCGGCCTCGGCGTCCTCGACGGCCAGGTAGGTGGTCCACGAGGGCGGCGGCTTCGAGCCGCCCTCGGCCGTCATCGCGGTCATGATCCCGGCGACCGGTCTGCCGCGCAGCGTGCACACGGCGTACCCGCCGGTCTCCGGCGGTCCGGGCTCGCCCTGCCAGCCGAAGAGATCCCCGTACAGGTCGAGGGCCTCGCGCTGGTCGGGGACCACGAGGTCCACCCAGCAGGGCGTGCCGGGCACGTAGGGTCCGCGTACGTCGGGCATGGGGCGACCTCCCGTGGTCCTTCCTCACCGACCACCTTCGCCCGCCCCTGGCCCCACCGCCACCGGAAGACGCCCGGCGGTGCTACGCGTACTCCGGGTGCTACGGCAGGTTGCGCGCCATGACGATGCGCTGGACCTGGTTGGTGCCCTCGTAGATCTGCGTGATCTTCGCGTCGCGCATCATGCGCTCGACCGGGTAGTCACGGGTGTAGCCGTAGCCGCCGAGGAGCTGGACCGCGTCCGTGGTGACCTCCATCGCCACGTCCGAGGCGAAGCACTTGGCCGCAGCGCCGAAGAAGGTCAGGTCCTCCTTCGCGCCACCGCCGGAGACACGCTCGGACTTCGCGGCCGCCGCGTACGTCAGCTGGCGCGCGGCCTCCAGCTTCATGGCCATGTCGGCCAGCATGAACTGGACGCCCTGGAAGTCGCCGATCGGCTTGCCGAACTGCTTGCGCTCCTGGACGTAGCCCTTGGCGTAGTCCAGGGCGCCCTGGGCGATGCCGAGCGCCTGGGCGGCGATGGTGATGCGGGTGTGGTCCAGGGTCTTCATCGCCGTGGCGAAGCCCGTGCCCTCCTCACCGATCATGCGGTCGGCGGGGATGCGCACGTTGTCGAGGTAGACCTCGCGGGTCGGCGAGCCCTTGATGCCGAGCTTCTTCTCCGGGGCGCCGAAGGAGACGCCCTCGTCCCCCTTCTCCACCACGAACGCCGAGATGCCCTTCGAGCGCTTCTCGGGGTCGGTGACGGCCATGACCGTGTAGTACTCGGAGACGCCCGCGTTGGTGATCCAGCGCTTGACGCCGTTGAGGACCCAGAAGTCGCCGTCGCGCACCGCGCGCGTCTTCATCCCGGCCGCGTCCGAACCGGCGTCCGGCTCGCTCAGGCAGTACGAGAACATCGCCTCGCCCTTGGCCAGCGGGCCCAGGTACTTCTTCTTCAGCTCCTCCGAGCCGGAGAGCTGCACCGGCAGCGAGCCGAGCTTGTTGACCGCCGGGATCAGGGAGGAGGAGGCGCACACCCGGGCGACCTCCTCGATGACGATCACGGTCGCCAGCGCGTCGGCGCCCGCCCCGCCGTACTCCTCGGGGACGTGCACGGCCTGCAGGTCGGCGGCCACGAGTGCGTCCAGGGCCTCCTTGGGGAAGCGGCCCTCCTCGTCCACCTCGGCGGCGAACGGCGCGATCTTCGCCTCGGCCAGAGAGCGGACGACCTTACGGAGCTCGTCGTGCTCCTCCGACGGCCGGTAGAGGTCGAAATCCTTGTTTCCCGCCAAGGCGTACTCCCCAGAAGAGTTAACTACCGTTTAGTAACAACAAGTCTAGAGCGAGCCCCTCCGCAGCCGATACGTGAGCTTGCCGACAACCCGCCCTGCCCCCCGGTCGCCCCGCGATCCTTCCCGACCGCCCCCCGACTATGCTCGGGCAACGCAATCCGGCCCGTCAGCACATGGAGCACCGCATGGCCCTCAAGATCACCGTGATCGGCACCGGATACCTCGGCGCCACCCACGCCGCGGCCATGGCCGAGCTCGGGTTCGAGGTCCTCGGGCTGGACGTGGTGCCGGAGAAGATCGCCATGCTCTCGCGCGGCGAGGTCCCCATGTACGAGCCCGGCCTCGACGACCTGCTCCGCAAGCACGTCGCCGGCATCGAGGGCGCCACCGGACGCCTGCGCTTCACCACCTCCTGGGAAGAGGTCGGCGAATTCGGCGACGTCCACTTCCTCTGCGTGAACACCCCGCAGAAGCACGGCGAGTACGCCTGCGACATGTCCTACGTCGACAGCGCCGTCGCCTCCCTCGCCCCCCACCTGCGCCGCCCCGCCCTCGTCGTCGGCAAGTCCACCGTCCCCGTCGGCAGCGCCGCCCGCCTCGCCCGCACGCTCACCGAGCTCGCCCCCGCCGGCAACGACGTCGAACTCGCCTGGAACCCCGAATTCCTGCGCGAGGGCTTCGCCGTCCAGGACACCCTGCACCCCGACCGCATCGTCGTCGGCGTGAGCGGCGAACGGGCCGAGAAACTGCTGCGCGAGGTCTACGCCACCCCCGTCGGCGAAGGCACCCCCTTCGTCGTCACCGACTACCCCACCGCCGAGCTGGTCAAGACCGCCGCCAACTCCTTCCTCGCCACCAAGATCTCCTTCATCAACGCCATGGCCGAGGTCTGCGAGGCCGCCGACGGCGACGTCGTCAAGCTCGCCGAGGCCATCGGCCACGACGACCGCATCGGCAAGAAGTTCCTGCGCGCCGGCATCGGCTTCGGCGGCGGCTGCCTCCCCAAGGACATCCGCGCCTTCATGGCCCGCGCCGGCGAACTCGGCGCCGACCAGGCCCTCACCTTCCTCCGCGAAGTCGACTCCATCAACATGCGCCGCCGCGGCCACATGGTCGAACTCGCCCGCGAAACCGTCGGCGGCAGCTTCCTCGGACGACGCGTCGCCGTCCTCGGCGCGACCTTCAAGCCCGACTCGGACGACGTCCGCGACTCGCCCGCCCTCAACGTCGCCGGACAGATCCACCTCCAGGGCGGCCAGGTCACCATCTACGACCCCAAGGGCATGAACAACGCCCGCCAGGTCTTCCCCACCCTCTCCTACGCCCCCACCGCCCTGGAGGCATGCCGGGGAGCGCACGTGGTGCTGCACCTGACCGAATGGGCCGAGTTCCGCGACCTCGACCCGGCGGCCGTCGGCGACGTCGTCGCGGCGCGGCGCGTGCTGGACGGCCGCAACACGTTGGACGCGGCGGCATGGCGCGCGGCGGGCTGGACCTTCCGCGCCATGGGCCGCCCCCAGGCCTGACGGCCTGCCCAGCCCGTTTGCGGGACGCGCCGGTCGCCCAGGCCCGCTTGCAGTGCCCCGTAAGGGGCGCGGGGCGGTGTCGATGTGCGGCTGCCGCCGCGTGGGCGCGACAAGCCACGACGTGCCCGCGGATTGCCCGGAGCCCGGGGTGGCGTGTCGGCTGCGGGCCGTCGCGGGCTGATTGCGCAGTTCCCCGCGCCCCTAGCGGGTGACGACGAACGGGTCCGCCGGGCGGTCCGGGCGGGGCTTCGGCGGTGCCGCCGGGCGGCCGACCGCGACGGCACCCATCGGGTCCCAGTCGTCCGGCAGGTCGAGGACCCGCCGCACCACGTCGCGGCAGAACATCGTCGACGACACCCACGCCGACCCCAGCCGTTCCCCCGCCAGCGCCACGAGGAAGTTCTGCACGGCGGCGCCCGCCGCCACCACGAACATCTCGCGTTCGGCCGTCGCCCGCCGCGCGTCCGGGTAGTCGTGGGAGCCGTCCATGACCAGGCACGGCACGACCAAGTACGGCGCCTTGCGCAGGACGTCGCCCCGGCGTACGCGCCGGGCGACGGACTCCTCCGTGCGCCCGTCCGCCCGCAGGTCCGCGATCCACGCCTCCCGCATGGCGTCGAGCAGCTCGTGCCGTGCGCTCTCGCTCTCCAGGAGTACGAACCGCCACGGCGTGGTGTGGTGCGGGGCCGGTGCGGTGACGGCGGCGGCGACGGCGCGCCGGACGGCGCCGGGGTCGACGGGGTCGTCCGTGAACTCGCGCACGGTGCGCCGCAGGGCGACCGCCTCCCGTACGGCTTCGGAGGTGCCGAGGCGGAACATGTCGTCCTCGGCGGGGCGTACGAGCCACCGGGCGCCGGCACCGGCGCCGTCGTCGGAGGGGCCGACCACGTGGGCCAGCCCGCGCACGACGGCGACCGGCAGGGCGCCGGCCTTGCCCTTGACGAGGTCGCCGGCGGCGGCGAGTTCGTCGACGGTGGCCACCACCGTGGCGACGAGCGGGTTGCCGTGGGCGTCGACGTCGCCGCGCAGGTCGTTGGCGACCTGCACGCCGGCCGCGCCGATGGCGAAGTCGGTCACGCCCTTGCGCCAGGGCCGTCCGGCGGTGTCGGTGACGACGACGCCGACGTCGACGCCGAGTGCGTCGCGCAGGCCGTCGCGGATGCGGCGGGCGGAGGCGTCGGGGTCCTCGGGCAGGAGCAGGACCGTTCCGGCGGTGGTGTTGGAGGCGTCGACGCCGGCGGCGGCCATGACGAGGCCGAGCCGGTTCTCGACGATGCGCAGGGTGCCGCGGCGGGCGACGAGGCGTACGGTCTCGGCGTCGATGGCGGCCTCGCGGTCGTCGGCCGCGACGATGCGCCCCTCCGCCTTGCTGACGATCTTCGAGGTGACGACGAGGACGTCGCCGTCGGCCAGTCCCGGCAGGCCGTCGGCCGTGGCGGCGGTGGCGATGAGCTTGACCAGGTCGTCGCCGGGCCGTACCTCGGGGATGCCGGGCACCGCCCAGACGCGGTAGGAGGGGAGCGCGGTCATCCGCGCACCTCCTCGGCCAGGGCCAGGGCCGCTCGGGCCATGGCGGCCGTCGCCTCGAGGTCCGTCATCATCAGCGGCACGGCGCGGCAGCGGATGCCGGCGGCCTCGACGTCGGGGACGGCCGCGGTGTCGACGGTGTCGACGAGCCAGCCGTCGAGCAGGTCGGGGCCGTAGTGCCGGGCGACGGCGGCCGCGGTGGACTCGACGCCGACGGCGGCGAGCACCTTGTCGGCCATGCCCCGTACGGGCGCGTCGCCGACGATGGGGGAGAGGCCGACGACGGGGGCGTCCGCACCGGCCACCGCTTCGCGGATGCCCGGCACGCCGAGGATGGTGCCGACGCTGACGACGGGGTTGGACGGCGGGAGGACGATGACGTCGGCCGCCGCGATCGCCTCCAGCACGCCGGGCGCGGGCTTGGCCTGCTCGGCGCCGACGGGGACGATGGCGTGGGCGGTCAGGGAGGCCCGCAGCCGTACCCAGTACTCCTGGAAGTGGACGGCCTTGCGGGCGCCGGGCGCGCCGTCCGGGTCGTCGATCATCACGTGGGTCTCGATGCGGTCGTCGCTCATGGGCAGCAGCCGCACGCCCGGCTGCCACCGTGCGCACAGCGCCTCGGTGACCGCGCTGAGCGGGTAGCCGGCGGCGAGCATCTGGGTGCGGACGATGTGGGTGGCGAAGTCGCGGTCACCCAGCCCGAACCATTCGGGGCCGACGCCGTAGGCGGCGAGCTCCTCCTTGACGGCGAAGGACTCGTCGGCGCGGCCCCAGCCCTGTTCCTCGTGGATGCCGCCGCCGAGGGTGTACATCACGGTGTCGAGGTCGGGGCAGACCTTCAGTCCGAAGAGGTGGATGTCGTCACCGGTGTTGCCGATGACGGTGATGTCTGCGTCGGGGGCTGCTGACTTCAGGCCGCGGAGGAAGCGGGCGCCCCCGATCCCGCCGGCCGGAACCACAATGCGCTGCATGGCTGCAGTCTGTCAGCCGCCCGGCCGCCCGCCGCAGCGGCCCGCGTCAGGAGGTGGTGCGGGCGGCGGCGCAGTGCACGGACGGCGCCGCGGCGGCGGCGGTGCCGGCGCCGTGCATGGGCATCTCGGTGAGGCCGGGGAAGTAGACGTGCAGGCTGACCGCGGGGTCCAGGGAGTCGTTGACGACCTCGTGCGCGTACCCCGGCGCGAAGACGCGCTGCGCGCCGGCGGTCAGGGTGCGCCGCGCGCCCTGCGCGGTGTGCTCCGACAGCGCGCCCTGCAGCACGGTGAGCACGCCGGAGGAGGGGCCGTGGTCGTGCAGTCCGCTGCCCTGTCCGGGCACCCAGCTCAGCAGCCACACCTCGTAGCCGGGGCCGGTGTGCAGCCGGTGGTACCAGCGGCTGGCGGCGTCGTAGCGCACGAGCGGCGCCCAGGAGGCGGTGTCGGCGGCGATGCGGCGGGCCAGCCCGGCGAACTCGGCGACGGTGGCGGGGTGGGCGGCGGGCGCGGGCATCAGGTGGGGGAGGGCGAGCGGGTCGCCGGCGATCTGGACGTCGCTGTTCATGGGGAGTGGTTCCTCGGCGGTACGACTGCGCGGGGGCAGAGCGATGGCGGTCGCGGGCGCAAGCGCGCAAACGGGCGTGCGCGCACGCGAAGGGAGGGAAGAACGATCAGCTGGGACCGGGACGGGCGTGCGCGGCACGCGCACGGACGGTCACCTCAACAGCTGCGACAGCTGGAACAGCGACAGCGCGCCTGGACAGCACAGCGGGACCCGTACGCGCGGGTCAGGCTGAGGTTCCCCGGGGCGGTGGCCCGAAGGAGCAGGGTCGCTGGCATGCCCTCAAGGAGACCGGCTCCCCGGCTCCGCTGTCAACCGCGCGTCCGTTTTGGCCCGCTTCTTTCACTCGTCCGGTGAGAAAGAGGGGGCAATGGTTTGGGATCCGGGGTGTACGGACACCCGCGGAGCGACGGACCCGTAAATATCGGGTGCAACGGTCCCCGTGCGGGTCGCGTCCTCTTCCGTGAGGCGGGAAGGAAGAGGCGCTGACGAGGCACTTGTGACGAGTGGGAGAACTGTCCACTTGTGTGGTGTTTTGGCAACTTTCCGCTCGCCCTTGGTTCCGCAGAGTGAATAAGGGGCCCGATAGCAGATCCCGGCTTGACTGGCCCGGATCGGCGCACTTGTAATTTCACTCGTGTCGTTCTGCCGCACCTGATGTGCGGCAGCACACGGGGACGCATTGACAGACGAGGGGCGCACATGACCGAGCTGTTCCAGCAACTGCTGGTCGAGGAGGCGGACGAGGAGCTCGGCTGGCAGGAGCGCGCACTGTGCGCTCAGACCGACCCCGAGTCCTTCTTTCCCGAAAAGGGCGGCTCCACGCGCGAGGCCAAAAAAGTATGCCTGGCCTGTGAAGTCCGTTCCGAGTGCCTTGAATACGCTCTGGCCAACGACGAACGCTTCGGAATCTGGGGCGGTTTGTCGGAACGCGAACGCCGCCGCCTCAAGAAGGCAGCGGTCTGAAGACCGGCGTCATGATCTGACCAGATGTCTTGTACGAGCCAGTCGACGAGGACTGACGCAGCGTCGGTCCACGGGAACGAAGGACCCTCGGCCCCACCCGGCCCCACAGCAGGATTCATACCGCACGGTCCGCCCCTCGCAGCCCGCAAGCGAGGGGCGGATCGCTGTCCGCACGGCCGTCGGGGCGCCCGCCCGTACCACTAAGGTGGGCCCGTCCGAGACGCCGCCCGCCCGGGCGGCGCCCTCCCGTGAGCCGGGACCGCCCGCGGCCCGGTACGTCCACCGCAGTCTCCATCGAACCGGGGCCCGCACCTGCCATGTTCGACCCCACCATCTCCCCGGCCTTCCCCCGGCACGTCGTCACCGCGGTGCTCGTCGCCCACGACGGCGCCCGCTGGCTGCCCGACGCCCTCGCCGGCCTGCTCGGCCAGGAGCGGCCCGTCCAGCACGTCGTCGCCGCCGACACCGGCAGCACCGACGACTCCCGCCGGCTGCTCGCCGACGCCCTGGGCGCCGACCACGTCCTGCACCTCGCCCGCCGCACCGGCTTCGGCGCCGCCGTCGAGGAGGCCGTGCGCAGCGCCCCCGTCCTCGGCGCCGACGACCTGCCCTACCTCAGGCGCTCCAGCGGCTGGGACCCCGTCGGCCGCACCTGGAGCGAGGACGAGTACGGCGGCGGCCCCACCCGCACCGACCGGTCCGACCTCGACCCCGTCCAGTGGCTGTGGCTCCTGCACGACGACTGCGCCCCCGAACCCGGCGCCCTGCACGAACTGCTGCGCGTCGCCGACGCCGAGCTCGCCGCCGGCCACCCCACCGCCGTGATCGGCCCCAAACTGCGCAGCTGGTACGACCGCCGGCAGCTGCTGGAGACCGGCGTCTCCATCGCCCGCAGCGGCCGCCGCTGGACCGGCCTCGAACGCCGCGAGCAGGACCAGGGCCAGCACGACCAGATCCGCACCGTGCTCGCCGTCTCCACCGCCGGCATGCTCGTCCGCCGCGACGTCTGGCAGGAGCTCGGCGGCTTCGACGCCCGCCTGCCCCTCATGCGCGACGACGTCGACCTGTGCTGGCGCGCCCACGCCGCCGGCCACCGGGTCCTTGTCGCCCCCGACGCCGTACTGCGCCACGCCGAGGCCGCCTCCCGCGAGCGCCGCCCCGTCGACTGCGCCGGCCGCAGGCCCACCACCGCCCACCGCGTCGACAAGGCCGGCGCCGTCCACACCCTGCTGGCCAACACCCGCGGCCCCCTGCTGCCCTACGTCATGGTCCGCCTCGTGCTCGGCACCGTGCTGCGCACCCTCGGCTACCTCGTCGGCAAGGCGCCCGGACAGGCCCTCGACGAGCTCGCCGGCTTCGCCCGCGTCCTGCTGCGCCCCGGGCGCATCCGGGCGGCGCGCAGACGCCGCGGCGCGCCCCGGGCGGACCCCGCCGAGCTGCGCCCGCTCTTCCCGCCCCCCGGCGCGACCGTCCGGGCCACCGTCGAGCAGCTCGCCGCCGACTTCGGCCTCGGCACCCAGGACGCCCACGCCGCCGCCGGCCGGCACGGCGGCTCCACCGAGTCCGGGCCCGGCGGCGACGACGCCGACTACCTGGAGATCGAGCAGTTCGCCCGGCTGCGGCGCCTCGCGCGCCGCCCCGCCCCCGTGCTCTTCGCCCTGCTGCTCCTCGTCTCCGCCGTCGCCTGCCGCGGCCTGTTCGGCAGCGGCTCCCTGACCGGCGGCGCCCTGCTGCCCGTACCCGACCGCCTCCTGGGCCCCGACGGCCTGTGGGCCGCCTACGCCGACGGCTGGCACCCCGTCGGCACCGGCAGCACCGAGAGCGCACCGCCCTACCTGGCCGTCCTCGCCGCGCTGGCCTCCGTCCTGTTCGGTTCCACAGGTCTGGCGCTCGGCCTGCTGCTCCTGTGCTCCGTCCCGCTCGCCGGACTCACCGCCTACGTCGCCTCCCGGCCGCTGACCGACTCGCGGCTGCTGCGCGCCTGGGCCGCCACCGTCTACGCCTTCCTGCCCGCCACCACCGGGGCCCTGGCCACCGGCAGGCTCGGCACCGCCGTCCTGGCCGTCCTGCTGCCGCTCATGGCCCGGGCGGCCGTCGCGGCAGGGGGCCTGCGCGCCCCGGAGGCGACCCCGTCGTGGCGCGCGTCCTGGGCGTACGCCCTCCTGCTCACCGTCACCACCGCCTTCACGCCGGTGGTGTGGCCGGTGGCCGTACTGCTGGGCGCCGGCGTGCTGGTGCTGCACTGCGCGCGCGGCGGTGCCGCCCGGCTCGCGGTGCACGGCCCGCGCCTGCTGGTGGTCGCCGCGACCCCCGTCCTGGCCCTCGCCCCCTGGTCCTTCGGGCTGCTCGTCCACCCGAGCCGGTTCCTCGCCGAGGCGGGCGCGTCCTACGGCCACGGATCGGCCTCCGCGCTGCAGCTGCTGGCCGGCAACCCCGGCGGCCCCAGGACCTCCGGCGCCCTGCTGCTGGCCGGCGTCGTCCTGGCCGCACTGGCCGCCCTGCTGCGCCAGGACCGGCAGTTCGCCGTGCGCACCGCGTGGGCCGCGGCTCTGGCCGGCCTGCTGTGCGCGGCCGTCGCCGGCGCCGGCGCCTGGGCCGGGCCCGGCACCCTCCTGTACGGCCTCGGCCTCGTCGCCGCGGCCGTCGTGGGCGCCGAAGGGGCCCGCGAGCGCGTCGCCGCCCGCAGCTTCGGCTGGCGGCAGCCGGTAGCCGGCCTGATCGCGCTGACCGCCGGCGCCGCACCGCTCGTGGCGGCCGTCGTCTGGACGGCCGGCGGCGCCGACGGGCCGCTGCAGCGCCGCGACCCCGTGCAGGTGCCCGCGTTCGTCGCCGAGGAGGCGAGCACCCGCGACCAGGCCCGCACCCTGGTCCTCGGCGGCGGCTCCGGCCGCGTGACGTACGCGCTCGTGCGCGGCGCCGGGCTGCGCATGGGCGACGCCGAGACCGCGGCGGCCGGCCGTGACCGGCAGCTGGACGCCGTCGTCGCCGGCCTGGTCGCCGGCTCCGGCGCCGACCAGGCCGGGCGCCTCGGCGACTACGCCGTCGGCTACGTCCTGGTGCGCGACAGCGCCCCGCGCAGCACCGCCCGCGTCCTGGACGCCACCCCCGGCCTGACCCGCATGGGGCAGGAGAACCGCAGCTCCCTGTGGCGCGTCGACCGGCAGGTCGCCCGCGTCACCGTCGTCACCGGCGCCAAGAAGCCCGACGGCACCCCCGCCACCCCGCCCGCACCGGTCGCCGCCGGTCCCGTCGAGGCCCACACCACCGTGCCGGCCGGCGGCGAGGGACGCGTCCTGCGCGTCGCCGACAAGGCCGCCCCCGGCTGGATCGCCACGCTCGACGGCCGGCTGCTCAAGCCCGTCACCGTCGACGGCTGGGCCCAGGGCTTCGCGCTGCCCGCCACCGGCGGCCGGCTCGACCTGACCTACCGGACCCCGCCGACCCGTTCCGTATGGGTATGGGCGCAGGGCCTGCTCGCCGTCGTCCTCGTGGTGCTCGCGCTGCCGGGCCGCCGCCGCACCGTCGACGACGACCTGCCGGAGGACGGCGCCCCGGCGGCCGCCGTGCCGGCGCAGTCCGCTTCGGGGGAGGGCCGCCGCGCCCGCCGGCTGCGGGCCGCCGCCGAGGGGGCCGGGCCGGCGGTGCCCGAGCAGGCGGGGCCGCCCGCCGCGGAGCCGTACGACGCGTACGCCCCCCATGACGGCGCCTACGACTCCTACGGCGGCTACGGCCACGCGGACGCCGCTCCCGACCCGTACGCGGCGGTGCCGCAGCAGCAGGAGTACGGCCACCAGCAGCAGGGGCAGTACACCGACCCGTACCAGGCCGGTGCGTACGACCCGTACGGGTACGGTCGGCAGCCCTACGACACGACGTACGGCGGGGGCGAGCGAGCCCACCGTGACGGGAGCGAGCAGCAGTGAACCGCACGACCCTTTCCCTGTTCGCCGCCACGGCCGGGCTCGCCGTCATCACCGGCATCGCCGCCCTGAACCCGCCCTCCGACGGCGGGCGCACCGTCACGAAGTCGGTCGGCCGGCTGCCGGTGCAGCGCTCGACGCTGCTGTGCCCGGCGCCGACCTCCTCGGACGTGGGGCAGACGACGTACACCGCCTTCACCCCGCCCGGGAAGGGCACCGCCGGCAGCCCGGCCGAGCTGCTGCCCGCGGCCGGCCCGGCCCGCACGGACGCCGGGAAGAGCGACGGCAAGGACAGCAAGGACAGCAAGGACGCGAAGGCCAAGGAGCCGAAGGGGTCCAAGGAGACGAAGGAGTCGAAGGAGTCGAAGGAGGCCGCCAAGGACGACCCGGGCAAGCCCGTGCTCTCCCTCAAGGAGGCCGGCAAGCCGGTGAGCACCACGACGGAGCGCTCCGACACCCCCGCCCTGCTGGGCACCGCCGACGGCGCCCTCGCCCCCGGCTGGACCGCGCAGCAGACCACCGTCGTCGCCGCCGGCTCCGGCCGCGGACTGCACGGCACCGCCTGCACGCCGCCCGACACCTCCTTCTGGTTCCCGGGCGTGAGCACCGCCAAGGGCCGTCAGGACTATGTGCACCTGACCAACCCCGACGCCTCGGCGGCGGTCGTCGACCTCGAACTGTTCGGGCCGGAGGGCAGGACGGGGGCCGCGTCGGGGGAGGGCGTCACCGTCCCGCCCCACGCCACCGTGCCCGTCCTGCTCTCCACGCTGACCGACACCCCGACCGACCAGCTGACCCTGCACGTGGCCGCGCGGTCGGGCCGGGTCGGGGCGGCGGTGCAGGTCGCCGACGACAAGCTGGGCGGCGACTGGCTGCCGCCGTCCGCCGACGCCGCGCCCGCGGCGGTGCTGCCCGGCGTGCCCGCCGACGCCACCTCGGTGCGCCTCGTCGCCTTCGCGCCCGGCAACGACGACGCCGACCTGAGCGTGCGCCTCGCCGGGCCGAGCGGCTCGATCAGCCCGGCCGGGCACGAGGCGCTGCACGTCAAGGCCGGGATGACGACGGCGGTCGAGCTGGGTGACGTCACGCGTGGCGAGGCCGGCTCGCTGGTGCTGACGGGCGCCAGGGGCAGCGCCCCGATCGTCGCCGCCCTGCGGGTGACGCGCGGCAAGGACGACAAGCAGGAGACGGCCTTCATCCCCGCCACACCGCCCGTCGAGGTACGCGGCACGGTGGCCGACAACCGCCCCGGGGCCGCCACCCTGGCCCTGACCGCACCCGGCCGGGACGCCCAGGTGAAGGTGACGTCCTCGGCAGGCAGCGAGGGCGGCACCGCGGTGTCGAAGACGTACACGGTGAAGGCCGGCACGACCCTCGCCGTCGAGCCGCCGCGGCCCACCGGCGGCAAGGGCGTCTACGCGGTGACCGTCGAGAAGGTCTCCGGCGGCCCGGTGCACGCCTCGCGGATGCTCGCGCTGCCGAAGGACGGCGTCCCGATGTTCACGGTGCAGCCGGTGCGCGACGACCGCTCGACGGTGGCGGTGCCGGAGACCGGGCAGGACCTGTCGGTGCTCACCGGGTGAGCACCGGCGACGGTGGTCGCCGGTCAGTCCTGGCCGTAGCGCGGGTCGACGGACTCCGGGGCGAGCCCGAGGAGTTCGGCGACCTGCTCGACCACGATCTCGTGGACCAGCAGCGCGCGCTCGTCCCGCGTCTTGGTGCGGATCTCCACCGGACGGCGGTAGACGACGATGCGGTCGGGCTCCCCGCCGCGCGCCGGCACGTACCGGCCCAGCGGCACCGAGTCGCCGTCCAGCAGCGCCTCCAGCGGGTCGCCGGCCCCGGCGTCCTCGCCGGTCGGCACCTCGCGCACCAGGAACTCCACGGACGCCAGCTGCGGCCAGCGCCGCTCCAGCCGCTCGGCCGAGTCCTGCACGAGGTCGACGAAGGCCTCCGCCCTGGTCGCCGACAGCGGCACCTGCGGGGGCGCGATGGGGCCGCGCATGCCGCGTCCGTGGCGGTCGCGGTGGCGCGGTCGCGGTCCTGTCGGGCCGGGGGTACCCCCGGCGGCGGCCGGAGGAGGTACGGGGCTGTCCATCACCCCCGAGGGTATCCGCCGGCCGACCGTCCGTATGCAGCAGCCGCCCATCTCCCGTCATGTCGCCCGATGAGCGATCCGGTCATGTCTGCGATCAAATACAGCCAGCCGCGGGATCGGGGCTCGCATCCCGAATGACACTATGTGTACCTAGTGATGACGCTTTCCTTGGGCGATTTCTTTGCCGCCGGACATGTGTTCCCCGCCTCCCGAGGGGATCAACCAGGGCCTTCGCCAAGGGCGTCCACAGGACGAACCGGGACGACACGGAGGAGTGAGGTGGGGGTGAGTCGTCGCGGCCCGTTCAAGAGTGCGGTACCGTCCATCGTCGTGAGCCCTGTACGTCGCTGTTCGCGCACCGCGTGCGGCCGCCCGGCCGTCGCGACGCTGACGTACGTCTACGCCGATTCGACCGCCGTTCTCGGCCCGCTCGCCACCTACGCCGAACCCCACTGCTACGACCTGTGCGCCGAGCACTCCGAGCGGCTGACCGCGCCGCGTGGCTGGGAAGTCGTGCGCCTCGCCGTGGACACCGGGCCCGCCCGCCCCAGCAGCGACGACCTCGAAGCCCTCGCCAACGCCGTGCGCGAGGCCGCCCGGCCGCAGGAGCGCGCGGGAGGTGCGGGCGCCGCTCCGGGCGCCGTTGCACCCGGCGGCCGGGGCCCGGACCCGATGGAGGTCGCCCGCCGCGGCCACCTCAGGGTGCTGCGCTCACCGGACTCCTGACGACCGGTGACGAGCCGGCGCCCACGGCGCACGGTCATGCACGACCGGTGACGGCGGGTAGGTTTGTTGTCCCGAACCGGAAGCAGGAGGGGTTGGCTGTGGCTGATCTGTCGCAGATCGTGAAGGCGTACGACGTGCGCGGCGTCGTTCCCGACCAGTGGGACGAGCCCCTGGCCGAGCTCTTCGGCGCCGCCTTTGCCCAGGTCACCGACGCCCGGGCGATCGTCGTCGGGCATGACATGCGCCCCTCCTCGCCCGGCCTCGCCGCCGCCTTCGCCCGCGGCGCCGCCGCCCGCGGCGTGGACGTCACCTCGATCGGGCTCTGCTCGACCGACCAGCTCTACTTCGCCAGCGGCCAACTCGGCCTGCCCGGCGCCATGTTCACCGCCAGCCACAACCCGGCCCAGTACAACGGCATCAAGATGTGCCGCGCCGGCGCCGCCCCCGTCGGCCAGGACACCGGCCTGACCGAGATCCGCGCGCTGGCCGAGCGCTGGTCCGAGGAGGGCGCCCCCGCACCCGCCGCCACCCCCGGCACCGTCACCACCCGTGACGTCCTCGCCGACTACGCCGCGCACCTGCGCTCCCTCGTCGGCCTGGAGCGCATCCGCCCGCTGAAGGTCGTCGTCGACGCCGGCAACGGCATGGGCGGCCACACCGTGCCCACCGTCTTCGAGGGCCTGCCGCTCGACCTCGTCCCGATGTACTTCGAGCTCGACGGCACCTTCCCCCACCACGAGGCCAACCCCCTCGACCCCAAGAACATCGTCGACCTGCAGGCCAAGGTCCGCGAGACCGGCGCCGACATCGGCCTCGCCTTCGACGGCGACGCCGACCGCTGCTTCGTCGTCGACGAGCGCGGCGAGCCCGTCTCCCCCTCCGCCATCACCGCCCTGGTCGCCGCCCGCGAGCTGGCCAAGCACCCCGGCGGCACGGTCATCCACAACCTGATCACCTCCCGGTCCGTGCCGGAGGTCGTGAAGGAGCACGGCGGCACCCCCGTCCGCACCCGCGTGGGCCACTCCTTCATCAAGCAGGAGATGGCCCGCACCGGCGCCATCTTCGGCGGCGAGCACTCCGCCCACTACTACTTCCGCGACTTCTGGAACGCCGACACCGGCATGCTGGCCGCCCTCCACGTACTGGCCGCCCTCGGCGGCCAGGGCGGCACCCTCTCCGACCTCGTGCACCAGTACGACCGCTACGCCGGCTCCGGCGAGATCAACAGCACCGTCGACGACCAGACCGGGCGCACCGCCGCCGTGCGGGCCGCGTACGAGGGCCGCGAGGGCATCGACATCGACGAGCTCGACGGCCTGACCGTCGCCGCCGCCGACTGGTGGTTCAACCTGCGCCCGTCCAACACCGAGCCGCTGCTGCGCCTGAACGTGGAGGCCCGCGACGCCGAGACGGTCGCCCGCCTGCGCGACGAGGTCCTGGCGATCGTCCGCGCCTGAGACGAGCCGGTTTCGGGAAGGGGCGGGGTGGGGGAAAGAACACCCACCCGCCCCCCAAGGACTACGCTGACCTCACAGAACCGCACACCGCACACCGCTCGCCCCGAAGGGAACCGCCCCATGCCGCTCGAAGCCGGCCTCCTGGAGATCCTCGCCTGCCCGGCGTGCCACGCCCCCCTCCGCGACGAGACCGCCTCCGAGGAGACCCCCGAGCTGGTGTGCGAGGGCCAGGGCTGCGGTCTCGCCTACCCCGTCCGCGACGGCATCCCCGTCCTCCTCGTGGACGAGGCGCGCCGCCCCGCCTGAGTACCGGCCTCGAGTCCCGCCGCCGTCAGGCGCAGGCATCCCACCCCCACGGCCACCGGAGGCTGATCACACGGTGTTCGACGAGTCCCTCCTCGATGACCCCGACGGCCTCTCCCGTGCGGATCTGCACGGCCTCCTGCGCGGCGCCGCCGAATCCGGCGCCCGCGTGCGCACCGCCGTGCGCAACGCCGCCGAGGCCGGCCTCGCGGACCTGCGCCCGGACGGCCGCCCGCGCGCCGTCCTGGTCGCCGGACCCTGCCCGGCCGCCGAGTCCACCGCGGACCTCTTCGGCGCCCTCGCCGGCGACACCTGCCCGGTCACCCTGATCCGCCCCTCCGGCGTCGCCCCGGCCCCCGGCGCGCTGCGCTGGAACCTCCCCGGCTGGACGGGCCCGCTCGACCTGCTGCTCGTCGCCAGCCCCGACGGCACCGAGCCGGGCCTGGCCGTCCTTCTGGAGCAGGCCTACCGCCGCGGCTGCACCGTCGTCAGCGTCTCCCCGGCCGGCTCCCCGCTCGCCGACGCCACCGCCCAGGTCCGCGGCCTGGCGGTGCCGCTGACCACCACCCCGTACGAGACCACCATGGCCGGCGGCTCGGCCGACGAGGCCCCGCCCGTCCTGCCCAGCGGGCCCGGCACCCTGTGGTCGCTGCTCACCCCGCTGCTCGCGCTCGCCGACCGCATCGGCCTGGCGGAGGCCCCGCCCGCCGCTCTCGACGCGCTCGCCGACCGACTCGACAACATCGCCGAGCGCTGTGGGCCGGCCATCGCCACGTACACCAACCCGGCCAAGACGCTCGCCGCCGAGCTCGCCGACACGCTGCCGCTGATCTGGACCGAGGGCGCGCTCGCCGCCGCGGCCGGCCGCCGTTTCGCGACCGTCCTCGCCGCCCTCGCCGGCCGCCCCGCACTGGCCGCCGAGCTGCCCGAGGCGCTGACGGCCCACAGCACCCTGCTGTCCGGCGACTTCGCCGCCGGGGCCGATCCGGAGGACTTCTTCCGCGACCGCGTCGAGGAGCCGGAGGCACTGCACGCCCGCGTCTTCCTGGTCCGGGAGCGCACCCCCGCCGTCACCTCGCCCGCACCCGCCGCCCGCGAGCTCGCCCTGCACCGCGACACGCCCGTCAGCGAGCTGGAGGCCGGGGAGGGCAGCCCGCTGGAGACCGTCGCCGAGCTGCTGGCCATCACCGATTTCGCCGCCGTCTACCTGGCGCTCGCCTCGACGCCGTAGGCCGTCGCAAGCCGTCGCAAGCCGTTGGTGAAGTCGTAGTCGTAGTCGTAGTCGTGGCCGTGGCCGAAGCCGTGGCCGAAGTCGTAGCCCGCCAGTCGCCCGAGAACAGGAAGCCCCCCAGCCCCGAGCCTGGAGCAGGAACCGCCTCATGGACCGCCTCGTCAATACCGTGCGCCCCTACGCCTGGGGCTCGACCACCGCGATCCCCGAGCTGCTCGGCGTCCCGCCCACCGGCGAGCCGCAGGCCGAGCTGTGGCTGGGTGCGCACCCGGGCGCCCCGTCCCACGTCGACCGCGGCGCGGGTCCCGTCGCCCTGAGCGACGTCGTCGCCGCCGACCCGGAGGGCGAGCTCGGCCCGGACACCGTGGGCCGCTTCGGCCCCCGGCTGCCGTTCCTGATGAAGGTGCTGGCAGCAGCCGACCCGCTCTCCCTGCAGGTGCATCCGAACCCCGCGCAGGCCCGGGCCGGGCACGCCGAGGAGGAGGCCCTCGGCATCCCCGTCGACGCCCCGCACCGCAACTACAAGGACGCCCACCACAAGCCCGAGCTCATCTGCGCCCTCACCCCCTTCGAGGGCCTGTGCGGCTTCCGCACCCCGGACGCCACCGCCGAGCTGCTGGCCGCCCTGGAGGTCGACCCCCTCAAGCCGTACGTCGACCTGCTGCACGCCCACCCCGAGGAGGCCGCTCTGCGCGAGGTCCTCACGGCGGTACTGCGCGCCGACCGCGCGGCCATGGCCGACACCGTGCACCAGGCGGCGGCCGCCGCCGAGCGGCTCGCCGGGCACAGCGGCCCGCACCGCGGCGTCTACGCGGCCTACGCCTCTGTCGCCCGGCACTTCCCCGGCGACCCCGGCGTGATCGCCGCCATGCTCCTCAACCACGTCGTCCTGCAGCCAGGCGAGGCCCTCTACCTGGACGCCGGCGTCCCGCACGCCTACATCAAGGGCGTCGGCGTGGAGATCATGGCCAGCTCCGACAACGTCCTGCGCTGCGGCCTGACCCCCAAGCACGTGGACGTGCCCGAGCTGCTGCGCGTGGTCCGGTTCGAGGCCGGCGCGCCCGGCATCCTGCGGCCCGAGGCCGACGCCGACGGGACGGAGGAGTACGTGACGCCCGCCGGGGAGTTCGCCCTGTGCCGCCACGCCCTGGCCCCGGACGCCGCCCCGCGCCCCCTGGCCGGCACCGGCGGCCCGCAGATCCTGCTCTGCACGGCGGGCACAGCCTTCCTGCGCGCCCCGGACGGTGGCGAGCTGACCCTCGTCCGCGGCCAGTCGGCCTACGTACGGGCCAGTGAGCGCGTGGAACTCGGCGGCGACGGAATCGTCTTCCGCGCCGCGGTGGGCCGGGCGGCCTGAGCCGCACGGTACGTCGGACGGATCTCACGGATCTCAGGGATCTCACGGATCTCACCATCGAAAGGTACGAAGCACACCCATGAGCGCATCGGGCGGAACCAGGGCCATCGTGGCTGCGCTGGGCGCGAACCTGGCCATCGCGGTCGCGAAGTTCGTCGCCTTCGCCTTCAGCGGGTCCTCGTCGATGCTCGCCGAGGGCGTGCACTCGGTCGCCGACTCCGGCAACCAGGCACTGCTGCTGGTCGGCGGCCGCAAGGCGCGCCGCAAGGCCAGCGAGGAGCACCCCTTCGGCTACGGGCGCGAGCGCTACATCTACGGCTTCCTCGTCTCCATCGTGCTCTTCACCATCGGCGGCGTCTTCGCGCTGTACGAGGGGTACGAGAAGATCAAGGAACCGCACCCGCTCGAGCACTGGTACTGGCCCGTGGGCGTGCTGCTCTTCGCCGTCGTCGCCGAGGGCTTCTCCTTCCGCACGGCGATCAAGGAGTCGAACGCACTGCGCGGCAAGCAGTCCTGGCGCTCCTTCGTCCGCACCGCCAAGGCCCCCGAGCTGCCCGTGGTCCTCCTGGAGGACTTCGGCGCCCTCGTCGGCCTCGTGCTCGCCCTCGGCGGCGTCTGCCTGACGATCGCCACCGGCGACAGCGTCTGGGACGGCATCGGCACCCTGTGCATCGGAACCCTGCTGGTCCTGATCGCGCTGGTCCTGGCCGCGGAGACGAAGTCCCTGCTGCTGGGCGAGGCCGCAGGCCCCGACCAGGTCGCCCGGATCCGCGCCGCCGCCGTCGACGGCACGACCGTCACCCGCGTCATCCACATGCGCACCCTCCACCTGGGCCCCGAGGAACTCCTGGTCGCCGCCAAGATCGCCGTCCGGGCGGAGGACACGGCAGCCCAGGTGGCCCGGGCCATCGACGCGGCCGAGGCCCGCATCCGCGAGGCCGTACCCATCGCCCGGGTCATCTACCTGGAACCCGACATCTACAGCGAGACCGCGGCAGCGGCAGGCGAGGACCCGGCAGCAACCCCGGGAGGCCCGGGCCACGCCCCGTAGGGGCGCGGGGAACTGCGCGATCGGCCACGACGGACCGCAGTTTCGACGGGCGCCCCCCGGGACCTGCGGGCGCGTCGTGGCTTGTCGCGCAGTTCCCCACGCCCCTACGGGGCGCCGTCGTGGCCGAAGCCGCACCGCCGCGGGCCGTACCGCGCCGGAACGGGGACGGGAGCCGCCGCCCGTACCGCGGCGGCCGGCCGGTCACCGGCCCCCCGCGACCGCCGGGCCGTCAGTGGACCTCGGTCAGGACGCGCAGGATCGCCTCGACGTCCGCAGCCGCCAGCAGCCGCTCGCGGAAGTCGGGGTCCAGCAGGCGCTGTGCGAGTTTCGCCAGGATGCGCAGGTGCTCGTCCGCCGCGTCCCCGTCGGGTACCGCGATCATGAAGACGAGGCGGGCCCGGGTGCCGTCCATCGAGCCCCATTCGATGCCCTGCGGGGAGCGCCCGAAGGCGACGACCGGCGCGGTCACCGCCGAGGTCTTCGCATGCGGGACGGCGATCTCCTCGCCCAGGCCCGTCGTGCCGACCTCCTCGCGGGCCCGCACCGCACGGATCAGCTCCTCGGTGTCGCGCACCGCGCCGCTCGCCGCGAGCAGCCCGGCGAGTTCGCGGATGGCGTCCTCCTTGCTGCCCGCGGCGAGCTCGGGGCGCACGGTGCGTTCGGTGAGATGGCCGGAGAGGACCTCGGGCGGCGCGGATGGACCCCGCCTCGTCACCGGTGCTGTCGCCGGCCGCGCAGGCCCCCGCCCGACCGGGCGCGCCCCGCCCACGCCCAGCAGCATGACGGTGACGATCGCCGTCGCCACCGCGCCGACGCCGATCGCCACGAAGAACATCGCCACTGCGTCGACCGCGCCGAGCAGCGCAACGATCGGGCCGCCGTGCGGCACCCGGTCCGCCACCGACGCCAGCCCCGCCACGGCCCCGGCCACCGCGCCGCCCGCCATGTTGGCCGGGATCACCCGGGCCGGGCGGGCCGCGGCGAAGGGGATCGCGCCCTCGGTGATGCCGAAGAAGCCCATGAACAGCGCGGCGAGCCCCGCCTCCCGCTCCTGCCCGGTGTAGAACCCGCGCCGCAGCAGCGTCGCGAGCCCCTGCCCCAGCGGCGGCACCGGGATCGCGGCCGCGCACATGCCCATGACGTGGGGATTGGTGGAGACCAGCCCGGCGCCGAAGAGGAAGGCCGTCTTGTTGACGGGACCGCCCATGTCGAAGGCGATCATCAGGCCCAGCACGGCGCCGAGCAGGGCGGCGCTCGTCCCGGTCAGCCCGCCCAGCCAGGCGGTCAGGTGCTCGAAGAGCCAGGCGATGGGACGGCCGAGCACATAGACGAAGAACAGTCCGAGGGCGGACGTCGCCACCACCGGGATCACGATGATCGGCATGATGGGACGGACGAACCTCGGCACCCTGATCTTCTTGATCCACAGGACCAGGTAGCCGGCGAGGAAGCCCGTCACGATCGCCCCGATGAAACCGGCCCCCGACTTCGACCCGTACAGGGCGCCGGTGTTGGCGATCCAGCCGCCGACCATGCCGGGCGCCAGGGCCGGGCGGTCGGCGATGGCGTACGCGATGTAGCCGGAGAGCACCGGCACCATCAGGGTGAAACCGATGGCCCCGATGTCGTTGACGTGCTTCCAGAAGGAATCGGCGGGGATCACCAGTCCGCCGTCGGGCCGCGGCTGCCCGCCCAGCGCCAGCGACACCGCGATCAGCAGACCGCCGACGACGACGAACGGGATCATGTACGAGACGCCGTTCATCAGCGCCCGGTAGACCACCGCCCGAGCCCGCCCGCCCCGGCCCGGCGCCTGCTCGGCCCCCCGGACCGCCCCGCCCCCGCCCGCGGGCGCGTACACCGGGGCGTCCAGGACACGCTCGATCAGCTGCTCGGGGTGGTGGATGCCCTCCGCCACCCCGACCGTCAGCACCCGCTTGCCGGCGAACCGGGCGGGGTCCACGTCCTTGTCGGCCGCGATGATGACGCCGTCCGCGCGCCTGACATCGTTGTCCGACAGGACGTTCTCGGCCCCGATCGAGCCCTGCGTCTCCACCTTCATCTCGTGGCCGAGCGCCTCCGCCGCCTGGACCAGCTTCTCGGCCGCCATGTACGTGTGGGCGATGCCCGTCGGACACGCGGTCACGGCGATCAGCCGCAGCCGCCGCCCCGGTGACGTCACGTGGATCTCCTCACCTGGATCTCCTCACTCCGCTCCTCGCTCCCCGCATCCTGCAACACCCGGCCGCATCAAGGGAGGCAGTCGTCGCGCGCGTCCGGAAGCCGCCCCGAAGGGGCTGGGGCCCGGCAGGGGTCCCGGTGTAGATTCGTGCCAGAGCCAGACGTCGCTGCTGATGGCGGTCGGGCGGTCCGTACGCCGGACCGGCCGAGGGAGAGAGGGCCTCCGACGGACTGGGCTGCGGCCGGGTGACAGCACGGGTGTCGTTACCGTGCTGAGCGACCGCATGCACAGCCGTACGTACCCACTCCGCTCGCCCCTCAGGAGGAGCAGCCGTATGACTACGACCACCGGCCAGGACTTCAAGGTCGCCGACCTGTCGCTGGCGGCTTTCGGTCGCAAGGAGATCACCCTCGCCGAGCACGAGATGCCCGGCCTGATGGCGATCCGCAAGGAGTACGCGGCGGCGCAGCCCCTCAGGGGCGCCCGCATCACCGGTTCGCTGCACATGACCGTGCAGACGGCCGTCCTCATCGAGACCCTCGTCGCCCTCGGCGCCCGCGTGCGCTGGGCGTCCTGCAACATCTTCTCCACCCAGGACCACGCGGCCGCCGCCGTCGCCGTCGGCCCGAACGGCACCCCCGAGGACCCGCAGGGCGTGCCCGTCTTCGCCTGGAAGGGCGAGACGCTGGAGGAGTACTGGTGGTGCACCGAGCAGGCGCTGACCTGGCCGGACGCCGCCACCGGCGGCCCCAACATGATCCTCGACGACGGCGGTGACGCCACCCTGCTCGTCCACAAGGGCGTCGAGTTCGAAAAGGGCGGCGCCGTGCCGGACCCGGCCTCCGCCGACAGCGAGGAGTACGCCCAGATCCTCACGCTGCTGCGCCGCACCCTCTCCGAGAACCCGCAGAAGTGGACGCAGCTGGCGTCCGAGATCCGCGGCGTCACCGAGGAGACCACGACGGGTGTCCACCGCCTGTACGAGATGCACCAGGCCGGCACCCTGCTCTTCCCCGCGATCAACGTCAACGACGCGGTCACCAAGTCGAAGTTCGACAACAAGTACGGCTGCCGCCACTCCCTCGTCGACGGCATCAACCGCGCCACCGACGTCCTGATCGGCGGCAAGGTCGCGGTCGTCTGCGGCTACGGCGACGTCGGCAAGGGCTGCGCCGAGTCCCTGCGCGGCCAGGGCGCCCGCGTCGTCGTCACCGAGATCGACCCGATCTGCGCCCTGCAGGCCGCCATGGACGGCTACCAGGTCACGACCCTGGACGAGGTCGTCGAGACCGCCGACATCTTCATCACCACGACCGGCAACAAGGACATCATCATGGCCTCGGACATGGCCAAGATGAAGCACCAGGCCATCGTCGGCAACATCGGCCACTTCGACAACGAGATCGACATGGCCGGCCTCGCCAAGATCCCCGGCATCGTCAAGGACGAGGTCAAGCCCCAGGTCCACACCTGGACCTTCCCCGACGGCAAGACCCTCATCGTCCTGTCCGAGGGCCGCCTACTGAACCTGGGCAACGCCACCGGCCACCCGTCCTTCGTGATGTCCAACTCCTTCGCGGACCAGACCCTGGCCCAGATCGAGCTCTTCACCAAGCCCGAGTCCTACCCGACCGACGTCTACGTCCTGCCCAAGCACCTGGACGAGAAGGTCGCCCGCCTCCACCTCGACGCCCTCGGCGTCAAGCTCACGACGCTCCGCCCGGAGCAGGCGGCGTACATCGGCGTCAAGGTCGAGGGCCCGTACAAGCCGGACCACTACCGCTACTGAGCTCCACAGCAGGAGCAGCAGCCGGTAGACAACGAATGATCCGAAGGCCAGGCCCCCGTCCTCCCGGCGGGGGCCTGCGCCGTTCGCCCCAAGGACCCCCCTATGCCCCGCGGCCGCTACTCCCTGTACGACACCCACGATCACTCCCCCCTCGGTGACGAGCACTTCCAGTGCGCGACCGGCCCCACCGGCTGGCGCTACGTCTCGCAGCTGACCACCCCCTCCGGCGCTCCCGCCGGCGCCGTGGACCTCGCCATCGACGATCTCGGCCGCCCCATCCGCCTGCAGCTCAAGGCCGGGGACTGGCAGGTGCGCGGTGCCGCCCTCGACGGCGTGACCTGGGTCCGCACCGACCCGACCGGCGAACACGCCACCGAGGGCAACGTCCGCGCCCACGCCTTCACCGGCGCGTCCCCCGCCTTCTACGTCGCCGTCGCCCGCCTCCTGCGCCTGGCACCCGGCGACACCCCCGTACGCGTCCGGCTCGTCGGCTTCACACCCCCCGTGCTCGCCCCCCTCACCGTCGACCAGTCGTGGGCCCTGGTCGCCAGGACAGCACACCCCACCGACAACGGGACCCTGGACGTGGACGAGTACCAGGTCAGCGCCCTCGACACGGGGGAGCGGCACACCGTCCACCTCGCCGGCGACGTCGTCCTGTCGGCCCCGGGCGTGGAACTGGAGGAGCTGGAGAACCCGCCGTCGGTCTTCGACACCCGCGAGACCTGGTAGTCTTCTCTTCTCCCCGCAAACCCGTTGACACGGGCCGTGGGGGGAGGTAGATTCGAACGGTTGCGAGGGGAACCTGGTTTGGACCAGGGGCTCCGCAACGGTTAGTATCTGACCAGCTTCGGCCAGTGAACATCGATGAATATCGGTTCATAGCGAAGCACCCCGACTCTTTCGGAAAGAAGAAGCCGACGAATGTCGCGCCGAAAACTTCTGATAAAGTCGGAACCCCGCTCCAACAGGGGGCCGGAAACGAATTCCGAACCGGAAACGGAACGGAAAACGGATCTGGTAAGGTTGGAAACACCG
>NZ_JBFAPE010000037.1:0-51174 GCF_040675615.1 Streptomyces sp. NPDC049585 | reverse complement strand
AACGTCCACAGGTCATCCGGCGCCATCCGCTGGACAAGCGCAGCAGTCATCACCCCAGACTGCCGCAAGATCACGCCAACTGAAATGACGTCTAAAGCCGCTGCCCGGAGGCGGTCCACGATCTTCAGGGCGATGCCGCAGTCGTCGGTCACCCAACCGTGCTGCTGTCGCGCTCCCGTGTCGCGCAGTACCAGTAGGGCTTCGTACTCGGGGTCTTTCAGGCCGCCCACGGATGTCCCTCCCCGCGCGTGTGGTCGTTCGCGAGCCATCATGGCGGACGTTGCCGTGTCGCACCGGGGGCCTTGGTGAACTGCCCTCTAGGGGGGGGCGAGGGTCCGTGCGGCGAGGGCGATGCTGAGGGCACGGGCGGTCTCACAGATTGCTCCGGTCTCGACGGCGCGCACTGCCTCTGGCAGTGAGGGCCACCGAACGGTCATGTCCGTCTCGGTCGGGTCACTTCGAATGGATCCCGGGTGGAGGTCGGTGCCGAGGTATAGGCGGGCGGTGGCGGCTGTCGCTGAGGCGAGAGGGTGCGTCGTGGCCCGGAGGCGCAGGATGTGCGGGCGCCATCCGGTCTCCTCCTTGCACTCGCGGCGCGTGGCTTCCTCGGGTGGCTCGTGGGTTCGATGCTGCCGCCGGGATGGAGCTGGAGCTGGCCTTGGAGGTAGCAGTGGTCTTCGACGATGGCGATGCGGCCGTGGTCGTCGACGACGCACACGGTGTTGGCGGCGTTGATGTGTTCGTAGGTGCCGAGGGCGTCGTATCCAGCCGTGCCCGGGTTCGTGAAGGTTCCCGGTGCGCGCGTAGGTGTCGAGGATATCGGCGAGGGGCCGCAGGTGGCTTGCGGCGTCTTGCTTGGCCTCTGTCAGGGCCGGGTAGTCCGGCCAGGCGAGTTTCGCGTCGAGGCGCAGCGGCTGGTGCTGCGTGGTCTTGCACTGATCCGAGGGCTGCTGGAACGCGGTGACGAGCTCGCGACCCGGCTCCGCGCGGCCGGAGAGCTCATCCACGTCGCCCCCGAACCGGTCATCACCCGGGAGCTGCCGCCCGGTGACATGACGGTGGGGGGCGGTGTGGGCGCGGGCGTGGTGGCGCCGAACCACGGCGGCCCGCTGGCCCCACGTTCCGGTGCCCGACCCGCTCACGCTGCCGTCCGCCTGGTGGCGTACCCGCCTGGGGCGCCTGGCCTTCATGGCCGTCACCGCCGAACGATGCGCCCGCTGGGCCATGCGCCTGCGCTTCGGCCGCCGACATCGCGCTGCAACACCCACTGGCCGGCACCCGGCCGCCGTCCCCGGCCGAAGCAAGGAGAGGCCCTGATGTCCCTCACAGAATTGCGGCTCCCGCCGTTGGGCGGAGACCTGTACCTCCCCCTGGTCGACCGGCTCGACGATGACGAGCTCGCTCAGCTCAGGTCCCCGCCGACCCTTACGCCCGAGCAGCGCGTGGCGATCACCATGCTTGCCCTGGGCGACTCCCAGCATCACGTGGCCATCGATCTGGCCCTTGGCCCCCGCCAGCTCCAGGAACTGCTGCGCTCCGCCGCCCGCTGCCTGCGGCCCCCGGGCGGCAACGCCGTCCCCGCTCTGGTCAACACCGCCTACAAATACAAGGTGTTCCCCGCCCCCACACCGGAGACGGAGAAGTCACCTGAGCTGAAAACGACCGAGTGAGAGGTCCTGCACGCCCACACCATCGGGCTGTCGCTGCGCTCCCTGCAGCACTCCCGTGGAAAGCGGCGCCACGACGTCGGCACCGCCCACCAGCACCTGCTGGGGAAGCTGCACGCCCGCGCCACCGCCCATGCCGTCCGGCGAGCCTGGCAGTTCGGCATCCTCAACCGCGCTCCGCACAGCACTCTGCCGGGCGCACTCAGCGTTACCGGGAGGTCGCCGGACTGATGGCCAGCTTCATTAATCCGTAGGCGGCCCACGAAGAGGGACAGGAAGGCCGCCCGGTTTCCATGGCCAGCCCGTGGTCTCGATACCCGGGGTGGTCCGCGTGCGGTGCGGGCTGGACTGGGACGCGGTCCGCGTCGGGCCCACGCTCGGCCAGCGGGCACTGGAAGCACTCCGCCCCGAGGTCGGCCCGGTCCTCGCCAGCACGTACGCCAGCCACTGGACGTTCTTCATCGACCGTGGCGCGGCTGAGGGATGGGATCTGCTGGGCTGGGGGCCCGGCTGCTGCGGCCGGGCACCGTCATCGAGCTGCCTCTGACCACCAGAAGATCCTCCACCCGCGACGTGCGGTGGGTCGTCCCACCCAGACCCGATGGCTGGACCGACCCCGACCGGCTCTACCAGGAGCGCGGCGGCTCAGCACCCTCGCCGGCCGCACGGACACCGCTCACCAGGAAGAAACCCGCGAAGAAGAAGATGACGGAGCAGACGCCCATCGCGGCTTCGTGAGGGTGTCACCCGGCCGTCTGCAAAGCGTCCGCCACCTCGGCCTGGCAACCACCGGGCCGAGGGGGCGGGCGGTCGTTCTCGTCAGCAACGCAAGTCCCGGATCGGGTGAGCAACCACGCCCGGGTGAATCGCACAGCGCCCGCTGTGGCGCCTGCCCAGCGATCACGGGCCGATTGACGGTCATTTGAATTTCTGTGCGATGAAACGCTCTCGGGAGGCCGTGACCGCACCCGTCCGGGGGCCGTTTTTCCGATCACTCGTCCGACCGGCTCGTCAACGAGGAGGCGTAGTGCATCACCGCAAGGATCGACCCGTGATTGCCACGGGGGTGCGTTTGCGATTCGAACACGGCCAGGCGGGGCTTGGCCGGCGTGCTGGGACGGCCATGGGGAGGTGGGCGTGAGGCAGCCGCCGCGCTACCGGCTCGTGGTCGACGTGATGGTGTTGATGGTCCGCGACGACGGCCGGGTCCTGCTCCTTCGCCGGGCTGGGGAGGTCTACGCCTCAGGGCTGCTGTGCCCGCCCGGCGGGCACCTGGAGGAGCACGAGCCCGTCACCGCCGGCGCCCGGCGGGAGGTCGTCGAAGAGGTGGGCGTCACGATCGCGCCCCCTGATTTGGAGTTCTGCCACGCCATCCACCACCGCAGCCCCGAGGGCGAGGGGCGCATGGGGATGGTGTTCACCACCCAGCACTGGACCGGCCAGCCCTCCATCCGGGAGCCGGAGAAGTGCTCGGCGCTGGTGTGGGCGGACCCCGCGCGGCCGCCGGCGGACTGCGTGCCCTACACCGCCGCCGTGCTGAAGCAGTTCTGCGCCGGTGCCCTGTTGTCCGAGCACGGCTGGCCGACGGGAGGTGCGGCGTGAAGATCAAGCGAACCAAGACGGCCATGGCTCCGGAGATGGGCGAAGGGTCGGCGTCGGAGAAGCTGCTGTTCGGCGGGCCGCTGATCTACAACGCCCGTTGGGCCGACCACCACAAGGCGTACTTCGAGATGACGCTGTGGACCATGGCGCTCCAGCTGCCCCGCATGGTCGCCTTCACCGTGCGCCTGGCCTGGCGCGCCGACCACCGCGCCCTGTGGACCGTCGGCGCCGGCGAGCTGATCCGCGGCATCAGCCAGGCCATCGGCCTCGTGGCGGTCAACAGCGTCCTGACCGTCGTTCTGGCCACGGGGTCGATCAGCCACCGCGTCCAGGCGGCGATTCCCGCGATGATGTGGGTGGCGGTCACCGGCATCGTCGGCGCCCTCGCGAACGCCGCCTCCACCGCGGGGACGGGCCGGCTGGAGCCGAAGGTGGAGCGCGTTGCGACGGAGATGTACCTCGCGCATGTCGCGAAGGTGGAACTCGCCGCGATCGAGGACGCCGACTTCAACCGGCTGATGGACTCCGCCCAGTACGGCGCCGGTGCGGCGCGCCGCATGGTCAACGTGTGCACCGGGGTCGTCGGCTCCCTGGTGAGCTTCGTCGCGGCCGCTGGTGTTCTGACCGTCCTGCACCCGGTGCTGCTGCCGCTGCTCGTGTTGATGACCGTCCCGCGGTCCTGGGCCTCCCTGCGCAATGCTCGGGCCCGGTATGCGAGCTACCTAAGGTGGATGCAGCACTCCCGCGCCGGCCGGCTCCTCGCCCAGACCCTCATGCGCACCGGGCCCGCCGGGGAGATCCGCGTGCACGACGTGGGCCCGTTCCTGCTGCAGCACTTCCGCGGCATGTCCGAGGCGTCCGAGACCGAGCAGTCCCGCCTCGCCGCCAGCCGCGCCCGCGTCCGCCTCATCGCCTCCGCACTCACCGGCATCGCCGCGGCCCTCACCTACGCCTCGCTGCTCGGACTGCTGGCCACCGGGGTGATGTCGCTGTCCATCGCGGGCACGGCCGTGCTCGCCATCCGCTCGGGCGGCCAGAGCCTGACCACCCTTGTCCTCCAGGTCAACAACCTCTACGAGGAATCCGCCTACGTCGCCGACCTCGAACGCCTCTTCACCGAGGCCGCGAAGTACGCCATCCCCACCGGCGGCAAGCCTGTGCCCAGGAACCTGTCGCTGATCCGCTTCGACGACGTCACCTTCCACTACCCCGACGACAACGACGACGACCGGAAGGACGCCGAGGCGAAGCGGCCGGCCCTGAAGAACGTCACGCTCGACATCCCCATCGGCAAGATCATTGCGTTCGTCGGGGAGAACGGCTCGGGCAAGACCACGGTGTCGAAGCTGCTGGCCGGCCTGTATCAGCCCGACGAGGGCAGCATCCGGTGGGACGGCACCGACGCCCGCACCCTCGATCGCGCGCAGCTGTGGCCGCGGATCGGCATGGTCAGCCAGGACTTCCACCGCTGGCCTTTCACCTGCCGCATGAACATCGCCATCGGCCGCCCTGAGCGTCCCGTCGACCAGGCGGCGGTGGAGGAGGCCGCCGCCTACGCCGGGGCCGACACCGTCGTGGAAGAGCTGCCGCGCGGCTGGGACACGCTGTTGTCGAAGGGATACAAGGGGGGACACCAGATCTCGGGCGGCCAGTGGCAGCGGCTCGGCATCGCCCGCGCCCGCTACCGCGACGCCGAGATCCTCATCGTCGACGAACCGACCTCCGCCCTCGACGCGAAGGCGGAGCTGGAGGTCTTCGAGCAGATCCGCAAGCTCGCCGACAGCGGGCAGACCGTCGTTCTGATTACCCACCGCCTCGCCTCCGTCCGCCACGCCGACCTCATCCACGTCCTTGAAAAGGGCGAACTCGTCGAGTCCGGCACCTTCGAGGAACTGCTGCACAAGCCGACCGCAGGCGTCTTCCGCGAGCTGTACGAGATGCAGCGCGCCCAGTTCCAGGACGCGGCCCTGCCCGGACAGCGCCAGCCGGCCGACACCATGCAAGGGAGCGACGCCCGGTGACCACGGCCCCGGCGGGAACCAGCAGCCTCTGGAGGCACGGTGACTTCGTCCGCTACTGGGCTGCGTGCGCGGTCGACCTCGTCGGCAGCGGCATCACCTCGGTAGCCCTGCCGCTGATCGCCGTCGACTCCCTGCACGCGACCGTGTGGGAGGTCTCGCTCCTCGCCTTCGCCGAACGCCTGCCGCCACTCCTCGTGGCGCTTCCCGCCGGGGCACTGGCCGACCGCCACCGCAAACGCCCCATGATGATCGGCGCCGTCCTCGTCGCCGCAGCGGCGTACGCCGCCATTCCCCTGGCCGATGCCGTCGGCCGGCTGTCGCTCGAGGTGCTGTTCGTGGTCGCGCTGGTGAGCTCGACGGCCAGCCTCTTCGGCTCCACCACCCGCATCAGCTACCTACCCTCCCTTCTCCCCGGCGAGCGGTTACTGGAGGCCAACGCCAAGGTCGGAGCCGTAGCCTCTCTAGCCGACAGCGCCGGCGCCCAGCTCGGCGGCGCCGTCGTCGCCGTCCTCGGAGCTGCCCGCTCCGTCTACCTCGACGTCGCCTCCTACCTCGCCTGCGCCCTCCTGCTCGGCAGCATCCGCACCCCCGAGCCCGCCCCCGTCCGAACCGGAGCAAAGGGCTCGCTGGTCGGCGAGATGAAGCAGGGCGTGCTGTACGTGGTGCGGCACCCCACGATCCGGCCGCTGCTGCTGACCGGCACCGCCTACACCGCCGTCTTCGCCTTCCTCACCACTCTCTGGAGCGTGTACCTGCTCCGCGACCTGCACTACTCCGCCACCGCCCTGGGAACGTTGCTGAGCGTGGCGGCCCTGGGCGGGGTCGCCGGAGCCCTGATGGTCCGCCGACTCGTGGACCGGTACGGGCCCGCCCGCGTCATGCTCACCGCACTGGCCATCACCCCCTTCACCGAAGTGCCGCTGCTGCTCGCCACACCAGGCCACGCCGGGCAGGTCTTCATCGCCGCCGGCCTGTTCGTGCAGCTGGCGTGCACCACAGCACAGGGCTCCACCCAGCGCAGCATCCGCCAGGCCGTGTGCAAGCCCGGCATGCAAGGCCGAATGCTCGCCACCGGCCAGTGGATCACCTACGGCACCCGCCCGCTCGCCGCCCTCCTCGCCGGAGCCGCCGGCACCTGGCTCGGTCTGTGGAACACCCTCGCCCTGGGTACCGCCGCGCTCGTCCTGCCCTTCCTGGTGCTGCTCGCCTCCTCCCTGCGCACCATGCACCAGGCCCCCGCCCCAGCCGCACCGCCCGCCACCACCTGACGAAGGAGACCCGCGTGACGATCGAAGGCCCGGCGACGTACTGGGACTTGTTGTGGGCGGGCGGCACCCGCTACCGCCCTTTGGACGAAAACGAACTCGCCGCCCTCAAGCAGCACGCTGGACCCGGGGCGGGCCGCACGGCGCTCGACGTCGGCAGCGGCGACGGCGCCCTCGCCCGCCACGTCGCGCAGCTCGGCTATGCCACCACCGGCATCGACTGCTCCACGGCCGCCATCAGCCTCGCCACCGAGAACAGCACCGCTGTCGGCGTCACGTTCCGCGAGGCCGACATCGAGGGCCCGGAGCCACTGCCGGTCACCGAGGGATCCGTGCACCTGGTCACCGCGCGCCTGGTGTACGCCTTCATCGCTGACAAGCCGGCGTTCCTGGGGCGGATGCGCCGCCTCCTCGTCCCAGACGGCCTGCTCTGGGTGGCGACCCCCATGGCCGACCGCCTGCCCGACCGGGCATGGGTCGGCATCAGCGCCGACGACGAGGACCTGCTGACCGTCGGGTGGTCGGCGGTCGACATCACCGACATCGACTACATGCGCTGCTACGCGCTGCGGCCGTAAGAGAGGCAAGGCGTGAACGACGAGGTAGTGAACGAGCAGGCATGGACCGTTTACGGCCAGCACCACCTCAAGCGAGGAACCGTCCTTCCCGAACCCGAACGGCTCGACTGGGCACCGGGCGGCACCGGATCGGGCGCCGAGGTGCTGGGCGAGCTGGCCGGTAAGCGCGTGCTCGACATCGGCTCCGGCACCGGCCGCTACCCGGCCTACCTCGCCCGCGTCCACGGCGCGCTCGTCGACGCGGTCGAGGCCTCGGCCTCCCAACACCAACGAGCCGTCGACCGCTACGGCTCCACCCCCGGCCTCCGGTTGATCCAGGCCGATGCCGTCGACTACCTCTGCCAGCACGACGGGCCGCTGTACGACACGGCGTACTCCGTCCACGGCCTGGGCTTCATCGACCCGCACGAGCTCCTACAGGTCCTCGCACCCAGCATCCGCGTCGGTGGCAGGCTGGTCTTCTCCGTCCTGCACACCAACTCCGCAGGCCTCGGTCCGATGGACGAAGTCACCGCCCGCGACGAGGTTCTACCGCTGGCCGGCGGCGGGGAACTGGCCGTCCGCATGTGGGCTCTCAGTCCCGGCTTGTGGGAGGACCTTCTGGTCGACGCCGGGTTCGTCATGGAGGACGTCACCTTGCTGCCCGCGCCAGAGCCGGACAACGCCTACGTGACGCAGCTGATCAGCTCCCGCCGACAGGACCGCCCGGCACCGCGCCGGATCTCCAGCCGCCCACGGAGTGATTGGCCGCCGCTGGTACAGGCCGCATTCGGCGTGGCGGTCATCCTCAGGGGGCCTGGGGACCAGGTTCTGCTCGGGCAGCACCGCACCGGGGTGTGGGAGTGCCCCGGCGGAAAGGTCGAGCCGGGCGAGTCCATCGAAGCCGCAGCAGTACGGGAGTTGTTCGAGGAGACGTCGCTGGACGCCTATGAGAGGTCCGTCAAGGTGCTCGCCATGCTCGTGGACGAGGTGAGCGGCATCAACCGGGTGACTGCTGTGACCGTGGTCACCGTCTTCGACGGGGCTCCCGCAGTGATCGAACCGCACCTGGTGGCCGACTGGCAATGGCGGGGCGTCGACGATCTTCCGGAGCCGCTGTTCATCCCGACTGCCCAGGCCCTGCGGGCATGGCGACCCGAGTTGCCGATCGACCACCCGCCCGTCCACGTCTACCGGATCGCGCGCCCAGAGAGCCAGGACAGCTGAAACGCGAAGTCTGGAAGACCTCCGAGTTTGCGCAACACAAGCTCCCTGCAATGCGCGACCGCCGCCTGCTCGGCAAGCTCCAGGCGTCTGCCCGTTCGGGAAGCCAGCCTCAATAGCGACGTTCGAGGCCGGGTCAGCGCGTCCAGGTCAGAAAGGTACGGACAGCCCGGCCTCTCGCAGCGTGAACAGTGCTCTCCCCATGCACTCTGCGGCCGATACCCCATCCGTTCTTACCGCGTCGGCCAACTGCCCGCCGCTGGCAACGAAAGTCCATGCCGGTTGGCCGGCCTGGATACGCTCTGCATCGACCCGGATCAAGGCATCAACACCTTGCTCGCCCAGCCATTCCAAGATCAGGAGTGTCGCGTCCTCAACACCGCTGTCCGGGTCCAGCTTGGGCCACCGCACCTTCTTCACCGCCATGGCCGCAACCTTACTCAGCGTTCCATCGGGACTTGGCCAAAGACTGGATAGATACCCGACCTAACGAACGGGCTTGCTTGGGATGCGCAGGATTCTGTACCCGGTCTTCCTCGCGTAAGCCGGCAGTGCACCCTCGCTGACCTGGCTCGCCCCTCCGTGGGCGGCCTCAGTCACTCTGGCCACTCGTATGTGCCGGTTGAGTCGATGCGCACGGGCCGAGGGGTCTGACGAGCCGCAAGAGTGCCCGGCTGTTCGGATGCTGCATCCCGGAACGCTTCTGCCATGGCACTACCAGGGTACGTATGGAACGCCGGGTAGCTGCGTCGGTGGTAGCAGGACCAGTAGCTCACTATCCGCCGTTCTGTGCGAGCGAAGAACGAGGGATTGTGGGCGAGGAGCTGTCCGTACAGCGCGCGCTGGGCTGAACCCGGTACGCAGAGGTCGGAAAGTCCGCGGCGGATCGCCTCGAGGATCTCCAGGACGTACTCCCCGGCCAGTTGTACGACGAAGGGAGCGATCCACGCCTCGGCCGACGTCATCATCTGCCCGAGATGATGTTGGCGGACTCTGCCGTCATGATGCCGCGAGTACAGACAATGGAGAACTATCCTCTGTATTCCGGTCAGTGAGTTCTGCATGCGGGCATCCAGCTCATCATGGTAAATCCGGTATGGAACGGATACGGGTTCACCGAGCACCTCGACCTGGATGGGCCCGGCCGGTGCGTGCTTGGTGACCGGCATGATCGACAGGACGCTGCACACGTCGTCGGCAAGCCGCGACGGGAACGCCGCCACCAGGCCATCAGGGGCACTCGGCAAAACCAGTTGATCAGTCACAAGATGAGCCTAGAGCTCGTGACAGCAACTCGCTGTACGGCAAGCGCCTGCACGCGCACAAGGCATACGAGCAGGCTGACTTGCAGAAAAAATGGCTACGGGGCGGCATCTTGGCGTCCGCGTCGCCCGCAAGGGAACCGAGTGCAGCGAACGTCTCGGGCGAAGGCGCTGGGTGATCGAGGGCGTGATCTCCTGGCTGACCGGCTGCCGCCGCCTGCCACCTCGCTAGGAACGCGATCCCCGTAATACCAGGCCCTTCTCGACATTAGCCGCAGCAATCTGCTGCTACAAGCGACTGTCCGCCTCGCCAGAGGTGTGCGTGTATTCGCTGGCCATGCCCTCAGCCGAGCAGAGCTCGTTCAGCCGGTGCGCCAGCCGCTTGTGGCTGATGCCGGACTCCCTGATCAGTTTGTCCAGATAGACGTTCGCTCCGCGGCCGGAGGCTCTTCCCTCCGTCATAGCCTCACGCCCCCGTTCCAGGTCGGCCGTCGCGTTAACTCCAGCCTAGGGAAGGGACGTTGACGTCAGCACCTGCCGCGATCCTTGAGCCCCCCTCGTGAGCCCTGCGGGACCGCTCCTCCTCTGGTGTCCTGACGGGGAGACGGCAACGAGGAATCTGAAAGGAAGGCTGACCAAGGCCATGACGCTCACCAGCAAGTTACGGATACCGGCGTGTGGAACGCGTTCACGTGTCGGCGACGCGCGAATCGTGGTTCTGTCTCACATTCCGTGCCAGAGCCACGGAGGGTCACCGAATCCGCGATCATGACCGGCCGTGGCTGACACGCTCCTCCAAGACCTCTGGTTTCACCAGGCCGACGACGTCGTGATCGAAGACATCGACACCAACAACGACCTGGTCCTCATCCGAGCCCGCACCCAACGGCACCAGGCCGCATGCCCGAGCTGCGGAGTCCTCTCGACCCGCGTGCACAGCTGTTACGTCCGGCGGCTCGCGGACAGCCCGGTCGGTGGGCGCCCGGTGGTGATCGAGTTACGGGTGAGGCGGTTCCGCTGCCGTGAGGGTTCATGTCCGCGGGCGACGTTCGTCGAGCAGATCGACGGGCTGACGTTCCGCTACGGGCGCCGGAGCTCCGGCCTCCAGTCGGTTCTGCGGCATGTCGCGCTGATGCTGGCGGGGCGGGCCGGCGCCCGGCTGGTGGAGACGCTGGCCTCGGTGGTCAGCCGGTCGACGCTGCTGCGGCTGGTCCGCGCTCTACCCGACCCGGAGCCGGCAACGCCGCGGGTGCTCGGGGTGGACGAATTCGCCCTGCGCAAGGGACATGTCTACGGCACGATCCTGGTCGACATCGAGACTCGCCGGCCGGTCGACCTGCTGCCCGGCCGGTCCGTGGCGACGGTGGCCCAGTGGCTCACCGACCATCCCGGCGTCGAGGTGATCTGCCGGGACCGGTCCGTCGCCTATGCCGAAGCCGGACGGCTCGGGGCACCGGACGCCATCCACGTCGCCGACCGCTGGCACATCTGGAAAAACCTGGCCGAAGCCGTCGAGAAGACGGTCATCCAGCACCGCGCCCTCCTACGGAAACCGCAGGAGGAAACTCCGGCCTGTCCGTTTGTGCCCACGGACTTCGCGGAGTTCGCGCCGTCGGCGGCCCTGGCCGGGCCCCGGCGCGCTGGCCGGCTGTCGGACCGCGTCCGCCGGCAGCACACGGCGGTCCACGACCTGCTCGCCCAGGGCAAGGGTCTGCGCGGCATCGCCCGGGAGCTGGGTCTGGCCCGCAACACCGTCCGGCGCCTCGCCCATGCCGACAGCCCCGATGAGCTGCTGGTCGGCCAGTGGACCGGCGGCACCAGCATCCTCGACCCCCACAAGCCCTACCTCCACCAGCGATGGAGCGAGGGCTGCACGAACGCCGCCCGGCTCTTCGCCGAGCTCCGCGACCGCGGCTACACCGGCGGTAGCACCATCGTCCGCCAGTACGCCCGCCGGCTCCGCGAGGCATTCCCGCACGACGACGCACCCCGCAAGCCGCCTTCAGTGCGGGACGTCACCAGCTGGATCACCCGCCATCCCGACAGCCTCGACGCCGACCAGGCCCAGCAGCTCAAGGACATCCTGGCCCGCTGCCCCGAACTCGGCCGGACAGCCGAGCACGTGAGGACCTTCGCAGACCTGATGAACAACCGCAACGGCCGCCACCTCCACCACTGGATCGCCCAGGTCCAAGCCGACGACCTGCCCGCCCTGCACACTTTCACCACCGGCCTCGCCCAGGACCTCGACGCCGTCGTCGCCGGACTCAGCATGAGCTACAGCTCCGGCCCGGTCGAGGGCCACAACAACAAGATCAAGATGCTCAAGCGGCAGATGTTCGGCCGCGCCAGCTTCGACCTGCTCCGCAAACGGGTCCTCCTCGCAGCGCGTGCCGTTGGGTGCGGGCTCGGATGAGGACCAGGTCGTTGTTGGTGTCGATGTCTTCGATCACGACGTCGTCGGCCTGGTGAAACCAGAGGTCTTGGAGGAGCGTGTCAGCCACGGCCGGTCATGATCGCGGATTCGGTGACCCTCCGTGGCTCTGGCACGGAATGTGAGACAGAACCACTTTTTCAAACGACGCCCACATTCACGGAGTACAGCTCGCCGGCTGCTCACGCCGATGCCCTACGTTGGGCCGCTGCTCCCCGAGATCCTGCCCCCGTGGGCAATCACCATCACCGTGGTGCTCATGGCCGTCGTGGCCAGCATCGCCGAGCGGCCTGACTCGTCCCGGGGATCAGGGGCAACAGCGTCGCCCTCACCGGAACGTCTTCAAGAAACCAAGGCGGACATCTCAGCCTGCCGCTCCAGCGCCTGAGCGATGGCCGATCGAACCAGCCCGACAGCGCCGGCTCGCGGTGCCCAGCGAAGGCGCGGAGGTCGCCGACCGAGATATTCTCCCGGGTCTTGACCACCTCTGTGAGCGTGACCCAGCCGGGGACAGATCGGCGACCGCCGTTGTGACGGGCGCGAGGGTGGGGGTGGGTTGCAGAGCCAGCACACCGTCGGCGCCCGGACACCCACCGTCGAAGACCTCGCCCGCACCCCGTTCTCCGGCCCGGGCCTGCGCTCAGGCCCACGCCAAGCCTCTGCTGGCCCCTCGCCAATGTCTTCATCCCGGCAATCGAAGCCTGGGAGACGACCGCCACGGTCCCGCTATGTTGGCTACTGGACGCCGCAGCACCCCCGCCCTGAGCCGCCCGCCACCGACGGCCGCTGCTACCCCCGCCCCCACGGCCGCCTCGCCGTCAGCTACAGGCCGGGCGGGAGACCTGACAGCGGGTATGGCATTTGCTGACCGGCAAGCGCCTGGGCAAGCTCGACGGTCTGCTGAGGGTCGATCCGGCGATTGCAACGACGCGGTTGAACTGGCTGAGCACGTGGGCAGCCTCGGGGCGGTTGTTGTGCAGGAGAGCCTCGAGGACCAGGGGATAGGCGGCAGTGGCGTCGCCAATACCGGCGGCGTACCGCCACCGGAACCGGGCAGCGCTGCTGATGGCGGTGGTGAGGGCAGTGTCAGTGCTCTCCGGCATAGTGCCTCACGTGATCAATGATTTGGACAGCATCGGCTGGTCGTCGATGAACCATGCGTACGGCTCGGCCGGTGATGTTCCGGGGTGGCTGCGCGCCATGGCCTCGCCCGATCCCGCGGTCCGGGCGAAGGCGTTCGACGACTTCTACAGCGCAGCCCACTACCAGGGCGACGTGTATCCGTGTACCGCGGCCAGCCTGCCGTTCTTGTTCGACATGGCCGACGATCCCGCAACCCCCGACCGCGCCTCGATCGTCGAATTGCTGCTCAGCATCGGTCGCGAAGCCGTCGACCGTAGTGAAGGCATCTGCTTCGCCCCGGACGGCACGGAGTCAACAGCCGGTGCGGACAGCGCTGCCCTTATGCGCGAGCGTGCAGAGACTTTCGTCTCCTGTGCCTCGGATCCGGATCTGGGAGTACGGCGGGCCGCGCTCGAGGGGCTCGGCCTCTTCCTGGACGATGCCGACCGGGCGGTCGCCATACTGCGAGACCGGTTGCTGGCCGAGAGCGGGATCGCGGAACAGCTGCTGATCATCCGGACGATGGCCGACCTGGCGCTGCGGCTTCCCGCCGCGCGGGCCGCCGCCACGGCGTGGCTCGACACCGTGGCCGACGAGACGACGGGGGATCCCGGGATCCGCCTCGCCGCTCTCGTCCACCGCACCCGCTGCACCCCAGCAGCCATCGACGCCGGCACTGTGTCCACGGCAATCGATCTGCTGCGCCGAATTACGCCTGCACCCCCACGCGGAGCCGGCGACGAGGGCGGCCGGGCCGGCTCCGGGGACGGCGCGTCCGCTGCCGCAGCCACAACGGCCCACGACGTCCCGCCTCAGATAGCCGCCGCATTCGCCGACCTCGAACGGCACGACCGATTCCATGCACTCACCACACCCCTCCTGCGCACCTTCCACGCGATACTCGACGCACGTCTGCCCGAACGCACGGCCCTGCTCGCAGAACAACTCCGCAGCCCGGATCCCGCCACCCGCTACGACGCGATCCGCATGGCCCACGATCTGATCACCTCATGGAGGGGCGACCACACCAGCCTCATCCTGCTCCTGACCGAGTGCCTGCTGTCCGAGGACCCGTACACCGCCGCGGCGGCGGCCGAGACCCTCGGATCCCTGCTGCCCGTCTGTGAACCGGCCCGCGAAGCCCTCGCCGCCTACGTCGCCGCTAACCGTGCCGCCCACGGACCGGACGTATGGGCGACGCCGCAGCCGTCGCTGCGCCGTGCCCATCAGGAAGCCGTTACGGCACTGGCGCGCCTCGGGGACGTACGTGCCCTGCCGGACCTGCTGACGGCGCTGGACAGCGGCAGGGACGCCTGGCGTGCTGTGCAGGTCGCCGGTCATCTGCACCCAGCTGCCGATGAGCTGGTCCCGCGGCTGTGCCGACGTCTCGCCGAGGTCGACTTTTCGCAGCAGCGGCCCGACATGGCGGCCGGACCACTGGTATCCGCCCTGGCCCAACTGGGCGACCCGGCCGCCGTTCCCATCCTTACTGACGCCGTCACCGCCGCAGCCCGGCACGAGCGGTGGCGCACCGCCACCTCTGTCCTGGAAGCGCTCGCGTCCTTCGGTACCCGGGCCGCACCGGCCCTGGAGGTGGTCCGCTCGCTGGCGGACGCGGAGGATGTGGATCTCCGCGCGGCCGCTACAACAGCTGTGTGGGAGCTCGGACACGATGCGGCCTATGCCGTGCCACGGCTGGAAAGCCTGCTCGACAGCTACCGGCACCATGAGGCGGCCGATGTCCTTGGCCGGATCGGCCCGCCCGCCGAGGCCGCGCTGCCGCGACTGCGGCAAATGGTGAACGCTGAATACGAGTGGACCCGCGTCCACGCCGCGGGGGCACTGTGGGGCATCGGAGGCAAGGCCGAAGCCGGTGTCGTCGTGCAGACACTGCTGACTGCTTGGGAAGAGAACGACGCCACCTCGAACCACGTCCTGGCTTGTCTGAACCGAATGGGAGCGGCCGCCGCACCAGCCCTGTCCCGAATTGAGGCGGAACTCGCCCGGCCCCGCCGCAGCGGCCGTTTCACAAGCACCACCGACGACGAGGAGTTGCAGGTCACCTGCCGTGCCATCCTGACGCGACTCGCCTGACCTGGTGAACCAGCCATGGGGTGCTGAGTGCACATTTGGCCGCAGGGGCCAACTACGACGCTCAGCCACACCTGTGCACCCGGTGGGCGTGATGTTGTTCGTCTTTGCCGGCTTCTCGCCGGGCCGGTGGAGGTCGGTAGCCGACGGGCGAGCACGCCTGAGCTGTACATGGGCGATGATTGGTAGCCACGTTCACCAGTCTGCTGCTCGCGGACTGCGAAACCCGGGCTGGGCTCACCCGGGCGTCTGCCTGAGCAGGTGCAATGTGTGTTCCAGGTCGGGGCCGCAGGAAGGACGGCCAGCGGCGGGGTGAACAGGCCGGTCTGGCTGTGGTGGTCGGGCGCCGACGCGACCGGGGAGGTGGATCGCTGCTGGCAGTCGTTCCTCCGAAGGTTCGATATTGAGCACACGTTCCGCATGCTCAAGCAGACCCTGGGCTGGACGTAGCCGCGACTTCGCAGCCGGAGGCGGCAGACCGCTGGACACGGATGGTGATCGCCGCCCAGAGCCAGTTCCGGCTCGCTCGCCCGCTGGCCGCCGACCTTCGGCGGCCATGGGAGCGGCCGGTGCCCCGTCGAACGGGCTCACCCCGCCCGGGTTCGGCGAGGCTCCAGAAACCTTTGGACGAAGGTCGGCTCCCCGGCTGGTGCACCCAAACCGACGCGTCCCGGACCCAGCCGATCGGCGGGCTCGAAGAATCGCCACCCGGCCACCCGCCACGACGTCGGCAGGGTTCTCGCCACCGGAGGCATACACCCGTCCCGCCCACCACAAAGTGGGCATCAAGCCTCGAGGCACAGCGTGAAGCCGCAGCTCACACTACCTACGCCAACCGACACGCCTCCTACCAGGCAAAATGGGCGGCATGGCCAACAACGGGCACACCAGCTTCGTGCTGCCGCGTGGGGCGACAGGCCTCTTCCGGCCGAAGGAGGGCCCGCTCCCGGAGACTGACTTGCGGGCGTTCCGCGCCGCTCTTTATGCCGCTGCCCGCGTCGTCGGAGGCACAGTGGGTGAAGTGGAGGAACAGGCATACCCCCGGACCTTCCACACCGCAACGCTCGTCGGACGCGCAGGCGAAAGCATCATCCTGTGTCACGCCCATCACCCCTGGATCGCCTTCGCCTATGCCCGTCGAGACTGGTATGAAGAGGAGTTTCTCGCGCCGCCGCTGTGGGCTCATGTCTTTACCGACTCGGGCTTCATCCTCCTGAGCAGCGAGCAGCTTGCCACACCGCTTTCCGACGTGGACACCTCAGTGCTCGGGCCGGGCGAGTGGCGTGAAGTCCGCAACTACGGCATCACCACATTGGGCGGAGTCCTCTTCAACGCCTGGGACTGACAAGCAAGCAGAGCCGTTAAACGACAAGCTGAGCAGGGGCCCCTGATGCCCTAGGCGTGTTGTTCGGGGACGTTGGTGACACTCATACTGGATTCTTGACAGATATGGGCCTTCTAGCTCGGTGGGGATTGTGACATCTCGATCGGTAGAAGGCTCTCGCGCCCCACCGTGATGCTCCGCTGACCGAAGCCGACCGTCTTGGGCTGGCCCGGTGTGTCGTGGATGACGGCCGGCCGAGGCGGGGGTTGGGGATGCTGCACCACCAGGTCTCCCCTCGCCGTTCGCGGAGTTCGAGCCGGTGCTGGCAGCGAACCTGGGCCCCGAGCGGCCAAAGCGGTTCCGGGAGTTCGACACCTCGTCACCGTCGGGCACGGCTTCCTGGCACAGGGGTGTGCCGCGCCTGACTGGCCAACGGCACCGCGGTGGCGGTCAAGCCCCAGCAGCCCGAGCTGGACGAGGTGACGGCCGAGGATATGCGGCTGCCGCGGCATGGCGGCCCGGTTGGTGGCCGCGCGCGACGCTTCGGTTCATACCGTCGTGGACGTCCCCGCCATGCTGGGCGTGCTCTTCGATGCCATGGAGACGGAGACCAGCCTCCAGGTCGAGGCCGGGGACATGCGCCGGTCACGGCGGCTGACTGAGAGCTACGAGCACCTGACTGTGCCCCAGGTGCTGATGCCGCCGACCACCGCGTCCCTGGCTCCGCTGGCGCGCGTGCACTCACCGCTGTGGCGAATCCGCGACTGCGAGACGTACGGGCAGGTTCACTACAAGCAGGGGAACTGGAGCCGGGGCCCCGAGGCCGGAAGGCGCCCTGGAAGCCCGGCGCGGGCGACCGTACTGTCTGCGGCCATGACAATGGCCTTGCGCTGGAGAGCGACGTGACCCCTACCGAACCGGCCCGGCTCGGCGCCGCCCGCGGCGGCATGGCCCGCGTCGTCACCGGGAGCCTGATCGGCACGACCGTCGAGTGGTACGACTTCTTCCTGTACGCATCGGCCGCCGCCCTGGTGTTCAACACCCAGTTCTTCCCCGCGGGCGACCCGCTCGCCGGCACGCTCATCGCCTTCGTCACCTATGCCATCGGGTTCGCTGCCAGGCCGCTGGGCGGAATCGCCTTCGGGCACTTCGGCGACCGGATGGGCCGCAAGAAGCTGCTCGTGGTCAGTCTGCTCATGATGGGCGGCGCCACCTTCGCCATGGGCCTGCTGCCCACGTACTCCACCATCGGCACCGCCGCACCCGTCCTGCTCACCGTCCTCCGCCTCGTCCAGGGCTTCGCCCTCGGCGGCGAATGGGGCGGCGCCGTGCTCCTGGCCTTTGAGCACGGCGGCGGCGCGCGCCGCGGATTCTGGGCCGCCTGGCCCCAGGCGGGCGGCCCTGCAGGCAACCTCCTGTCCACCACCGTCCTGGCCCTGCTCGCCGCTCTCCAGCCGGACCAGGAGCTCCGCGCCTGGGGCTGGCGCATCCCCTTCCTGCTGTCCGGCCTACTCGTTCTGCTCGGCCTGTGGATCCGCAACGCCGTCCCCGAGTCGCCGGTCTTCCTCCAGGCCCGTGCCGAACCCCCGGCCCGGATCCCTGCCGTGGAGGTCGTCCGCACAAGACGCCGCGAGATGCTCATCGCGATGGGCATCCGGTTCGGCGAGAACGTCTCCTACTACGTCCTCACGTCGTTCCTCCTCGTGTACGTCACCACACATCTGGACCTGCCCCGCAGCACCGCCCTCAACGCCGTACTCATCGGCTCGGTCGTCCACTTCGCCACCATCCCGTTGTGGGGCGCACTCTCCGACAGGGCAGGACGCAGACCAGTCACGCTGATCGGCTCAATAGGAATGGGCATCTGGGCCTTCGCCTTCTTCGCCCTGCTCGACTCCCGCTCCTTCCCCCTGATCACCGTCTCGCTCACCGTCGGGCTGCTACTGCACGGAGCCATGTGCGGCCCCCAGGCCGCCTTCCTCTCCGAAATGTTCGACACGAAGGTCCGTTACACCGGTGCCTCCATAGGCTTCCAGCTCGCCTCCGTGTTCGCCGGCGCCCTGGCCCCCATCATTGCCGTCGCACTCCTCAGGGCCCACGACTCGGCCACACCGGTCGCCGTATACGTGTGCCTGGCCACCGCCGTCACCACCCTCACGGTCTTCCTCGCCCCGGAGACCCGCGGCCACGACCTGACGCGCACGGGTGAGGCGCTTGGCCGGCCACCTGGACTCGGCGCTCCCGGGGCCCCGGCGCCTGCAGCCATGACCCACGCCGGCGAGTGTCATGCCGAGCAGACGCGCGGGTCCTCATCGCGGCCATCAACAAGCGGCTGTGACCAACGCACGTGATACACGCCGACAAGGAGTCCCCATGCATGGAACTGCAGTCACCCCCTGGCTGTGTCGAGGAGGATCTGCGCCAGTTCGCGCGGCTGGGAGAACATCGGCCAGTGGCCGGTGTCCATCTCGATCAGTCGCCAGTGCTCGCTGACCAACAGCTTGGCCACGTCGTCGCTCGGCTCGGGGTCACCGAGCGTGCACTTGATGTACGTCGCCGGGAGGTCACCGAGCGGCCGTTCCAGCACAGCGGGTTCGGTCAGCGTGGCGCCCGGGTGCGGTGTCGAGCCGCCTACGATCCGTGCGATCTGCTCATCGGTGAGACCGTGGCCCTCGTAATGGGCCGCAGGCGCGACCGGCCAGAACCCTCCGTTCTTGGCGATCGATGCCCTCACCATCACTCCGCCGTCCGGCCATGCAGAGATGAACGGTTCGCCATTGGCCGGAACACTGGAGTCGACAAAGACCACGCCTGCCAGCCGGTCGCCGACCCGCCCGGCGGCCTGACCGACTGGTACGCCCGAGTAGCTGTGACCTACCAGGACGACGTCACGAAGATCTTGTCGCTCGACCTCATCAACGATGTCCTGGACATGGGTTTGCTGCCCGGCCGGCATACCTCGCTTCTCGGCGAGACCGGACAGCGTCAGCGGGTAGACGCCGTGGCCAGCCGCTCGCAGATGCGGCACCACCTCGTCCCACGCCCACGATCCGAGCCGCGCACCTGCAACCAGCACGTAGTTCGCCATGGCCGCACCGTAGCGGAGCGGCTCGACAATCGATCCGGAAAATATTTTCGATATCCGCCCAAATTGAGCTTTTTGATCCTGTCTCGGGGTGATATATTGCGGTTTTCCGGGCGGTGAGATGATTGGCCGCGGATGTGACGGCAGAGTCAGGCTTCGTTCCGGCGCCTCCTCTCCCATCCCAAGGCACCCCGGCCCATGGCCCTTCGCTCGCTGATCAGGCCGGCCACCGCGCGGTACATCGGAACATGATTCCGCGCGGCGGCTATCCCAGTGACCTGTCCGACGCCCGCTGGGAGCTGATCAGCGCCCGCGTGGAACATGCCTTCGCGAGGATGAAGAACTACGAGATCCTCCGTGACTGCTGGCAGCGTGGCGACGGCCTCGACCACGCGGTCCGAGCCGTCGCTCACATGCACAACTTCGCCCTGGCAACATGATCAGGAACGCCGGTACCAAGCCCTGACCTGCCAGATCACAGCCCTCTGCAACACGCTTTAGAGCCACCCACTGGCATAGGCTGGGGACCGTGTGCCTGGCCCTCGATCCTGCTCAATGAAAACCGGCCCTGTTGCTAGCATCAGTGCAGGTTAAGAGGTGTCGTCCCCGCACCCGCGGGGGTAGCTCGCGACTGGGTCCGCTGTCGAACGCCTCGATTCGATGACAGCGGACACTCTCCCGCTGGCGCCCCACGGGCTGACCCCGGCGTCCTCGTTGCCGCCCACGCGTAGCGTGGGCACGGGCAGGCTGTCGGCGCAAGGTCAGGCCGGAGGCTCTCGTCCTCGGACGGCCGCCGTCTCACGGAGGAGGGCGGCAGCGTCCAGGACGCCTACGGACGGCGGGCAGCAGGGCCGTGGGGTTCAGCCGGCTCGTGCGGTCAGGAGCTGGGCGCGTGTGTAGGTGGTGGTTCCGGCCTGTGGGGTAGTGCGCAGGAGGTCGACCAGCCCCTGGGCTGGGCCGGGTTCGCCGGGTGTGACGGTGGGTGCGGAGATGTCTTCGAGGAGTTTGTCGATGAGGCGGGCGAGGGTGTGGTTGCCGGTGCCGTTTTAGCCCCAGCTGATGCTTCAGCCGGGGCGGGCCACTGGGTGTTGTCCTGAGTGCGGATCCAGGGGGTGTGGTCGCTGACGGTGAGGGCTGCCAGGGGTGAGGTGGTGGGCAGGCGCTGCAGGGCGAGGGTGAAGATGTCCTCGGGGTCGTCGTTGTGCCAGCACTTGAGGCGCCGGATGGCTGGCACGCCGGTGACCGGGTCGTGCAGCAGCTGATCGGTTTCGGCGTCATGGGCGTTGGTGAGCAACACATGGCCGCGCCACACCGTTGAGGCCAGTGAACTATACGTCGGTACCCCTGGCTTCCTGCAGGAGTTCGATGCTCTCCGGGCCTTTCGGTGCGGAGCGTCGGTGCTGGGGTGGCCAAGATCCAACGGACGATGTCCGCCTTGATGGCATGCAGGAACGGCGCCAGCAGCATGACGCCCTTGGCAAGGAAGCCTCCGTTCGACACGCGGATCGTCTCAGCCATCTGCGCGAAGAACTCCGGTCGGCAGCCGGAGTAGACCGCGTGATCCCCCGAGTGCGCCGCGAAGGCCACCGAATCGGCTTTCGCCGCGACCGCCGCGCCCATGACTATCGACAGAAGGACCGTGTTCCGGCTCGGCACGACCGTGATGTGCATGGACCGGTCGCTGTAGTGCCCGTCGGGTGCCGTGATCGAGGGGTCGGTCAGCGCGGAGCCGCCGAGCAGGCAGCCAATGCTGGTCAGGTCGACGACCTCGTGGCGGCATCGAGCTGGTGCGCGGTCCGGGCCGAGTAATCAAGCTCCTTCAGGTGCCGCTGACCGTAGTCGAAGAAACAGCAAGCTCACCCGGCTGCCCTTGGCGGCCAGCAGTTAGGCCACGGCGGTGCTGTCCAGCCCGCTGGACGCGATCACGACCGCATGCCGCGGCGTGCGATCCGTCATCTCGTAAACCCGCTCCATCGCGACCTGCCCTCCAGCACCAGAGCAAGGGGGCTGGATGTATTCGCTGGTCCGTACGCCCGTTGCGGACGAGGCCTGGGACCGCCCTTCCGCGACGGGACCAGCAGGTTGCCGCCCGTGCCCTCTGCAGTTCCCCGGTGCCCTGTGGCTTCCTGCCGCCCGCGCGATCCGCGAAACCGCGTGGCCACCGTCCGTGGCCTCGGACCTGCCGGTACGACGGGCCACATCCCGGGCACGGCCGGGAGCCGGCGGGCCGGACAACACCGCCCAGAGCAGCGCCGCAACACCAGTCGCGGCCTGCGCCGACGTGCCGGCCAGTTGCCCCGCGTCGGGGCTGCCCAGCAGCCAAATCAGCGGTGTTGAGACGATCGCGGCCACCGTCACGACGATGGCGGTGATCTTCCAGCGGTGCGACATGCCGCCCACCCCCCTCCGAAACCCGCCAGCGACACGGTCGCACAGGCCCGCTACACCCCGCCTGTACCTGGCGGCAACGCCCTGCTGTGGCCGACTAGTTCCGGCCATGCCAGCAAAATCCCGCCCCTCCCGTACCGATGGCAATGCTGGTCCCAGCGGCAGCCGTGCCAGCCGCAGCAGGAACGTCACTGGCAGTGCTGATCTCGGTCAGTCCAGGTCGGTGCCGGCCAGAGGGTGACCGCGAGCGCGATGTGGGGGACAGCACTCAGGCAGAGCATTGCTGCCGTGCTCGAATCGGATGCGGTGTGCGCCTCTCGCAGCGCCAGCAGACCGGTCAGCACCGCCGGGGTCGACTGCCGGTCAGTGAGCCTCCCCCTACACAGTCCCTGGCGCCCTGTCAGCACTTTGACGGAAACCTCCAGCGCCTGGGGGCGGGACTGTCACCCTGGGGGCTGCTCAGCGGGTGCGGCCCGGCCCCCGAGGTCCGGCCGGAAGCCGCGCCCGACATTTTGCGCGCCGCAGCGTCCTGCGAGCGCATGGTTGCGTTGAACCAGTGGGGGACGAATGCGGCAGACGTCCGAGGCGCCGTTCCTGGGCAGGCACGAGGAACTGGCCCGGATGGACACCTGGCTGGACAGGGCGGCGGACGGCGAGCCCCGGATTGTCGTCATAGACGGAACTGCCGGGATCGGGAAGACCTCCCTGATCCGACGCTTTCTCGCCGGCAAGGCCCGGGACTGCCGCGTGCTGACGGCCAGCGGCGAGGAACTCGAACAGGACCTGGCCTACGGTCTCATCACGCAACTGAGGAGCCACCTGCCCGCGGCGGCCGGTGCGGCGCTCCCCGAGACGGTTCAGGGTGCCCCCGCCGACACCGCCGCGCAGGACCCCATTTCCGTGGGGGCCGTGTTCCTGGACGCCCTGGGGCGGTTCCAGGACCGGAAACCGGTGGTCCTGGTGATCGACGACATCCACTGGGCGGACACTCCCTCCCTCCATGCGCTGACCTTCGTCCTGAGACGACTGCGCGTGGACCGGGTGCTGACTGTGCTGGCCACCCGTGACTCGTCCGATCCCCGGCTGCCGCAGGGGCTGCACCGGCTGATCCAGGACGACACCACGCTCAGGCTGACCCTGGAAGGCCTCGGGGTGCCGGAACTGATGGCACTGAACGCGGCCCTCGGACCAGCGTCGCTGCCCCGCCGGACCATGGTCCGGCTGCGGGATCACACACTCGGCAATCCGCTGCACGTCAAGGCGCTGCTCCAGCAGTTCCCCGCCGACGCCCTCGGTGGCCGCGCGGTCCTGCCCGCCCCTCGCAGGTACGAGCGGATCATCGCCGAACGACTCGCCGCCTGCGACTCCGGAACACGCCGTCTGGTGCAGGCCGCCAGTGTCCTCGGCATGTCCAGCCCGCTCCATCTGGCGGCGGAGGTGGGTGCTGTCGCGGAGCCTTTGCTCGCGCTCACCCGGGCGAACGCGGGCGAGCTGCTGGAGGACGACCCCAGCGGCACCCCGCCGCAGGTGGCCTTCCCCCATCCCCTGCTGCGTGCGGCCGTCTACCGCGGACTGGAGCCAGCCGAGCGCTCACACCTGCACCGCGTGGCCGCCGCTCTTACCGTCGACCCATGGATCGCGCTGCAGCACCGGGTGCACGCCGCCGCCGGACCAGACGGCCGACTTGCGGAAGACCTCGCCGAGTTTGCCGCGCAGCAGTCCGCAAGAGGCGCCTGGTCCGCAGCGGCCTCCGCCTCGGTGGCCGCCGCCCGGCTGGCCGCCGAGCCCGGCCGGCAGGCGCGGTGGCTGCTCCAAGGGGTCGAGTACCTGCTGCTCGCCGGAGATGTCAGCCAGGCCGCCGAACTCGAACAGACCGTCCGCGGCCCGGCTCCGGACGCGGAACGGCACTACGTCCTGGGACACCTCGCCCTCACCACGGGCCGGCTCGGCGAAGCCCGCCGGGAGCTCGCCGCCTGCTGGGACACCTGTGACGCGACCACGGGACCGGAGACCCTCCGCAAGGCCGCCGAGCAGATGGCCTGGCTGTGCCTCATCCAGGGGAACGCCCCGCGCATCATCCGCTGGGCCGAACGCGGGCTCGCCCTGCCGCCGGGCGAGCGGTCGTCGTTCCTTCGCGACTCCCTCGCCATCGGCCTGGCCATCTCCGGCGACTACGAACAAGGCATGCGTTCCCTCGCCCACCTGCCGGACACCGGGCCCCGGGACACCCCGCAACAGCTGGACGGTCTGCTCGCACGCGGCATGCTGCGGCTGTGGAACGGGCAGCTGCACGAGGCCCGCAGGGACCTGAAGGAGGCCTTCGACGCCCACCGCCGTGGCGGACTTCCCTACGCGGCCCTCGTCGCGCTGGGCTTCCTCACGGACGCGGCATACCGGGCCGGGCAGTGGGACGAAGCGATCGCTTACGGCACCCATGCCGTGTCCCTGGCGGAGGACACCGACCAGATATCCATCCTCGCCGTGGTCCACGCCGTGACCGCCTACCCTCTCGCCGGCCGGGGCGACTTCCGGGCCGCCGAGGCCCATGCGAAGTCGGCGGCCGAACACGCCCGCGTGCTCTCGGACGTCAACGACTCCGCCTTCGCGGCCACCGCGCACGCTCTCATCCATGCCGCCCGCGGTGAGCACGAGGAGGTGATCGAGCAGCTGAGCCCCTTCCTGAGCCCGGAGATCGTCCACCGGTACGGCATCGAGGAACCCGGCCTGGTCGCCTGGCGCCCTCTGCTGTGCGAAGCCCTGACCCGCACCGGCCGCACAGCCGAAGCGCAGCTGGTACTCGCTCCGTACGAGCAGCGCGCGGCCGAGCGGAACCGGCCGCTGGAGCAGGTGGCTGCCGCACGCTGCCGCGGGCTGCTGGAAGAAACCCGCGGCCACGCCGAAGCCGCCGGCCAGGCGTTCCAGGACGGCCTGCGGCACTGCGCACAAGGCGACGGCTGCTGGGAAGAGGCCCTGCTGCACCTGGCGTACGGCACGTTTCTTCGCCGGTCCGGCCGACGCCGCAGCGCGGCGGCCGAGCTGGAACACGCGTACCGGACCTTCCGCCGCCTGAGGGCCACGCCGTACCTCCAGCGGTGCGACAGGGAACTGAAAGCCTGCGGGCATGCGACCGCGCGTCCGGGCAGCACCTGCCATCCGGCCCTGACCCCGCAGGAACTCACCGTCGCGCGGCTGGCCGTACAGGGCCTGACGAACCAGCAGATCGCCCGCGAGCTCGTACTGAGCGTGAAGACCATCGAGTACCACCTCAGCAACAGCTACAGCAAGCTCGGCATCACTTCCCGCATGGGGCTGGTCGACAAGCTGGCTCGGGACGCCTGACGACACGGGCGGGAAGAGGCGTTGGACGGCGCGACACCGGCGGCGGGCGGCGCCATCTCCCAGTCGCTGCACGCCGGTGCGCGCCCCAGGGATTCACCCAGGGTCGACCCTGGGGCGCCGTGTGCTTCCGCTCAGTAGCGTTCCTGGTCACCACACACGACCGATTGGGGGGAAGAGTTGCGTGCGACCACGTTCCTTTCACGCCTCTTCTGCGCTGCGCTGCTCGCTCCGGTGCTGATGACCACCGTGGCGTGCTCGAAGGGCGGAACACCACCACCAGGGCCGGTGAATTCCGGCCCCCGGACGGCCACCGCAGACGATTCACGGAGCGCGCAGGACGGCGTCTCCCTCCGCACTCCACCGCGCGTGGTGGGCAGCTGGTGCGGAGGAACGGACACGGCGGCGCACTGGACCTACGTCTTCGCCGGCGACGGGCGGTACGCCCGCAGCAACGGCAGGCAGGGCGACTCCGGGACCGCACGCTTCGACAGCGGGCAGCTGACGCTCCTCGTCGACGGTCGGCCCCTCATCTCCTACCCGTGGTCCCTGTACTCCGCCCCGACCCTCGGTGACCTGTTGTACATCGACGGCTTCAGCTACGTACGGGGGAAGTGTTCATGACCACTGAGGTCCCCGGCAGGACCACGGGCCGACGGCGCCGCCCCCCGCTCCTGCCGCTCGCGGCGCTTGTGCTGCTGTCCGCCGTCGCCGCCTGCTCGGACTCCGGGAAGCAAGCGGACACCGTGCCGTCCGCTTCACCCACCAGGGCCGCCATCGGGCCCCGGGACCTCGTCGGCGCGTGGGAGAGCGCGCAGCCGGGCAGCAACACCACACTCGCCTACCGGTTCACCGAGGAGGGGAAGTACAAGTACGTCGGCCTGCTCTCGTACCCGATGGGGGCGGAAGGGACCTACGAACTCACCCACATCGCCGAGGGTACGTACGAGGCGTCGGCGGACGCGCTGACCCTCAGGCCCCGCTCCGCGACCGTGACCAGGAAGAACCCCGAGAACCCGGAGCAGGACTACACGAACAGTCCGGCCCCGGTGGACACGCAGCACTACCAGTGGACCATCGCAGACCGGAAACTGTCGCTCATCCGCCAGGACGGAACGAAGTTCGTCTTCACGCCGGTGTCGCCATGACAGACCCCACGCCTGCGGACCCGACCGGCACCACTCCACCCCGGCGGCGGTTCTGCTTGCGGACCCGTGTCCAGTTCGGGCTCATAGCCGTGATCGTGACCGCTACCCTGGTGGCCACCTGGCAGTTCAAGCAGGCCGGTGACGGCTACCAGGACGCGGTCGCCGAGGAACTGAAGCTGCAGGCGGCGGTCCAGGAAGAGGCCCGGTACCTGTACGCCGACGAGGCGCCCCTCGCGTTCCGTGTGGCGGCAGCCGCCGGCCGGGCCGAGGCCCTCGGCCCGCTCAGGAACGACGGCCGGCTCGCAGCATCGGAGTTCGCGCTCGCCGAACACGAGGCCGCCAGCCTCCGTGAACAGGCCAGGCCGGGGAGCATCATCGGCAGCGACCGGTACCTGGACGCCCAGAAGGGCTACGACGTTCCCCGCCGCTTCGCCGATCAGGAGAAACAGGACGCTGCCGACCACCGCCTCAGGCCCGACCGGACGATGGCGGGGGGCGACCGATGGGCGTTGTGGGGGCGGGTGTCGCTGACCGTGGCCGCAGCGGCGCTCCTCGCAGTACTGGCTACCGCGAGCGTCCTGCGCCCCGAGGCGTGGCGAATCCCGCCACCAGCCGCCGGCGGGCCACGCCGCCTGCGCGGCATCGACCCCATTCCGCAGCCGGCGACGGCCCCGTCGGACCGCCGCCGCGGCACGCAGCTGCACCTGCTCGTGGTCGTACTGCTGTTCCTGCTGCCTCTGCTGCAGCTGACGGCGGCCTCCGGCGAGCAGCGCGCGCAGGCCGAGGCGTCCCGGCAGGCGCTGCGGCTCGGCGCCGCCATCGTGGCCAGCGGCCAGCGCGCCGCCTTCCTGACGCAGGCCGTCACCGCGTCACACGTGGCCGACATCCATGCGGCTGCCCGCGAGATCGCGGTCCTGTACCAGAAAGACTCTCCCGCAGTACGGCACGAGCGGGCCGTTGCCGCAGCCGAGACGCGTCATGCCTCCCAGTTGCGTGTGATGGCGGAGAACATGGGCCGGCCACCCGCCGTCACCGACGGAGTCTCCGCCGCATCCGTGGCCGCCCTGCGGGCCCGGCCCGAGGACTGGCCGGACATGCGGGCCGAGCAGAACCGGCACAAGGCCCAGGCGGACGCAGCCGGTGCCCGAGGGCTGTACCTGGCCGCGGCCACGGCGCTGGCGGTGGTGGCGGAGATGCTGGCAGCCGCATTCCTGGAATCCGGACAACTCTCCAGGATCGGCTGGCCCACGGGATGCGCCACCACCTCGATCGGCCTCACGGCATGGGCGATGCTCGCGTGACCCCGCCGAGCCAACCCACGACGAGCGGCACTGACGCCCTACCGGCTCACGGCTGAGCTGGCGCGCGGCAGAATCACGGGCAGCAACAGGCCGGGCATCTGGCAACCGGCAGCACATTCGCTCCGGACCTTTTGTGCCCCGGCTCCTCCAAGGCCGTGAGGGGGTGTTCGTCGGGCGTGTCGTTTCATCAGGCGTCTTGATTGGCGGGGTCGAGTGGTCAGCCTTGTCGATATCGCCACGTACGAGGTCCGGGGCGCCGTGGAGGAGTAGGGAGACCTCAAAACCTCCCGCCGTCCATGTCCTCAGCGCTACTGCTCTCCGGCTCGGCGTCGGCGCAGACCCGGGCGCGGCCTTCGCTGACGGGGGAGAGGGCAACTCGGGAGCTGGCGACGTTGAGCTCCTGGACGACGTTCTGCAGGACCCGGTAACGCCGTGGCCGTCGACGGTGATCAGGCCGGGCACGCCGGAGGCTTCGAGGCTGCGCCATATGTCGTGGAGCATGGAGCACAGCGTCCCAGCGCTGATGCTGATGGTTCCGGCCACGGGGCATGCTCGTGGAAGCGACGGATCACGTTCGGCGGCAGCAGGAAGACCCCACGGGTGCGGGGACGCCCCTCTGTCTATATGAAGAGCCGGGATGATCTTGCGAGCTATCCCCGCGAGTGCAGGGACGACAAGAAGCGGCTGGCCGTGAAGGTCGGGGTCACCGGACTACCCCTACGGGTGCGGGGACGACTACGCCGTCACCCCCGGTACGGTCTACGAGACGGAGCTACCCCCGCAGGTGCGGGGACGACACTTCTTGACCTGCACTGATGCTAGCAACGGGGCCGGTTTTCATTGAGCAGTATCGCGGGCGGGGCATGCGTTCCTGGGCCAATGTCAGTGGGTGGGTCTAGCGTGCTGGTCCACTGTACGGAGGGGGCACTGGTGGAGCAGACGCGGTCGATTGTTGACCTGAAGAGGGTGATGGGGCTGTCGGGGGGATGTCGTCGCCCGGGTCTCGCGGTTGTGGGGGAAGTCCGCGGCGCGGAACGGCGGACGGAGCCACCTGTTGCTTGGGCACTTGCTGGACAACTGCCGCTGTGGCCGAGGTGATGTGGGGGCAGTACTTATCGGCCGCGTTCCGGCGTCGGTCGGCCGGTGTTGAGAACTCTGCCCACGACACGAGGGGCCCCTTCCGGACAGCCAGGTCGCAGCTCATGTGCACAAGATCGCCTCTAGCTTTCGGTTTTCTGCTTCCTGGTGCGGCTGGTGGCAGACCGTGCGGTCTCGCACCGGCCGTACGGAAGCTGGACACCCAGCGACCGGACCAGGTCGTTCTGACACTGTTGGTAGGCCGCCAGGAGGAAGGCGTAGAGGAAACCGGCGGCGGTCCAGCAGCCGTAATCCGCCGCGGGGGAGTCCCATCCGAGGGGCGCCCAGGTGAGCACGAGCAGCACAGGACACGACGCAGCGGCGAGGAGCCGGAGCTGCCGCCGGCCGGCCGGGCCGGCGAGCCGCCAGAGCCGGGAGCACACGACCACCGGTGTCGCCAGGAACGAAGCGAACGCGACCGTGGTCAAGAAGGGGTGGCCGCGACGCGGCTTGCCCGCCTGCGCCGGTGCCGGCGCCCTGAGCGACCGCGCGACATGGCGGACGACGAGCATGCGCGTCCCCAGCGTCATCCGGGGCACGCGGCTGACCGGACGCAGTAGCCGCCACCGGGACGGTCGGCAGGGCACGGGGGCCAGAATCAGCGGCAGGCAGGCCGCATCTTCCAAGGCTCGCTCGTACATCTGGAGCAGCCGGGCCACGTCCCGGGCGAAACCTACGGAACCCACGGGCTCCGTGCGCTCCTCCTGCACCGCCGTCCCTTCGGCACCTTCGGGCCCCCGGGCTGACGGGGGACTGCCTACCCGGTGATCACGCCCCGCGGCCGAAGCCCCCGGCGCCCGGCACGCCGTCCCTCGCCCGTTCGTTTCAGATGCCGCGAAGGAATCCGCTCTCGACTCGGCTTGCGGTCGTGGGATGTGAGGGGCGGGACGGACCGGACAGCGTATCCGGAGAACCGCTCCCACCTGCAGCGGCATCGAAATGGATTAGGCCATCGGGCGGCCAGCGCGCCAGAATCCCCTCGTGATCGACCATGCCGCCGCCGTCCTCGTCGACGACCTCCTCGCCGCCCTCGACCCCCTGCCGTACCCCCGCCGCACGCGCCACCTGGTCGCGCGTGCCCGGGAGCTGTCCCCGAGCGGCGAGCTGCCCATGGTCCTGGACGAACTGTCACGGCGCGGCGCCTACGGGCGGGAACTCGCCGCACTGGCCGCCGGAGCCCTCCGCGACACCGCGAGGCTGCGGACGTGGCTGACCGACCCCGACCCGGTCCTGCGCGGCCAGGCGCTGGCCGCCGTGCGCCGCGGGTTCATACCGGACGCCGACATCACGCGCGCGCTGCCGCAGGCGCCCGTCGCCGTACGGCGCGAGCTGATCCGTGCCGTCGTCGCCGGCCGGCGTACCGCTCTCGCCGACGCGCTCGTCGGCACCGTACGCGAGAGCTGGGGCGACGCCGAGGCGGCCCGGCTGCTGGCCGCCTGCTCGCCACAGACCGTTGCCGCGCTCCTGCCCGGCCTGTTCCACGCCGTCACTGGCTGGCCCCGGCTCGTCCGGCGACATGCGCCGCTGGTCCTCGACCAGTTGGAACGCCGGCTCACCGCGAGCGCGGATGCAGCGCGGCGCGGCTGGTGGCTGTCCCACGACGGGGCCATGGCAGCCGCCATGGAGCGCGACCCCGAGCGCGTGCTCGGCCTGCTGGAACGGCTGTGCCCCGGACCGCTGCCCCGGCGTGTCCACGACCGGCTCGCCCTGCTCGCGGCCGTCGACGCAGGCCGCACCATCCGGCTGGTCCTCGCCCCCGACCGCGCGCCGGCCGACCACCTGTCGCTGAGCCCCTCCACGCTGCGCACGCTCATCCGCCGCAACCCTCCCGAACTGGCCGAGCTGGCCCGCACCCTGGGGGCCCACGAGTCCGCGCTCGTGCGCCTGCTGCGCCGCATGCCGCCATCCCGGCGGACTGCCTGCTACGACGCCGCCACAGCCGGGCGCGAGACCGCGCACACCATCCTGTCCGAAGACCTCCTCGACGTACTGCCGCACACCCGGCGGCAGGCCGAAGCACGGCGCATGGCCGCCCGGGCCCGCGAGCGCGGGGAACCCTGGCAGACGATCCTCGCCTCCGTCGCTCACCTACCCCCGGCCGAGGCCCGGCCGGAACTACTGGCGGCCACCCGCCGCTCCTCGGCCGACGAACGCGCCTACGCCTATCGCCTCCTCCTGCGCAACGCCGCCCGCACCGGCAACCCCGCCGCCATCACCGACACCCTGGCGGGCCTGACGCGACTGCGCAACGAACAAGACCCGGTACGCCAGCAGACGCTGGCCACACTGGCACGCATCCGCCCCGCCCTGTTCACCGCCGATGCCGTACCGCACCTGGAACGCCTGGCCATCGATGCGTTCGAGGCGCGCGACTGCTCGCCGTCCACCCGATCCGCCCTCTCCACCCTCGCCGAGGCGATCCTGCGCGAACACACCGCCACCGGGGAACCAGAGGTGGCCGAGTGGGCCCTGCGCACCCTGGCCCGGCTTGCCGACGCCGGCCACCTGTGGTTCGGGCGGCCCCGGCGCGGACGGGAGCGGCAGCTCCTCGACGCACTCCTGCCCACCCTCGAAGCACGGGCGGCCAAAGCCGACTTCACACTCGCCGTCAAACTGGCCGAGGAACTCGGCGAGCGCGCCCGCGCCCTGCCTGAACTCCAAGATCTGCTGGAGCGGGCGATCCGGCAGGGGAGCGACGACACCGCCGGCCGCGCCGCCCGGGCGTGGCTGGACGACCCGAGGACGCAAGACGCGCGGCTGACGGAGCTACTCGCGCTCGACCCGTCGTTCGCCACCCTGCCCGGCGTCGTCCGCACCCTCACCCTGCGGCGCACCGACCTGCTGGATGCCGCCCTGGGCGACACCCCGCCCTACGGACGCTTCCTGACCAGGGACAGCCACTGGCTGCCGCCCGTGGGCTCGGCCGCACGCCAGCTGGTGCCGCGCCAGCGCGCCGCCCTCACCCGACTGCTGGAGCGTACAGCGGACGACTCCTCCCTGCCCGACTGGCAGCGCGCGGCGGCAATCCGGCAGGCCGCCTGGATCCCGGAGTACGGCACCGCGCTGCTGCGCCGCCTCGCCGACGCCCCCGAAATTCCGCTGGCCGAAGCCGCACTCGCCGCGCTCGCCTCCACGGACCGCCCCGGGGAACACCTGCCCGTCCTCCTCGCCCACGCAGGGGACGACCGCGCCCGCGTCGCCCTCTACGCCGCCACCCGTGCCAGTCGCTACGTCGCACCCACCGAGCTCGCCGGGGCCCTGCGCACCCTGCTGCTGGCCGACAGCGGAGTGAAGGTGACCAGCCGCAAGGAGGCAGCGCGCCTCGCAGCCACCACCCTGCCCGTACGACAGGCCGCCGGCCTGCTCGCCGAGGCCTGCGCGCACCCGGGACAGCACCACGACGTACAGGCCGCCGCTGTGGCGTTCACGACCGGCCTGCTCGCCTCCGAGGAGGCGTGGGGCCTGCTGGAGACCGCAGCCTCCGGGCACCGGGAACTGCGCCTGGCCCTCTTCCGGACCTACCCCGGTCATCTGCCGCAGCGGTACCGCTCGCGCTACGCCGCGCTGATACACACCGCGTGCGCCACCGACGACCCCGAAGTGGCCCGTCAGGGCCATCGCATGCTCGCCTGGTGGGCACCCTGGGCCCCCGCGGCCGTCACGACCCTGGTCGCCGCCGTCACCGATCTCGAGAACCGCTCGACCTGGCGGTCGGCGGCCGATGCCCTCTGCAGGACAACAATCTCCCCCACGATCGGCACCCCGGATGCCACGGCGCTCGTCGACGTGCTCCGCACCCTGATCACCGCCGACGCCGGCACGGGAACGCCCGACGCCGGAGCCGATCGCGACCGGCCCGCCCGCCGACGGGTCCACCACCTCACCGGCGGCCTGATCAGCGGCGGCCACTGGCGCTCGCGCACCGTCACCCCGGTCGTCCACGCCGTCGCCGATGTCCTGGCCGAGCACGAGGACTTCCTCGCCGAGGCGACCCGGCTACTGACCGACGCCCTCGACCTGAACGCCGAGGCGGACGCACTGACGGACGAACTGAAGCGCCTGGCCCAGCTCCACGAGCACAGGCCCGCCCTCGCCGTCCGTACGACCACAGCCCTCGCCGCACGCCTGCGCTCACGCGACGGCGACGAGAAGTCGTTCGCCGAGGCGGCCCGGGCCCTGGCCGGGGAGGGCGGCCTCGCCACGGGCCTCTTCGCCGTCGCCCTCACGGAAGCCGGCGGCCGTCGTACCGAGTGGGCGGCGCCCTGGCGTGCGCAGCTGCGGTCATTGCGCCGCCACCCGCATCCCGATGTGCGCGACGCGGCGTTCGCACTAGTCACGGCAAGCGAGTAGCCGAGCGATGCGACCCGGTAGCGGTGATGGCCGGGGCTGGCTGTGCAGGCCTTGAGCGAGAGCACGCGCCCCGGATGGTCCGCAGTATCTTCTGGCACCCCACCTGGAGTCCGAGGCCCGCAGAGACATCCGACGCGGTGCGCTGGGTTGAGCGGTGCCGCACGGCGCTACAGGGTGATCGGCTGGTAGGCGAGAGCCCGGCCGACCACCTCGTCGGCCGAGAGCTCCCCTTGTGGCGGCCAGAAGATCAAGTCACTGACGTAGCTTTCCAGCCAGCTGTCTACCTCTTCCTCCGAGGCGTAGTCGCCATCCATGATCCGCTGCACCATGACAACGGCCTCCGCCCGGCTCACCCTGTCCGCACCCATCGCACACCTCTTCTCGTGGCCCCCTGCACCCCGCCGCCACCCGGCGAGCTGGCGCAGCGCGATGGCGACACTAGGGCCTGGCCGGCGGATCTTGATCGAGAGCTGCCAGGAGGCGTGGGACCAGGGGGTTTGAGTCATTCTTGCGCCAAGCGACGGCGACTCGCGTGCGCGCGGAGTTGGGCTCGATCCGGCGGAAGGCAACGCCTTTGAGGCGGATGCGGCGGATGCTGTCCGGGGCCAGTGACACGCCCAGGCCGGTTTCTACCAGGGCGCAGACGGTCTGCCATTCCACGGCATGCTGTGCCACCTGGGGGGTGAAGCCTGCTGCAATGCACAGGTTGGCGATCTGGTCGTACAGCTGCGGGCCGACGGCGCGAGGCAGGAGCACAAAGGGACAGTTCGCCAACTGCTCAACTCTGACAGTCCGTTGTACCGCCAATGGGTGCGAGGTGGGCAGGACGGCTACAAAGGATTCGGTCAGCACTGTTTGGAATGCGAGTTCTGCGTCGGGGGCGGGCGGCTCGCGCAACAGACCGATGTCGATGGTCCTTTCGCGCAGAGCGGCCAGTTGTGGCGTGGTGGTCATCTCCTGGATGTCCAGGGCCACGGCGGGAAACTGTTCCCGGAAGGTTCGCAGCAGGCCGGGCAGGACGGTAAGGGAGAGGGAGGCGGCGAAGCCGATCCGCAGGCGCCCGGCCCTGCCGCTGCCGACCTCTCGGGCTGCGGTCAGGCCCTCGGCGAGATCGGTGAGGGCATGCCGGGCGGCGGGGAGGAGTTCCCGGCCCGCCGGGGTGAGGCCGATGCGCCCGGGTTCGCGGCTGAACAGGGCATATCCGATCTTGTCCTCCAGGCGCCGTATCTGCTGGCTGAACGGCGGCTGGGCGATGCCCAAGCGGGCGGCGGCACGGCCGAAGTGGAGTTCTTCGGCCAGCACAACGAACGCGTGCAGTTGCGGCAGGGGAAGTTCAGGGCGCTCCATACGTTCAGAGATATCACCTCATGCTTGAGACTGTATTAGACGTATCAGTGCGGGTCGCTTAGCGTTCGGCGCATGACAGAGAGACGTTCCATCCTCAGCGGCTCGACGTTCGAGGAACAGTGACGGTGGCCGTGATCGGCTCCCCGCAGGCGGCCACTTACCGCCCCACTGACGGCCACGGGATTCCCCACGTACGGCCGTTTTCTCCCCGTTCGCTTTGAACGCATCCTGCCCGGAAGGCTCGGGCGGGTGAAGAACAGCAGGGAGATCATGGAGATCCTTGAGGCGTATGACCTCACGGGCAGTTACCGTGCTGCGGCTGAGCTGGCCGGGTGCGATCACCACACGGTGGCCCGTTATGTGAAGATGCGGGCGGCCGGCCAAGAGCCGGACAAGCGCCGTCACCGGGCTCGGGCCATCGACGACTATCTGCCCAAGATCGAGGAGCTCGTTGTCCGTTCGCAGGGCAAGATCCGCGCGGACATCGTCCACAAGAGAATCGCCGCGATGGGCTTCACTGGCGGGGAACGCACCACCCGCCGCACGGTTGCCGAGGCGAAGGCCCAGTTCAGGGCCGGTCGGCGCCGGGTTTACCGGCCGTGGGTGACCGAGCCCGGGCTCTGGCTGCAGTATGACTGGGGCGACGGGCCGGCCATCAAGGGCCGCAAGACCACGTTGTGGTGCGCGTGGCTGGCCTGGTCCCGCTTTCGGGTGGTAATCCCGGTCTGGGACAAGACCCTGCCGACGGTCACCGCGTGTCTGGACGCGACGTTCCGCAGGATCGGCGGAGTCCCGGCCTATGTCCTGACGGACAACGAGAAGACGGTCACCACCGATCACGTCGCCGGGATCGCGGTTCGGAACCCTGAGATCGTCGAGGTCGCCAGGCACTACGGCACGACCATGCGGACGTGTCAGCCCGCCGACCCCGAGACCAAGGGCGGGTCCGAGGCGACGGTGCGGATCGCGAAGGCCGACCTGGTGCCCAAGGACGTCAACCTGCGTGACGACTACAGGACCTTCGGCGAGCTGGAGGCGGCCTGCCGTGACTTCTGCGAGCAGGTCAACTCCCGGATGCACCGGGCGACCCGACGCAAGCCCGTCGAGCGGCTGGCGGAGGAACAGCAGCGGCTCCACCCGCTGCCCCGCCGTCCGTTCACCGCGGCGTTCGGCACCACGCGCCGGGTCAACTGGGAGTCCACGATCTCGGTGGAGGCCGTTCGCTACTCGGTTCCGCACGAGTTGATCGACACGCGGGTCTGGGTGCGTTTTCATGGTGACGAACTGATCGTCACAGCCGTTGATGAGAATGGATCGGCCCGTGAGGTCGTCCGTCACCGCCGGGGCCGGCCCGGTGAGCCGGTCCTGGACGACACCCACTACCCGCCCCGCGAGGACAAGGAAGCCGACCGGGCCCCGAAGGCCACCTCCGCGGAGGAGGCCGCCTTCCTCGCCCTCGGCCCTGGCGCCGCAGCCTGGCTGGTGGAGGCCGGGGCGGCCGGCGTCCGCCGCATCAAGGCGAAGATGGCCGAGGCCGTCGCGCTCGCCAAGCTCTACTCAGTGGCGGAAGTGGACCGGGCCCTGGGCACCGCCGCGGTCACCGGCCGGTTCGCCGACAAGGACCTGCTGTCCATCCTCGACTACCAGTCCGCCCGCGGACACGCCGAGCCCGTCCGCCGCAGCGAGAACCACTCCCTCCAGCCCGGCACCTCCGCCTGGGCCTCCTTCGGCGTCCCCACCACGACCTCCGACGTCTCCGAGTACGACGAAAGCGATCTCGCCTGATGGCCACCCCTCTTCGCACCGTTCCCGGCACCAACGGCGACCCGCTCGCCGAGGCCATCGAGCTGACCAAGCGCCTCAAGCTGCCTCACCTGCGGCGGGCACTGGCCGACCTGATCCCCACCGCCAAGGCCCAGCGGTGGGACCCGGCCGAGGTCGTCCGCGTCCTGCTGGCTGAGGAGGCCGCTGGACGCGACCGGGCCAACCTCCACACCCGCCGCAAGCGGGCCGGCTTCCCCACCGGCAAGACCTTCGGAGACTGGCACGACAACAAGTCCTCCATCCCCAGGGCCACCCAGGACGCCCTCAAGACCCTGGAGTGGGTCGGGCGGCGGGAGAACTTCTGCATCTGCGGCCCCTCGGGCACCGGCAAGAGCCACTTCACCGAGGCCCTCGGCCAGACCGCGGTCGAGGCCGGCCTGACCGTCTCCTGGTTCACCATCGAAGACCTCGGGGCACTGGTCCGCCGTCACCGCGCGGACGACTCCATCGCCCGGGCCCTCGCGAAGATCATCCGCTCTGACCTGATCATCGTCGACGACATCGGCCTCCTGCCCGTCTCCCCGGACGCCGCCGAAGGCTTCTACCGCCTGGTCGACGCCGCCTACGAACGACGCTCGATCGCGGTCTCCAGCAACCTCCACCCCTCCGGATTCGACGAGATCATGCCCAAGACCCTCGCCACCGCCACGGTCGACCGGCTCATGCACCACGCTCACATCGTCGTCACCCAGGGTGACAGCTACCGGCTCACCCAGGCCACCAGCGGCCAGGGGGTGAAGCCCTTCAGCTGACCCCACCGACCCCAGGGGCGGGGAGCTATCTGGCCGCCAACGGGGAAGGCTCCACGGCCGCCAGCGGGGCGAACTCCTGGCCGCCTACGGGGAGATCAAAAAGGCCACTGACAGAACAGATCGGTTATGCCCGCGCCGTGATCGACGGCGACTGGGTTCATGTGTCCGGGACAACCGGATTCGACTACTCCACCATGACGATCTCTGACGACGTGGTGGAGCAGGCCGAGCAGTGCCTGCGCAACATCGAGGCCGCCCTGACTGAAGCGAAGTGCACGTTCGCCGACGTAGTGCGGGTGCGCTACCTGCTGCCCGACCGGGCCGACTTCGAGCCCTGCTGGCCGGTCCTGCGTCGCGCCTTTGGCGAGGTCCGACCTGCCGCCACCATGCTCATGTGCGGCCTCGCCGACCCCCGCATGAAGATCGAGATCGAGGTGTACGCCCGGCGGATCACCGCGTAACCGCTCGCGTATCTCGGCGAACGGGGGCACCGTGTCCGAGGTCGGGCGGGACGATCTGGCACATGCCGAGTGGGCACGGCTCAAACCACTGCTGCCGACGGCGGACTGCCGGGCGGACGGTGGAGCGACCATCGCACAGTGATCAACGGAATCCTCGTCCGCCTGCGGACGGGCGCACCTTGGCGCGACCTGCCTGGGCAGTACGGGCCGTGGAAGCCTTCTACGAGCGTCACCGACGCTGGTCGGCCGATGGCACGTGGAGACAAGATCCTCCGCTCGCTCCTGGCGCACGCCGACGCCGAAGGCCGGATCGACTAGAGCGGGGTCGGCATCGAATCCACCTCCTGTCGGGCCCGTCAACCCGCGGCCGGTGCACGCATGTCGCCCCCGCGCATCCCCGGGCGCAGGGCTCTTCCCTCGCCCGAAGTCCCCGCGGATCTCGCTGCCGAAATCAACGTCCGCGTCCGCGAACGGCTCCAGGCCAGCACATGAGGCGACAGGCACACGTGTGACAGCAGGGCAGCCGGTCCGACAATTGCCGGCCGTACAGAAGACCTGCCGAACCGTTCCGTCCCCTCCTCTGGGCCCGGGGCCGGTGTGAGATCGCCGGGCATCCCCGACACCCTGCACGGGCTACGGTGGGCGGGTCGCACAACAGAAGTGTGCCCCTGGGGTCTCTGGCGGCGGGAGGTCGACATGACGACGGTGGTACGGACGTCCGAACAGCTGGTGGTGGTCGAGCGAGGCCAGTTCGCGCTGTGCGACGCGACAGCGCCGTTCGACGGACGGCCATGGGAGTTACCGGCCCTTGAGGGACGGCGGATCGCGGTCAACGGCAGCGGGCTCACGGTGGCCAGCACCGTGACGATGCACGACGCGGACGTGCGGCTGGAATTGTGGGACGCACCCCCTCCAGCGGAAGCCGGCGAGGCACCGGGGGAGTGCGTACTCAGTGTGCCCTCCGGTTCGGTGACGGCCTGGTCCGTGCCGCATGGTCCGGTCGGCGAGCCGATGGCGCTCGACGGCCCCGGCTCGTACGCCGTCCGCGTCCACCGGTACGGAGGCGGCCCCAAGGCGCGTGCCCGGCAGGAGGCGGCGGACCCGCCGCTGTTCACCGGCCTGGAGAGCTTCGTGATCCAGCTGTGGCGCCACCGTCCCCCGTCGGACGGCCCCGAAGGGGAACGGCGTCGATGACGGTTCAGCGAATGCTGACGTAGAAGGCGTCCTTGTGCAGGATGCGGTCGGCCACGTACCAGTTGTTCAGGTCGGTTCCGGCGTTTCCGTTCTGGGCGCCGTCGACGTACTTCACCGAGAAGTTGCCGTCACCCTTGCCGGCGCCCTCCCAGGACGAGGCGAAGGGGTACTCGTCGCACTCCTCGCCCGCCTGGTGCGAGAGCTGGGCACAGGTGCTGCGCACCACGTTGCGGTTGTTGTTGTAGGCCGTGGTGGCCGCGGCGTCCCAGGTGGACATCAGCCGGTGCAGCGGCTTGCCCGAGGCGGGGCTGCCGGGGATGGACTTCGTTCGGCCGGCGGGGGCTGGCGGATAGGTGGCTCCCGGGTTGGTCTGGGCCAGCTGGACGTGGCGGGCGACCGCTCCATTGCGGGCGGAGGCGACGCTGTACTCGGCCATCACGGGCATGACCCGGTCGAAGATGCCGGCACCGTTGGCCCCCAGATAGGTCGCCGAGTCGAACCGGACCCCGTTGTCCAGGGTCGTCCCGGTGCCACCGGAATTGGTCACGGACGAGCGGATGGCACAGCGGGCCACCTTGTCACGGCCGTAGCCGTCGGACGCGGCCGAGGAAATGGTGTAGATGGCCGTCTTCCCGGCCTGCCAGGCACTGAGCAACTGTGGCCCGGAACCATTGACACCGCACGCCCTGTTGCTCCCGTCGGGCCCGGAGTAGCCGCCGGTGGCCCAGCCGATGAGGAGCTTGCCGTCGGTCGTCGTGCCGGTGCGCACGAAATCGTCCATGCCGGTCACCAGCCGGATGACCCGGGAACCCTTGGTGCCTTCACCGGCGGTGGTCTGGCGCCAGGACACATGGCCGATCACTTTGCCGCCCTGCACCACGGAGTAGCCCAGGGGCGTGACGTGGCAGTACTCGTAGTGGTTGAGGATCCGTTCACCGGAGCTCGGGAACAGGCGCCGGCAGGTGCTCAGGTCCACGGCGCTGGGCGCGACGCTGCCCTGGGCCGGGGAGGCGTAGGACAGGCCCCCTCGCTGCGCGGTCTCGTCACCGTGCTCATGCAACGTGGCGGGTGGCAGCGGCGCCGGATCCCGCCACTCGGCGGACTCCGGAGCTCTGCTGCCGAGAGCAGGCAGGGGGTGGTGAGCATCGACGACCTGAACGGGTGTCACGGTGACCGCCGCCACCGCGTCATGGGCGGCGGGTTGCGCCGCCGCGTAGGAGAGGGGAAGAGCGGTACAGGTGGCGCCGACCAGAACAGTGGTCAGCGCACGGCGTATCGGCCAGTGCATTGGCGCTCCTAGAGTCGCTCCATGCGGCCTTGACCGGCCACGAACAATCGACCCTAGGTTTGCCGAACAGGGGTACACAATGCGTGTGTCGCCCCACCCGTCACCGGACGGTCGATTTCCGGCCATGTGCGCCGAGGCATCAGCAGCACCCGTCGTGCATGCGGCAGTAGCTCGGATGCGGGGCTCTACCGCGGAGCGAATTCGTCCGTACCCAGCCGGAGTGCAATCCCTTGGGCATGTACCGGCCCGGCCCGGCCCGAGGCCGAGGTGACGCCCGGTGCATGCGCCGGCCGAGAGATACAGCTGCCCAGCACGCCGACGACGCTGCGCACAGCACGGGACGCAGGGCCCTGGTGACCCGTCCGGGGGAAGGAGGAGGAAGCGCGCGAACGCTCCGATCCCCCCTAAACAGCGAGACCTTCACCGCGCGCGGCAGCCGCGCCTCGGCCACCTCCGTACCCGGCCCCTCCCCCCACCCGGCTGTACCAACGGCCACGATGCATCGGACGTGGAGACAGTGCGCCCCTCAGTGGTCCCCTGGCCCCCTCAAGACCCGTGCAGTGGCCTCCCCGCAGGTCACAGCTCTCCCACGGCCCGCGTAGGTGAGGTCGGCCGCACGGGCGCCGGGTCGGCCCCGGGAGCCCTTGTCCTACGAGCAGCCCTTCACCCCGGTCACAGCGCTGGAACGCGGTGCAGATGGTGAAGAGGGTGAAGATAGGGGCAAGGTTTGCCACGACGCACCGGGATGGCCCTTCGGCACTGCCGGTCCCGGCCGGCTGCCGCCCCTCTGAGTGATCAAGGAGCACACGCGATGCCCGCTTCCACGACCGTGGACTTCTACTTCGACCCGCTGTGCCCGTGGACGTGGATCACTTCCCGCTGGCTCGTCGAGGTGGGAAACGCCCGTGACGTCCAGGTGCGCTGGCAGGTGATGAGCCTGGCCATCCTCAACGAGGGCAAGCTCGACCAGGCCCCCTAGCGGTATCGCGAGCTGCTGGGCCCCAAGGGCCGGCGACCGGTGCGTGTCCTGGCCGCCGTCGCCGATCAACACGGTAACCAGGCCGTCGCCCGCCTCTACACCGCCCTCGGCAACCGGTTCCACCACCATGGCGAAGGTCCCACCATCGAAGCCGTCACCGCCGCCCTCAAGGAGGCCGGTCTTCCGGCCGAGCTGATCGAATACGCCGACGCCGGCACCTACGACGCGGCCGTCAGCGCCTCCCACGAGCGCGCCCAGGCCTTGTTCGGGACGGAGACCGGCACCCCGGTCCTGAGCATGCCCGGCCCCGACGGCTCCCCGGTCACGTTCAACGGCCCCGTCCTGACCCCCACTCCCAAGGGCAAGGACGCCGCCCGCCTGTGGGATGCCGCCGTCCTGCTCGCGACCACCCCCGGCTTCTACGAGATCAAGCGCGCCCGCACAGACGGCCCCGACTTCGAATGAAGCGGATTCCCTCCGGGTGGTGCGTCTCATGCAGCCAGGCGCGGCAGGACGCCTCCAGTTCCTCGACGCCCCCGCCGGTACAGGATGGGCCGGGCACCCTTGCTGTCCAACGCAATGGTCGAGGATGGAGTCATGGCAGGGGACGCGGGCGAGATCGCCCTGAGTATGCAAGACCTTCGTGAGGTCACCGCTTTCGCTGCAGCGTGCGCGGAAGTGGTGCTTGAGGTATTCGAGGCCGATCAGCCGGACGACCCGCGGCCCCGGGACGCTGTCGGTGCCGCCTGGGAGTTCGCTCGGGGTGGCCGGCGGGGGAAGGCTCTTCGTGACACGGCGTGGGCGGCCCTCAAGGCCGCCAAGAGTGCGGACACTGCGGCCGCGTCCGAGGCGGCTCGGGCGGCGATGTCTGCGGCAGGCGCCGCCTACCTGCATCCGCTGGCCAAGGCCACCCAGGTCAAGCATGTTCTCGGAGCAGGCGCCCATGCGGCCAGAGCAGCCGAACTCGTCGCCGGTGACAACCCGAGCATGGGTTCCGAACACGTTGAGCAAGCAGTGCATCGTGCAACACCGGCCGTCGTCGAGGTGCTCGAACGCTTACCAGCGGCGCCGGGCGGCGGTGGGCGGGTTGGTGCATTGATGCGCATGCTGGACGCCCGTCTTCGTTCGCTCACCTTCACCTGAGGGACTCACCTTTCCACCTGAATGACTCACCTTCACCTGAATGACTCTCAGCAATCAGGTGAAGGGGCCCCCGGCCATGGAGCTCAGCTTCTCGTCAGGCAGCGGTCGGAACTCGTGTCCTTGGCCCAAGCGGGGTGGCTCCCTTGCGGGCCGGGCCGGGCCGGGCCGTGCCGTCCGCCGTCACAGCCGGATCAGCACCAGCCCCATGCTGAACCCGCTGGCCAGACCGACGAGGGCGACCACGTCGCCGGGCATGACGCGGTCGGACTGCTGTGCCAGGGCCAGCTGCAGCGGCAGGGACGCGGAGGCCGCGTTGCCGTACCGGTCCACCGTGGCCAGGAACCGGCTCCTCGGCAGCCCGAGCAGGGTGCAGGCCTCGTGGAACTGCGGCATGGAGATCTGGTGGACGGCGACGAACGCGCTCTCTCGCACCAGGGCCATTTCCTCCGGCGCGTACTCCACTACCAACCGGGCTATCTCGCGGCCGGTCCGGGACAGCTGGTTCTCGTTGAGCCGGAGGCAGCAGTGGTCGTCGTCCGTGGAACGCGGATACATCGAGCCCCCGGACAGCACGGTGCACGCCTCCCAAGCGGAGGAGTCGGCGGCGAACACCGCGTGCAGGACTCCGGGGTCGTCCGGGCCCGCGGGCCCGGCGGCCAGCAGCAGGGCGGCCCCGGCATCGGAGACGGTGTAGCCGGGCAGGTGGCGCATGAAGGTCTCGTGATCGGGCACGTGCCATCGGGTGGTGAGCGTCGTCGTCTCCCCACAGGCGACGAGCACGGTGCGGTGCCGCCCGGTCTCGATGAAGGCTGCGGCCGTCTCCACGGCGTTGAGCACGCTGTTGCAGGCGTTCTTCACATCGAACACCGGGCAGGTGGCACCGAGTTTCGCTGCCACGATGTGCCCGGTGGCGGGCTCGACGAGGTCCTGGGACGTGGAGGCGAACAGCAGCAGATCCACCTCGCCGATGCTCGCCCCCGCCGTCTCCAGCGCCTTGACGGCGGCCGCCACCGCCAGGTCGGACGCCTGCACGTCGTCGGACCTGACGTGCACGCCCCGGACACCGGTGAGATTCTCCAGCGTGCCGGGCGGCGGAACGAAGGGACTGCCCGCCGCGACCATGCCCGCCCGGACCTGTTCCATGGTCCGGTACTGCGGCGGCAGATGCACGGCATTCGACAGCAGCCGGGCGCGGCGGGGAGGCAGCACCACAACACCGTACGGCGGTGGCACTGGCAGGATCCGGTCAGCGGAGAACAATCACCAAGTGTCCACATCTTCCCCCCTTTCAGGGGAGATTACCCCGCAATCGGCCCGTTCCGTCCACGCTGACCGGCCCTCGGCGAGGGTAGGGATGACAACCGGCACCGCGACAGGCTGCGTTGAAGAACCGGACGGGGGCCGACGATGGAATGCAACGACCGTGCGGTGGCCGTCGTGGGTGCAGGCTGCCGGCTGCCCGGCGGTATCTCGGACCTGCGAGAGCTGTGGGAGGTCCTCGCCGAAGGCCGGGACATGGTCGGCGAGGTCCCGCCGGACCGTTTCGACAAGAACCGCTTCGTGGACCCCGGAGGCCTGCGCGCCTGCCGCAGCTACACGGCGGCCGGCGGCTTCCTCGACGACGTGGCGACCTTCGACGCCGCCTACTTCGGCATCGCCCCGAAAGAAGCCGAGGCCATGGACCCCCAGCAGCGCCTGCTGCTGGAAATGGCCGCGGAAGCCCTCGACGACGCCGGCATCCCCGCCGAGTCGCTCGCCGGATCGGACACCTGCGTCTACATCGGCGTCTCCGACCCGAGCTACGGCACGATCCAGGGGACGATCGAGAAGTACGCCAACCCCTACACGATGAGCGGTTCCACGCTGTCCATCACCGCGAACCGCCTCTCGTACTGCTTCGACCTGCACGGACCGAGCATGGCGATCGACACCGCCTGCTCCTCGGCACTCGTGGCCCTCGACCGCGCCTGCCGAACCCTGCTGGACGGCACCAGCCGTACCGCCCTCGCCGGCGGCATCAACGTACTGGCAAACCCCTACGCCTACGCGGGTTTCTCGCACGCGGGCATGCTCTCACCCAGCGGACACTGTGCAGCCTTCTCCGCCGCGGCCGACGGATTCGTCCGGGCCGAGGGCGGGGGAGTGGCCGTCCTCAAACGGCTCGCCGACGCCCTGGCCGACGGCGACCGCATCCACGCAGTGATCGCCGGCACGGGCACCAACTGCGACGGCCGCACCCAGGGCCTGGCCCTTCCCAGCCCCGCCGCGCAGGAGGCCCTCCTGCGCAGCGTCTACGAACAGGCGGGCGTGGCACCGGACGAGCTGGTGTACTTCGAGGCCCATGGCACCGGCACCCTCGCAGGCGACCCGGCCGAGGCCCGGGCGATCGGACGAGCCCTGGGCCGGCGCCGCACGGTCGGACCCCTGCCGATCGGCTCCGTCAAGTCCAACCTGGGTCACCTGGAACCGGCTTCCGCCATGCCGAGCCTGTTCAAGGCCATCCTCGTCCTGCGGCATGGCACGGCCCCCGCCACGCTGCACGCCCGGCCGCTCAACCCCGACATCGACTTCACCGGCCTCGGCCTCGCACCCACCGTCGAACCCGTCGAACTCCCACGCCCCAAGCGGGCGGCCGTCGGCGTCAACTCCTTCGGCTTCGGCGGAGCCAACGGCCACGCCGTCCTCGTCACGCCACCGGCCCCGCCCCGCCGGGAGGACCACCCCGCCGGCACCCTGCCCGTGGTGGTCTCCGCCCGCTCGGCCAAAGCGCTGCGCGAACTGTCCGCCCGCGTCGCGGCACACCTCCGGGACGCGGCACCCGAGGAGTTCTACGACCTCGCCCACACCACCACCCGACGCCGCAGCGCCCACCCCCACCGCGCCGCCGTCCTGGCCGGCAGCCCCCAGGAGGCCGCCGACCGGCTCGAGCGGCTCCTCGCCGACGAACCCGCCCACGGAGCCCGCTCCCGCAAGGCCGACCGCGACACGGTGGCCTACGTCTTCTCCGGCAACGCCTCCCAATGGCCCGGCATGGCCGCCGACCTCCTGGCCGCCGACCCGGTCTTCCGCACGGCCGTCGAACAGGCCGATGCCGCCCTCGCACCGCACCTGCGCTGGTCGGTGGCGAAGGAACTCGCCGAGCCGGACGCAGCCCGCTGGCAGCGCACCGAGATCGCCCAGCCCGCCCTGTTCGCCGTACAGGTGGGCCTGGTCGCCGTCCTGGCCGCCCACGGTGTGCACCCGGCGGCCGTCGCCGGACACAGCGTCGGCGAAGTGGCCGCCGCTCACACCGCAGGGGCCCTGACCCTGGAACAGGCAGCCCGCGTGGTCGCCGAACGCAGCCGTACCCAGGGCACCACCGCCGGCACCGGACGGATGGCCGCCGTCGGCCTGCCCGAGCACGCGGCCCGGGAGGAACTCCTCCCGTACGCCGACGGGCTGGATATCGCCGGAATCAACAGCGACCGCGACGTCACCATCGCCGGCCGTGCGCAAGCCCTGGCCGCCCTCGGAGCGGAACTGATCGCCCGCGACGTCTTCTTCCGCGAACTCGACCTCGACTACGCCTTCCACAGCCGAGCCATGGATCCCGTCGCCGGCCCCCTGCGCACCGCACTGGCCACACTGGAACCCACCGCCACCCGCATCCCCTTCCTCTCCACCGTCACCGGCACGGCACTGCCCGGCGAAGCCCTGACCGCCGACTACTGGTGGCGCAACGTCCGCGAACCGGTCCGTTTCCACCAAGCCGTCACCCGCATCCTCGCCGACCACGCCGACATCCTCGTCGAGATCGGCCCGCACCCCGTGCTGCGCCCCTACCTCAAACGCACCGAAGCCACCTACATCCCCACCCTGCACCGCGACGGCGACGGCCCGCGCGAGACCACCGCCGCCGTCGCCGCCCTGCTCGCCGCGGGCGCAGCCGTCGACTGGCGGACGTACTTCCCTCACCCGGGCCGGGTGAGCGACCTCCCGGCCTACTCCTGGCAGCGCGAACGCCACTGGCTCGGCACCCCCAACGACGCGGTCGTGCGCACCAGCGGCACCGGACTCCTCGACCACCCGCTCCTGGGCGAGCGCCTCCCGGCACCACACCCACTGTGGGAAGGCTCCATCGAACCCCAGCTGGTGCCCTGGATGGGCGACCACAGGATCGCCGGATCCGTGCTCATGCCCGCCGCCGCGTACGTCGAAATGGCACTCTCGGCCGGACGGCGGGCGCTGGAGAGGCCGGTGGAAGTACGGCACCTGGGCATCGCCAGCCCGCTGCCGATCGCCTGGCCCGACCCCGGCCCCGCCCGGCTGCAGACCGCCGTCACCCTCGAGGACGGCGCACTGACCATCAGCAGCAGCGAAGGCCGCGGCACCGCCTGCCACCCCGTCGTCCGCGCCCAGGCCCGCACGCTGCTCGGCACGGCCCCCGCCCCCATCGACCCCGACGCCATCCGCGCCCGCTGCCCCCGGACCGTCAGCGGCCCGGACTTCTACCGGACCTGCCACAGCGTCGGCCTCGACGTCGGCCCCGCCTTCCAACTGCTGCACGAACTGCACGTCGGCGCGACCGAGCTGCTGGCCGACTACCGCAACGAGCACCCGGGCGAGGACTACACCGTGCACCCGGTCCTCCTCGACGGCCCCTTCCAGGCCACCGTCGCCCTGGTGGAGGAGCACATGCGGGCCGGCCGCGCCTACCTGCCGTCGACCTTCGACGCGGTGCGGGTGTGGCGCACTCCGTCCCCGCGCGGCGTCGTACACCTCTACCAGCGCAGCCACACCGAGACCGAGTTCTGCTGGGACGTCACCTACGCCGACGCCGACGGCACCGTCACCGCGGAGATCGAGGGGTTCCGCACCCGGCGCGCGTACAACACCGACCGGACCCCGCTGACCGTCCAGCGCACCGTCCTGCGCGCCGCACCGCACCCCGCGGTCCCGGCAGCCCCCTCACCGCTGCCGCCCCCCGCCGACCTGGCGAACGCCGTCCACGACGTGACCGCCCGGCTGCACGACGACCTTCGGACAAGCGGACACGAACGCTTCCATGCCGCCGTCGACGAAGCCGCGGCCCACTGCTGGGCCGCGGCCCTGGCCGGACTGCTCGACGACGTCTCCGCGACGTTCGCCCTGCCCGACCTCGTCCACGGCGGGCTCCAGCCCCGCCACCGGCGCCTGGTACGGCTGATGCTGCCCCTGCTCGCCCGGCACCGACTCGCCCGCGCCGTCGACGGCGAACGCTGGCAGCTGACCGGCACCGCACTGCGGCCCGCAGAACTCCTCACGGCACTGGCCGAGGACCACCCGGCCTTCGTCGCCGAGACCCTCCACCTCAACGCCCACCTGCGCCACCTGCCCCGAACGCTGCGCGACACCCCGGGTACGCAGGACATGCTGGAGACCGGTGCCACGACGTACGAGCAGATGTACGCCGCCGCGCCCGTCCACCGCTTCACCCAGCGTCTCGCCCAGAGCCTGCTCGGCGAGATCGTCCGTCGCTGGCCCGACGACCGCCCCCTGCGCGTCCTGGAACTCGGCGCCGCACCCCACGCCCTCACCGCGGTCCTGTTGCCCGTGTTGCCGGTGGACCGCACCCGCTACACCTGCACCGACAGGTCCGAGAGCGCCCTCGCCGCCGCCGGACACCGCTTCGCCGCCCACGACTTCGTCGACTACCGCACCCTCGACCCGGACACCGACCCCACGGCCCAGGGCTTCCACGACGGCGCATTCGACCTGATCGTCGCCGACGACACCCTGCACACCACCACTGACCTGGCCCAGGCGCTGCACCGCGTACACGCCCTGCTCGCCCCCGGCGGACACCTGCTCGCCGTCGAATCGCACGACGCACAGCACCGCGCCCTCCTCCTCGGCAGCACCGAGGAATTCTGGCAGCGCCACGATCGCACGCTGCGCCCCGATACCGTGCTGCTGCCCAGGGACCGGTGGGTATCCCTCCTGGAACAGTGCGGCTTCACCGGCACCGTGCAGACGGGCACCGGCAGCCGCTGCGTCCTCCTCGCCGCCGCCGACCGCCTCCCCACCGCCGAACCCGAGCTGCCCGCGCCGCAGCCGGGCACCACCTGGACCGTGGCCACCGAGACGGCCGACGAGATGCCCACTGCGCAGGCACTCGCCGGCCTCATGGGCACCGCGGACATCATCACCGCGACCTGCGACTGCTCGGCCTGGGGGGCTGCGCTGCCCGCCGGACCCGGTGGCGTCGTCCTCCTGCTGAGCACGCCGGAGAGCCCCGGCGTCCCCGCAGGGGCCGTCGCCCGGACGACGTACCGCGCGGCCGTCCTGCGAGCCCTGGCCGCAGCCCTCGCCGGACGCACGCAGGAGACCCGCCCACAGGTGTGGCTGGTCACCCGGCCCACCGGCCTGTTCCCTGCCCCCGAGCGCCCCGCCCACCCCCTCGACGCAGCCACCTGGGCGGCGGCACGCACTGTGGCCAATGAATGCCCCGACCTGCACCTGCGCCGGATCTCCCTGGACCGCAGCGGCGACCCGGCCGCCGACGCCCGGCGCCTGGCCCGGGACCTGCTCGCACCCGGCGACGAGGACGAGATCGTCCTCACCCGCGGCGGCCGCTTCGTCCCCCGCGAGACCCAGCGCCCGGCCGACCAGCCCGCCCCCGCCCCCGCGAGTACACCCTTCGTCCTGGAGGTACGGGACCCGGGCTTCTCCCGCAGGCTCGTGTGGCGGCAAACGGAACCGCCGCGACCGGGGCCCGGCGAGATCGTGATCCAGGTGCGAGCCGTCGCGCTCAACTACCGCGACCCGATGCGGGCCAACGGACTGCTGCCGCCCGAGGCCGTCGAAGGCACCCCGCTCAGCCGCGGCCTGGGAACCGACGGAGCAGGCATCGTCACCGCCCTCGGCCCCGGCGTCAGCGCCTACCAGGTCGGCGACCGCGTCAGCGGACTGATGGCCGCAGCACTGGCCTCGCACACCGTCACACACGAATCCAGCGTCGGCCCCATCCCCGACGGCATGAGCTACGCCGAGGCCGCCACCATGCCGGTCGCCTTCCTCACCGTCCACCGCACCCTGGTCGACGAGGCCAGGCCCATGCCCGGCGAGATGCTGCTGCTCCACGGCGGAGCCGGAGCCGTCGGGCTGGCCGCCCTCCAATGCGCCCGCGACCTGGGCCTGCAGGTGATCGCCACAGCAGGCACCGAGACCAAACGCGACCTGCTGCGCACGCTCGGCGTCGAGCACGTCCTGGACTCCCGCAGCCTCGACTTCGTCCCGCGCGTGCGGGAACTGACCGACGGCAAGGGCGTCGACATCGTCGTCAACTCCCTCAGCGGCGAGGCCATCGCCCGGAGCCTGGAACTGCTGCGGCCCAACGGCCGCTTCATCGAACTCGGCAAACGCGACATCTTCCTCAACAACCCACTCCTGCTGCGCCCGTTCAATCGAAGCATCACCTTCATCGGCTTCAACCTCGACAGCATCGTCTTCGACCCCGTGCGCGGGCCCCGCCTGATGCTCGACACCGCGATGCGCGTGGCCACCGGCCGCTACCGGCCCCTCCCGCACACCCTTCACCCCCCGGCCCGCGTCGACGAGGCCTTCCGGCTCCTCCAGCACTCCCGCCACGTCGGCAAGGTCGTCGTCGCCTTCGACCCGCTGGACGAACCGGTCCCGGTCGAACCCGCCCTCGCCGTCCCCGCGCTGGACCCGGAGGGCACCTACCTGATCACCGGCGGGCTCGGCGGCTTCGGTGCCGCCACCGCCGACTGGCTCGCCGACCGGGGCGCCCGCCACCTTGCCCTGCTGAGCCGCCGCGGAGCCGGTGCACCCGAGGCCGCCGGCGTTCTCGAACGCCTCGCCGCGCGAGGGGTGGTGGCCACCGCGTACGCCGCCGACGTCACCGACGAGACGGCCGTGAGCCGGGTGATCGCCGCTGTGGACGGCGGCGGCCATCGGCTGCGCGGCGTGGTCCACTGCGCCATGCACCTGGACGACGCCCCACTGGCCGACCTCACGGACGACCGCTTCGCCGCCGTGTTCGCCCCCAAGGCCGCGGGGGCGGACGTTCTCGACCGCCTCACCGCCGACCGCGACCTCGACCTGTTCCTTCTCTACTCCTCGGTCACCGCGGCCACCGGCAACCTCGCGCAGGCCCCCTACGTCGCCGCCAACGCCTACCTGGAGGCCCTCGCCCGCGCCCGGCACCGCGCCGGACGCCCCGCCACCGCGATCGCCTGGGGTCCGATCGCCGGCACCGGATACGTCGCCCGCAGCAACCTGGCGGCCACCATGACCGGTCTCGGCTTCGAACCCGTCACCCCCGCCGAGGCGTTCACCGCCGCCGACCACCTCGTCGCCACCGGCACCGACGTCGCCGGCGTCGGCCGCTACCGTTGGACCCGCGCCCGTCGCCTGCTGCCCGCCCTGGGCAGCCCCCGCTACAGTGCGCTCGTCCCCGCCGGTGCCGCGGAAGCGGACGAGAGTCGTGAGGAACTGCTGCGCGCCCTGGCCGGGATGACCCCCGAGGAAGCCGTTCGTGCCATCACCGAAGCCCTGACCCGCCACCTGGCCGGCGTTTTGCACATCGATCCCTGCGAACTGGACCCCGACCGCAACCTGGAGGACTTCGGCGTCGACTCCCTCATGGGCGCCGAGTTCATCCTCCAGGCACGCGAATACTTCGGCATCCACATCCCGCCGAGTGAACTCATGGGCACCGGACGCACCCTGACCCACTTCGCCCGCCTGATCCACGAGCGCCTGGCCGTTCACTCCTCAGGGGCCGTCCCGGCCTCCATGCCGCATAGGCCGGCGGAGCGGTGAAACCGCCCAACCGGCAGCGACCGGTGCGCGCTGGAGTCCTGCTTTGCGTGATCATCCCATCCGGTGG